>CAMCIN010000246.1 GCA_945874745.1 Akkermansia muciniphila | reverse complement strand
CTTAACAACAGAGCAAGAGGTGGCAGAGTCAATACAAAGGAAAGGCGGGCCCCAACAATTTCCCGCATTGAGAACACAGTCCCGATTCCGCATAAAAACATCAGGAAGAGAGCGGTAATCCGGACCGTTAGATAACTCAGTTTGAGCCCCAGCAGCGGGGCCCAAAGGCCAATCCATGTCGCAAGCGGGCCGCAGGTGATTCCGTCCACGGAACGCCACGGGACGGGGTCGTTCAAGTATTTTAGCCCCATCGCAATGGCAGTCCCCTCGTCGACGTTGATCTCCCCATTGTACATCAGGCTCCGCCAGCGCCACACGGGCAAAGCGATCCCAAGCGTGAAAACAAACAAAACGAGTGTCCTTAACCAATCACGCTGCTCAAACTCCGATTTTCTCAAAACAGGCGCCAAAGCTGTCACTATCAGAATCAGCCATAGGAAAATAGCGAGACTTAAGCGAGTGTCCATGTGCCAAATCGAAGGTTCAACGGTATCGTAGTATTAGAACTACGAGTGAGAGTAGATTTAAGTTTCAAATCGAGCACGGGCGGGAAGAGAGATCCCGCTCAAACAGTGATAGAGGAACCATTTGCCTCAAAGAGCTTTAAAAAAGGGCCAGTTTGCATTTAGGACGAGGAAAAAGGGGGCAAATAAGGCGTCGGAGTTCAACTCTTGACGCGCTCCCATGCACACCAGAGGTGGCGCAGGGTGCCACGGAATGTCCGGAGCGGACAGATAAAAGATGGACAAGACGCCATTGCATCGGTCGCTTCGTCCCCGTTGAAGATGAACGCCCCCGGGGAACTAGGGGTCAGCGTTCATTTTCTTTCAGCCATAGGTTGCCGGTGTCATTTACGTCTACCGCCGTTCCTCATGTTCGTGAAAGCGACTCGGCCTTCTCTTCATCACTTCTGGAGAAGGGCTCACGCAGTGATCTTGCCCTTAAATCCGCCATCGCCAGCTCTATGTCGAGGGCGTAAGTACACGCCGCATACCCAAAATCATGGAAGAGTTGTGCGGCTTCGAGGTCTCTTCCGGCCAGGTCTCAAACCTCAACAAACAGCTCGTTCTCGAATTCGAGAAATGCCGCCCCCACGCCGAAGAACGCTTCAAGGACTTCGTCAAAACCTACTCGGGAAGTCACCCCAAGCTCGCTGCTGGAACTATCGGTGACCGCCGATGGCAAAAAGATTTCGCTCTCCCGGCCTGCGCTGGCAACCAACCCGTGGATGGACATGCTCATCAACGGGTTCGTGTCTTTCGCGGATCCGGGGAATTTGACGCGCCGGATTTTCGTACCGAATCCGCCGCAGGACGTGAAGGGCTATCTGCAGGACGGCACCGAGTTCGATTTGGACCAGATTGTCACGATCACCCAAAACTGGACGGAACAGTTGAGCCTGACCCCGGGATGGAACAGTCGTGCCGCCACGAACCTTGCGCTGAATCCAATCACCGTAGCCGCCTCACTTGCACTGCCTAGTGTGAGCGTCAGTGGAACGAACACTTTTCGACTGAACAACCCTCAACCGCCCTACGTCACTAACCCGACTTACCGCGCGCTGGCTGAAAACTTCCGCAACAACACTCTGATTGACCCACTGCATGCGGGCACCACAACGACTTCCACGATCCCTGTGACATTTTCCACCGCGGTCCCGGGGGCAACCCTCAACGTGCCCACCGAGTCAGTCACCCTGACGAGCACCCTGGCCGCGTGGACCGACAATCCCCTTGCCACCAGCGCCGCGAACGTTTCAACCGGCACGCTGGACCGGAACACGGCCTCGGAAATCAGCACGGTTACCTCCCTAGCGGTTGAAAGCCTTGCAAAAACAATGGCAACCAACGGAGCCCAGCAAAGCCGACTGGGACACAGTCTGGACCGCCAGCGGCTGACCACGATAGGAATGGAGGCGGCCGTCTCGCGGATCGCCGACGTAGATGTGGCCTCCGAGGTTGCGCAGTTGTCCCGTTTCAGCATGCTGCAGGAAGCGGCGTCCTCGATGCTCACCCAGACGAACGTTTCCCATCAGATGGTAATGCGTCTGCTGTTCAACTAAGCTCTTCTTTAGTGCGCCCCGCGAAGATCCCGCGCGAGAGAGAGGCGGAAACTGGGCGAAAAGCAAATCCTGACCAATAGAAGCATCGCACGGGTCACTTCGTCCCCGTTTGCAATGAACGAATTTTACGAATAGTGGGCGGCTTGTGAGCAAAGGGCGGACGGAAATTCGTAAAATTTGTACCCTTGCGACAAAACAAGGCTTCCCCGGGGGGTGGCGCGGTGCCCTGCAGTTTGGTACGCGCTGATGTTTAAGCGGACGGCAGGAATCGTTCCGCCAGACCAAGAGGAAGCTTACGGGTAAAGGCCTCTAGCCCAGATAACACCCATTCAAGGCTCTTGCCGCTTCCCGAAGTGTTGTGTCTCGCTCCACTGAAGCGCTCATCCTCTGAAAGCGGGAAGGTGCACAAAAAAAACCTCCCGCCTTACAGCGAGAGGGTTTCGGGAAAAAGACCTACTTACCGACTACTCGCCATCGCTTCCGATCGCCTCGACCGGACACCCTTCCATGGCTTCCTTGCAAAGGGCTTCCTCTTCGGAGGATTCGGGTTGTTTGAAAACGTAAGAATGCCCGCCGTCGTCGTCCCGCTTGAAGTTTGCAGGAGCCGTCTCGCGGCACAGGTCGCAATCGATGCACTGGTCGTCGACGTAGAATGCGCCGAGTATGTTTTGAGAATAGCGGTTGGATGCGTCAGCCATGTCAGTGATAGGTGCTTTCGGGGGACTGGAGACATTAAGAGTGCTCACTACCGATGCAAACTTTTTTTGCTGTGGAGAAACCTCATTACATGGTTTCCGGTGCGGTGCCAAGAGATTCGGAGGGGCGCAAGCGCGTCTGACCTGCCCCCTCAAGGCTGACCGTTGCTGGGCCCGCTGAGGAAAAAAGCCACTAGGCTGCAGAGTGGCGAGCGATCCGATCCGTAGATGGGCGGTTACCCCCATTTTTATCACCCGACACGAATGGTGTGGGTCATCCCGATTTTTTGGGGTGAAAATTCTGATTCGTACCAATCGCTTGCGCCCTCTCGCGCGCCACCGAACGCCAAGCCGGCACAGCAGGAAGACTCGCCGTGCTATGCGAGTGATCCCATGCCGGACTACGACAACGTGTTCACGGATTGAGGTCGGAACAGAAAACGGGCTGATCTTTTTTGCGTACGCAAAAAGGAAATTCGGCATCAGTATTCCTGTCATCCTTAACGCGCCGCGGCAATGCAGCCTCTCTCCCAATCCGCGCGTAAGAAGGAAATGCCTATCAGTCCATTTGCGGTGTGTTCGTTTCATCCAATCATGACTTCCCCCTTTCCCTTTCGCTCGCCCCTTGCCGCCGTGCTCCTCTTCGCGACGGTTGGCTGCATGGCGGCTGATACGCCTGTTGCCGCACCTCCTCCCCTTCCCAGCGGACCGACGATCCCAGCGACCCAGAAAGGCAACGGCTACGACTGGATGGCCCGCCATGAAGGGATCCTGAAACTCAAGGATGTACTGAATCCGGATCTGGTGTTCATCGGCGATTCCATCACCCATTTTTGGGGCGGCGGTCAGCCCGGGGACCACGCCTACCGCTACGGCGAGCCGGTGCTCAAATCGCTGCTGGGGAAGCACCGGGTCCTCAATCTAGGTTTCGGCTCCGACCGCACCCAGCATGTGCTTTGGCGCCTTCAGCAAGGCGAACTGGACAGATTGAACCCTGCCTGGGTGGTCATCAATATCGGTACCAACAACACGTCCGACAGCAAAGACCCCGCGGCCATCATGTCCGGAATCCAGGCGGTGAGCGCAGAGGTCCGCCAACGTGTGCCAAAGGCGCGCATCATCCTTATGGCCATCTTCCCCCGGGAGGAAAAGCCGGAGGCGCCCCGACGGAAGGTTATCGACGCACTAAATCGTCGAATTGAATCTTATGCCGCCGAACAGAGGCTGGTGTATCTGGACATCGGCAAGCATTTCCTTGATGCCGAGGGCCGGATCATCCGCGACCTGATGCCCGACTTCGTCCATCCCCGGGAACAGGGCTACCGGTTCTGGGCGGAGGCCTTGCTCCCGATCATCGAACAGACCGCGGCAACACCCTGATCCTCCCGCTTTGTTTTGAACTCAAAGCGTCATACCCCCCCTCCTCTGCTTGGCGCCGAAATACGTCCGGGGCGGGTGCTACGCGCGGGTAGCGGAAGGAACTTCCTAGCAGCCTCCTCACAGCCTGCAATCCCCGCCCTACCAGCCCGCCACTTGTATCTCGGTAAGAGCCACTTTGAATTGGACATTGGCATTGATGGGTTGGATGGCAGCAAAGCAGCAATACGACGCCAACTTACCTCATACGTACGCAAAAAAACAAACTCCTGTCAGTGCGTTCGGCGTCATTCGTTTATCTCGATGAAGAAGCTTCTGCTTTTACTTTTAATCTTATGCGCTGGGCTTTCATCGGCACTGTACTGGGCCCACCGGGATCCCTTTCCGCTCCCCCTTGGCACAAAGGTTGACCGTATTTTAGTCGATAAAGCCGCCCGTCGCCTGACACTGTTTCACGGGGCAAAGACTCTGAAACATTACGCCGTGGCATTGGGTCGATCGCCAATTGGCCCAATGCAGCGTGAAGGCGATGGCCGAACTCCCGAGGGCGCTTATTTCATTGATCGCCGCAAATCAAACAGCGCCTTCCATCGGGCGTTACATGTTTCTTATCCCAGTGTTGCCGACTCGACCCAAGCGGCCGAGAAGGGTTTTTCGCCTGGTGGGGATATTATGATTCATGGATTACGCACTGGACTCGGTGGGTTGGGCGCACGCCACCGTAGCGCGGATTGGACTGCGGGCTGCATTGCCGTTACCAACGCTGCTATCGAAGAGATCTGGGAAGCTGTTCCCAACGGGGTACCGATTGAGATACTCCCCTGAGCACTTCCATCACAATGCCTTAAGCTGCAATGCAGATTCGCCTCCTCACCCCATGCGTCCGAAAAAAGGAATTTCCAATCATTTCATTACCGTTTATCGAGCTCCGCTCTTTAAAAAGACGAAGGACCGTGCTGATCGCCCGATGAACAAAAAGGCAACAGATCAGTCCCCTTCTGGGTGCGACAATTGCTCAGCTTCAACCCCAAAGTATCCATTTGATGGAATTAATCCGACCCAATGTCTTTTTGCTGACGATATCTGAAAGTTCGGACGTATAAACAGCATTAGGCCTTTGTGCAGCCCTTTCGGTAATTTCAACCGGATACAAATCAATGTCGAACTTCCGGATTCACTGCAACCACATATTCGATGAAAATACACGGACGAAATATTAAATCCATTTCACAAATGGGATCACCGTACCTACGGGGACTTACGGCTCCTTCGGAGTGCTTTAATGGCACGGCATTTCCATTCAATGTCCCTGCATTTCGTCGAGGCATAGATCTCAAATTCAAAAGCAACGTCACCTTTCTCGTTGGCGAAAATGGCAGTGGGAAATCAACCTTGCTTGAAGCCATTGCGGAGTATTGCGGATTTCATCCAGAGGGTGGCAACAAAGACCACTATCGGGAAACATTCACAGAAAGGTCCGAACTCGCAAGAGCACTGACATTGTCATGGCTTCCAAAAACGACGCAAGGATTCTTCATGCGAGCAGAAAGCTTCTACAACTTTGCAACCTATTTAGATCAAGTTTCGGACGTGCACGCATATGGAGGGAAATCTCTCCATCATCAGTCCCACGGCGAATCATTCTTGGCGCTGTTTGATAACCGATTTGAACAGGGATTATATGTACTTGATGAGCCAGAAGCCGCGTTATCCCCACAACGCCAATTATCCTTCCTTAAAATAATCCACAATTTAGAACGCCAAAATCAGGCTCAATTCATTATTGCCACTCACTCCCCAATCTTACTGGCATACCCAGGAGCCACTTTGTTTTCTTTCGATGAAAACGGCATTCAGGAAACTTCCTATGAACAAACAGAACACTATTCTCTTACTAGAGATTTTCTGAATGCGCCGGAGCGGTATTTTAAGCATCTATTTAATGATACCAATAGCGAAACCAACGGGGCCTATTAGCGCGCAATGCTGATTCGGCCCCTCCCCCCATGCGTGCGATTAAAGGGATTTCCAATAGCTCCGTCTTTCCGTCCTGGGACTGGATTTTTTGCAGGAACTCGCCAAGGATACTGTTGTCCGCGGTTTTCCCGGCCAGCACCTCTTATTTGGCGGCAAAGAGCATACGCCAGCGCTCTGTGAGGTGTTCGAAGAGCGCCTTTTTATGTTCAAGAAGTTTGTCGTGGCACTCGTAAAGCCGGTGGATTTCCGCCAAGCCGAAGTCTCCTCCCAAAAGATCAGCCAACGCACTTTG
>CAMCIN010000245.1 GCA_945874745.1 Akkermansia muciniphila | reverse complement strand
CGGCATAAAGGCTGAGGAAAGGTTCGTGTAGGCTGCTGTCTGGGGTGGGGACGGTCATGCTTGGCCAATAGGTAGCCACAAAACCGCGGACAAGTTGCCGGATTATTTTCGAGGAATAGGAGGCGCGCTCTTCTCCGGAAGCCGGACGGTTCAGGAAAAGGGGGGGCGACTGCCAGCAGCGGACGACCCGCCCGACGCCGTTTTCCACGGAGGCGACCAAACGCAAGCGGTGCGCCTTTGCCTTTGAGATGCTCAAGGAAAGCACGGCTCAATTTATCTTTCACCGAAAGACTGGGGAAGTTTGGTCAGGTGCGCGGGTCACCCGCCTCTGGTGGCGGCCCCGTTTTTTGTTGTCAGCCCCCCGCAGTGCCCCTAGAGTTCACGGCCCGTCTCGTTGCGCAATCCTATAACCTTCGCCGTTGGTCCTTGGGTTGAATACTCTGGTATTCAGCCATCTGCGCCAAGGGAAACCCGGTGAAATCCTAGTTAAAATCCGTCTTCGGGCGGTCCTAAATACCATGTCAGTTCGTCTTGGCCGATTTGAAATGCCGTCCTCCCTCGTGAAGGATGAGGCTTCACGCACGGATACCTACGCAAAGTTCATCGCGGAACCCTTCGAAGCCGGATACGGCCACACGGTGGGTAACTCGCTGCGCCGCGTCCTGCTCTCCTCTCTGGAAGGTGCCTCGATCACTGCGGTGAAGATCACCGGAGCCAACCACGAGTTTCAGACGCTTCCCCACGTCGTGGAAGACGTCACCGACATCGTTTTGAACCTCAAGCGGGTCAAATTCAAGGCGCACGACCACGAGATCCGCAATCTGCACATCTCTGTAAACAAGGAAGGTGCAGTGACCGCCGGCGACATTCAGGATTCCGCCCAGTGCGAAGTCGTCAACAAGGACCTGTTGATTTGCACCCTCGATAAGAAGGTGAAGTTTGAAGCCGAACTCGAAGTGCGTGTAGGACGCGGTTTTTCCACCGGCGACCAGAACAAGCGTCCCGACCAACCCATTGGCGTGATCGCGTTGGACTCGATCTTTTCCCCCGTGACCCGCGTCAAGTACGCCGTGGAAAACACCCGGGTTGGCCAGCGCACCGACTACGACCGTTTGATCCTTGAGATTTGGACCGACGGCCGGATTTCTCCCGAGGACGCCCTGGTGCAGTCCTCCAGCATTTTGAAGCGTCATTTCGAGCCTTTCTATGGCTACGACGAAAACGCAGTGGAGTTCACAGAGGAACAGCCGCAGCAGAGCCAGGAAAACCAGAAGCTCAAGAAGCTTCTGAACATGAGCGTCAATGAAATTGAGCTCTCCGTGCGTGCCGCCAACTGCCTCAACAACGCCAACATCACAACCGTCGGACAGCTTGCACAGAAGTCTGAGAGCGAAATGCTCAAGTATCGGAACTTCGGTAAGAAATCGCTCAACGAGATCAAGGACAAGCTGCACCAGCTGGGCCTCTCCCTTGGGATGAAGTTCGACTCCGGGCTTGTGGAGCCTAATTCACCCGAGACCTCGCTGGTCCCTCGCTAACTCTAATCTAACACTGCCCTAATTATGCGTCACCAACGGAAAACCGTGAAACTTGGCCGTTCTCAGGCCCATCGCGACGCGCTGCTGGCCAACCAGGTAATCAGCCTGATTGAACACAGCCGTATCAAAACCACCCTCGCCAAGGCCCGCGCCGTGCGCCCCTTTGCGGAGAAGCTCGTCACCATCGGGCGCAAGAATACGCTGCACGCACGGCGTCTTGCGCTCTCCTACCTGCTCCACAACAAGGATGCAGTCCGCGAGCTTTTTGACACGGTCGCTCCCCGCACCGCCGGCCGTCAGGGCGGCTACACCCGCATCATCAAGCTGGGCAACCGCAACAGCGACGCCGCTGAAATGGCGTTCCTCGAGTGGGTGGACCACACTCCCGCAGCAGTCGAGGCTCCCGTCTCGACTGAGGCAGCCGCGACTGCCGGAGCGTAGCCGGTAGAAGACGGGCCAGCCGGTTTCCGGTGTGTCCCCTTTCGCACTGGAGCAACAGTTCCTTTGAGAGCGCTCTCCCTAATGGGAGGGCGCTTTCTTTGTGTACCGGCGGCCCAGGCCGGTATCCGCAGATGAAAAAGAGGAACACAGCTGAAAATAGGCGGAGGCTTCTTGTCGCCGCGTCTCATCTGTTAATCCTGTGCTGTTTCCGGATATATCTCTGAATTCGGGGGCGGAGGGCTTCATTTAGAAGAGCCCGCGGGTTTCCCTCTCTGAACGCCGGTTTGCTTGACCGTGCACATGCACTGGGGGATTCCCCATAAATGGAGATGGCATCGGCAGTTCGCCCCGCTATAAAGGAGATGAGCTCCGGCTAATCTCCAGCCGCGTTTGCTTTCCCCCTAAACCAAATATATGCGAGACCCGCAACCCGTGGTGATGGCAATGGTGGCAATGGCGGCCTTAAGCGTGGCGGCTCCGCCGGTTCCCGCGCAGGAGGCCTTGGGGGAGGAGGGCTTTGGCTTTTTCTATGATTCCCTGGCTCCTTACGGAGATTGGATCAACATTGCAGGTCGCGGCCCTTGTTGGAGACCTGACGTCGAGGAGGGCTGGTCGCCCTACACCGATGGCTACTGGGCCTACACAGATGTGGGGTGGACTTGGGTGAGTCACGAGCCCTTTGGCAGCATTGTCTATCACTACGGCCGTTGGTTGATTTCCGACCGCGGTTGGTGCTGGGTCCCGGGGGCGGACTGGTCGCCTGCCTGGGTGTCTTGGCGGACGGGGGAAGAGTATATCGGATGGGCGCCCCTCCCTCCTGAGGTTCCGTGGCACCCCCAGCGGGGCATCAGCACCTGGGTGGATGTGCACACTGAAATCGGCCCCGGCTACTACCGCTTCTGTGCCGTGCGTGATTTCGCCGCACCTGTGCTGACCGATGTGTTGTTCCGGCCCTCGAGGAATGCTGTGATCATGGTCCGTACTGAAAATGTGACCAACATTACGCTGCGCAACAGCACGGTGTATTGCGGGGGCCCGAGGTATGGTTGGGTGTCGCAGAACGCGTCCGGCGGGGTGCCGCTGCTGCGGGTGGCCCGCGAGGAAAACGTGCACCATTACCGAAGCCTCCAGGGCAGCGGAGGAGGCGTGCAGAATATTGTGCGCAACAATATTTTGGTGCTCCCCGCCCCCAGACGCGTGGAGTTCACTGCGGCGGTAAGAAACTTTCCCGCCGCCCCGGCACCTGCTTCGGTGTCCAAGGGATGGTATGCTGACCCGTCAGGCAATGAACGGCTTAAGTCGCACATCAGCAGGGAATGGGAGCAACGCCGCGCAGCCCCGCAGTCTTCCGGCGTGCTGAGGGATCCGGGCGCGCCAACGGTCCGCTTGACTGCGCCCACTTCGGCCGAGAAGCGGGCGGTTCTCAGCGAGATTGCTGCCTCTCCTGCGCCTGCGCCCTGGGCCGGCGGAGGGCGTTCGGAAAGCATTTCCAAGGGGGGGATTTCTTCTGGAGGGGAGCGCCCCGGCAGTGTGCCCAAGGCTTTGCCGGTGCGGCCCCAGTGGCCGGTCGGCCAGCAAAAGCAGGTCGGGGGCGGCGGCGCTCCGGTCTTGGACGCGGGTACTGATAGGGGGGCTTTTGGACAACCGGCCCGGAGTGGGCCGCAAAGTGCGACCGTTCCACTCGGTGGGCAGTTCGGCGGGCAGCAGTCGGTGCGGCCCGAGTCGGGTTCCAGGCCATTGCCACGGTCCGTTTCCGGGGAATCTCCCGAACGGACGCCGGGCCCACTGGGGCAGACGGGGCAGCCCTCCCTTCCAAATCAGACCGTTCGGGGAGGCCAGTTGCCGCAGGACGTCGAGCCGAATCCCCAGGCTCAACCGAGGGCTGTTTCGGGTAAGAGCACTGGGTTCGGCACCGTTCCTGGGAGTGGTTTTCCCCCGGTACGGGCTGCCGGTGAGTCGTCTTCCGGGCTGACCCAACCTTCAGCATCCCGTTCGAGTTCAAGTTTTTCCCAGCCAGGATCTGGTGGAGGGCTCGCCGTTCCTGCCAATGGGACCGGTACATCAGGAGCACCCTTTGGGAGTGCTGGCAGGAGTGGCGGCGGAATCGCGCCGATTCAGGCTGCGCCGCTTCCCCGCGCAGGACAGCCCGCAGCCGTGGCGGATCAGCCCGCCCGGTTTCAGCGGACCGCACCCAGTGCTGCGACCCAGTCGGTACAACCTTCCCCGGCGGCGTCCGGCCTGGGGGGATCTGGTGTTCCGGCCGGAGCCCGGCCCCAGAGTGCTCCGCCCGTATCGAGCGCTTCGCCCCCGAGCGCGCCTGCCGCGCCGGCAGGGCCGGGGCAAAAGAAGAAGCCTGGGGATCCGGGGTACGTTCCCGGCAACCCCTGAGTTTCTGCTGCGGTTTCTTGGTGCCAAAGCCGCCTCAAAGACTCCGTCAAGACGGCGGTTGGTTTTTTGGAGAAGGGTATATTCCATAACGCCCGCTGAGAGTGGGGTGGCAAGGTAGGTTTCTCCCAACCGACGTCGGCTTTTCAGTCCAAATGTCTGACGGTGCGGGGGCCTCATTTCCAAGCGGCTCCCGTTGGCCTAGATGGTGAAGGCGGTTTTCCACATAGTCGCTGACTGGTGCCGTGACTGGTGCCCGCCGAGAGGGCGGTTGCGCCAGGAGTTGAATTGAGGAACAAGGGCGGCCATGGCACGACTGACTTGGGAACTGGAAACGCGCAAGCCGCAGAGGTTGGAGAGAACTTCGTCGACCTTCCGTGTGGAGACGCCTTGTCTGTGAGCGAATAACGCTCCAGGGCCGAGGGATAAAACTCGATGTCTCCGCGAATGGGCCGAATGATTCGTGGCAAAATCCCTGCCGATGCAGAGCCTCCCATGAGGTATTGAGGCCTTAATTCGCCGGCTTGCAGTTAAGTCTCACCGAACTAAATCAGTAAGCCAGTTCTAGAAGGCCGCTTTCGGGTTTGCGCCCGCCCGCTGACGGCGCAATGAAGTACTCAGCCCCGTGATACGTCTTCTGGAACACGACGCCACGCATCTGGACGCTGCTACCAGCCGCATCTGGGCGAGCAAAACGTCCAGTGATCTGGCCGGTGCTTCCCAAAGCAACCAGCCCATTTAGGGCGGCCATCCCTCCAGCAGGCGCTCCCTGCACCCTAACTGACGTCCTGCCCACAGTCAGATTATTGCTCAGCATCGAGGGTAATCCCCCATGGCGCAGAGACAGGAGAGCGTTTACCGCAGGATGAACCGCGGGAACAGTATCCAGCACCGTATTCTTCGTCACAGTTGCACCAAGAAACTTTGACCCCAACAAGTCCACCCTGATACCCGAGGGCCAGCCACCGGGATACAGGGCGTCTGCGGCAAGAGGCGGTTTGAACCAGCGCACCCCCATCCCATCCGCGTCACTTTGCCCAGGAACGTCTCGGAAGGAAACCTCTCCCCCAAAAGCCCCCGTGCCACGATAAGCTGCTATGTAGAATGGCAAGCGATTATCCTTTGAGAGATACTGACTAAGCGCAAATCTCTCGCCATCAGCAAGTTCACCTGAAACCGCCACCCATCCACTCGCACTCACCACAGCAGTTGCCCAGCCGCTGCCCTGTGGATAGGTGCTTGCAGCCATTTTCTGCACCGCAGGATCCACCGCAGGCAAAGTGAAAGTATATCTTCCATTGTCTTTGGCGGGATCCAGTACGGTTACGGGGACATTTCTCATCGGGGCCGTAGGCGCCGGCGTCCTTGAGTACAGCCTGCGGTTCAGCGTGAAGGTTCCCGCCACCAGTGATCCGGATCGCAGTTCCCCAACCACCTGATGCGTCAAGCCCGGTTGGAAATCGACACGCATCGATAACGCCAAAGTCGGCAATCCCGCGCGGACAATGTCTCTAGACGTTGTCCTCACGGAGCCAACTGCAAACTGAGCCACTCCGGAAACATCGAAATACCCGGAGAAAGGCACCAAAACATTCTTTCCACCAAGCCGCACATTTCCACTGAAACGCCCCCCAGCATTCACGGTCACCGAGCTCACTCCCAATGCCTGCGATGGGTTGGGCGCTTCCGAGGCAGGCAACACCATGCCATCGTAGCCGCCATCGAATGCGGGCCGCCTGAGCACCACCACCTCGTAACTCTTTTCCACACCGCCATTCTCTGGGGTAACCGTAACATTGATCGCATTGGAGCCTTCCACTAGCGGGATCGAAGTGCTCAGGGAACCGGAGCCTACCACCCCATTCACCTTGATAATCGCATTCGCCGAGGCCGCAGTTGCATCAACGGTAATGGCATTTACATAATTAAGCACCGTCGCACTATAACCCGTAGTGCCCGTCGAAAACGCTGGGCTCAAACTAGCAAACCTGAGCTCCATTCTTCTCAGAGCAGCAAGACTGCCGGCGGTTCGGCTGACAGTCAGCGAGTAGGTTTTTTTCGTGACTCCATCCTGCGCAGTCACCACCACTGGTATCACGTTGCTCCCC
>CAMCIN010000244.1 GCA_945874745.1 Akkermansia muciniphila | reverse complement strand
TGGGCAAGCACCACCGGCAGGATGGGAGCGAGCCTGGCTGGCCGGCCCTGTTTTTTAAGTTGGTCGTCCCAGATGCGGACCATGTAGGTCAGCAGGCGCAAGGCCATGCTCGGGTCCTCCCTGCGCTGGTGTTCCCAAAGGATGTAGACCAGGGCGTCTGAAGGTCCAATCTTGACCGAGAACAACAGGTCCGCCTCGAACTCCTTCATCTGGTCGTTGATGAAGGAACCGGGCAGCAGGGCGAGGGAGGCCCAGTCCATGCAGGATGCCGCACTGCCACCCAGGTGGTGGCGCAGAAAGGCGGCCGCGTTTCGGGGATCGGAAAAGGTGGCGCGAAAGAGTTTGTCGTGCGGTTGGTGCAGGGGATCGTCCGGCATGGAGACGCGCGACAGGCGGAAAAAACCTCAGCCGCGCCATGAGGTGTCGCGTCCGGCGGGCGGCCTGGCCGCACCTGCACGCTTCAAAACGCAAAGGGCCTGCAAATGCGGGGTGGTCCGCTTACCAAGCCGAGGCGAACGCCTCCAGATCGGTGCAGACGGCAGCATATTTTAGAAGCTTCTCAAGCCGTTGCACATCCGAAACCGCTGTCAAAGCCTCCAGCAGCCCGGCCGGGACCTCTCCGAAGCGCGCCTCCAACACGTCCTGAAGTGCCTTGCGACGCGAGACGATTTCGCCTTCCTGGCGGCCCTCTTGGCGGCCCTCTTGGCGGCCTTTTTGAAGGCCTTTTTGAAGGCCTTCCTGACGGAATTGTTCTGCGAGTGTCATGGCGGCGGAAGTGAGAACTGCGGAACCCTGTGACAACACCCTCGCTTTAAAGGACTCCCTGTCAACATCGGCGTTGAGCACATACCTGAAAAAACGTTCCACCCACTCGCGACTCACGGCCGTGATCAGGTCGCGGTCCCAGACTTCGCTGCGCAGCAACTCCCCAACAGGCTCGGCCTTTAGGCTGCGCAGGGTCAGAATGCCCTCGGGCGTACCGTGGATGTCTTCGTAGGCCATTTCTGCCAACTGCAGCAGGCGAAATGAAAAATCCGGGGTGCAGGCGCGGGCCGTCTTTTCAATCGCCTCTGGAAAGGTGAACAAATCCTGAAACTGAGAGGAAGTCTTCCAGCGGTCTTTGTCTTGGGCAAGCACCACCGGCAGGATGGGAGCGAGCCTGGCTGGCCGGCCCTGTTTTTTAAGTTGGTCGTCCCAGATGCGGACCATGTAGGTCAGCAGGCGCAAGGCCATGCTCGGGTCCTCGCTGCGCTGGTGTTCCCAAAGGATGTAGACCAAGGCGTCTGAAGGTCCGATCTTGACCGAGAACAACAGGTCCGTCTCGAACTCCCTCATCTGGTCGTTGATGAAGGAACCGGGCAGCAGGGCGAGGGAGGCCCAGTCCATGCAGGATGCCGCACCGCCACCAAGGTGGTGGCGCAGAAAGGCGGCCGCGTTTCGGGGCTCGGAAAAGGTCGAGCGAAAGAGTTTGTCGTGCGGTTGGTGCAGGGGATCGTCCGGCATGGAGTCGCGCGCCCGGCGGAAGAAAACGCAGCCACGCCAAGAGGTGTCGTTCCCGACGGGCGGGTTGGCCGTAGTGAACGGCAGGCGAGGGCGAACGGCGGGTGATCTTTTGAGAACCTCAAAGCGCCAACCACTCGCGCAACTTCAGGTCCAAATGCCCGGTATCCGATGTGGAAAGAGTTCCCAGTACCTGCCGAATCAGGGAGCGCTCCACCGTGGCAATCTGTCCCTTGACCCCGCTCTGGACATTCAGTCCCGCTTGAGCCCAGGCGCGGAGAATCAGATCGGTTTGAAACAGGCGGGATGTCACGGGAACCACAAACAAGTCGGATTCAAACGACCCCAAGCCGATTACCACGGCCGGCCTCACCCTGTTGCTGCTGAGATCAGTGAAGGGGATCGGCAGGAGCACGAGGTCATTGCGTGAGCAACGCAGTGTAGACGTCGTCCTCGTCGTTCGACCAAGCCTGCAGAAGCGTCCGCTCGCCTTGTTTCAACCACTCGGCGCGCTCCAAATCCGCGCCGACGGGCGCCGGGTCCCCGGGAACGTGAATGACTAACTGAACCAAGGCACGCTCCTGCAACGACAAGGCTGTGAGGGGCCGCAAAACACCGGCTTCGTCAATGGCCTACACGGTGCTGATCATGAAATAACGATAAAACGGCCAAAGCCCAAAAGCAATCCAAGGGAACGCGCGTCCGTTCAGCACCAAGCCACGCCCGCAAAAAACCTCCGGACTTGCGGGGGTAGCGTCCCGGCGAACGGCGGGTGCGTTAATCGCATTTTGATTGCGGCTTGGACGTATAGAGGGCAGATTTAATCTGTAGGATTCGTTCGCGCCATGGACAAAACCCCTCACAATCCGCGCGAATCAGCCTGCAAGGCGGGCATTCGTTTTCTCAGTTTGTCGGTTTGATCGAATAGTTGCACATCTAGCTTCATGAAAATCCCGCCAAAATATTTGCTGGCGCTGTTCCTGGTGACCGGTGTTGAGGTGTTGGCAATTAACAACCCCAAACCCTCTGCGGTAATTAATCCATCTGCGCATGGAATTTCAGCTGCAGAATTTGGAGATCACGTTTTCCTTGGCGATGATGTCATTCTTGTGCACGAAGCCACCAGCCAAGGGAACCTACACGTTTTTGACAGGAGCTCGAAGGGCAAACTAACCACGTTAACTCCCCCTCACCTTGTCTACGACTACCCCTCCTTCGGGAGTGTGGCGGGACAGCTTGGGAATTCTTTGGTTTTGTCGTCGCCGCATACGTATGATCCAAATCCGCACGACGGGAAGGGATATGTCTTCGCGAAAGCGGGCGGGGCATTCAACAAAGTTTATGACTGGGGTTCCGGTCAAAAGGCCGGTTATTTTGGATCAAACGGAGCCGTCTCCTCAAACATGATCGTGCTTTCGCAGGGAATTAATGCAGATCATCGAAGCGACGGTTTTTTGAAATTCTATAAGCTCGACGCCGCCACAAACCGGACAAGCTTGGTCCATTCTCAGCCACAGGCGTCGATTGGAAAGGTGGCGATTTCTAAAAACCGGGTTGCGTCACTGATCGCAGGCACGGAAGGCTCCGTTCAGATATTTGATGTTTCTCGGGATTCGAAGGGCGATCCGTCTGCAGTGACACTTTCGCAGACAATCCCGGTCACCGGGTTTTCAACCTCGCTGAGAAGGGAGTTGGATTTGCTCGCGTTCGAGGGGGATTTGTTCGCTGTTGGCAATTACGGCGCCGCCGTAACTTCAGGCACCTCGACCTACTCCGCAGCTGGCTGTGTAGAAATATTCGAATTCAAAAGCGGCGCGTTTTCCCATAGGGAAACCCTCAGTGCACCTTTGGCAGCGGCGAGTGCTCGATTTGGTTCAGCCGTTGCAATTTCAAACGGCACCCTTTTCGTTGGCGCACCAGGAGAACAGGGAGATGAGTTGGTTGCGAATGGAGCGGTATACGCATTTTCTCTTTCAGGAGCAGCGAGATGCATTGGTCGGTTTTCTGCACCAGAACGGAAATTTGGGGCGCTGGAGTCATTCGGAAGCACAATGGTGAGTGATGCGTCGATGCTAGTGATTGGGGCCACTGGAGGTGTCGAAGGTGGAACAGGCTCGGGGTCTGTATACGTTTACGATGTAGGTTCGCTCAACGCGGAACTGAGGGCAATCTCCACTCCTATTGTAGTGACGCCTCCGAGTGCGGTTTCTGCCGACGTCGGAGATCTCGTTGCTTTTTCCGTTGTGGCCAGAGGTCTTCAACCCTTTGCTTACCAATGGAGACGCAATGGGATTGACATACTTGGAGCGACGTCTGCGGTTTACTCAGTCTCACCGCTCCAAGTCTCGCTGGCCGGGGAATACGATGTGGTGGTCTCGAATAGCGTTGGCTCTGTCACGAGCAACGCGGCCAACTTGAACGTGACGCAGCTTCCGCTGAATTGGCTGGACCTTGGAAACATCGTTGGCGGGGGAGATGGGAACGGAACCCAACTGCCGGGCAATGAAGGTGCAAATGGGTTGGATCCAACAACGGGCCTATTTAAAAATTACTCAAACTTCGGACATGTTTATTATAATAAATACAACTCAGTCCCTAAAAACAGTTTGATCGACGGCGCGTTTGTGCTTGGCGCAAATAAGATCAATTCCTCTTCAATCTCGTACGTGCTGCAGCCGGGTGATTCAAGCAATGCTTCCTTTGATTTTCTAACCAATAATCGAGAAGTTGGAGGAAGCGGCCCGCTCCGTTTCGCCGGCAAGGTTTACAGCGCCGGTATTGGTATTCATGGCGGTGCCGGTATCACTTTTGACTTGAGGACAGTAAAGTCGGCCCACGCGGGAATACCCAGTCGTTTCAAATCGGATTTTGGGACGATGGGTGGGGGTAAGGTTCGTGGGTACGCAGTTCTTTCAAATAGCTCGAAGGTAGTGAGCGCTGAGCTCACACCTCTCACTATCGGCAGCGATTCGCCGTACAGATTTTCTATTCCCATTCCACAGGATGCGGACTTCCTCACGTTGATGGTTGGGCTGGGAGGCGACAATCTTTCGGACGATCACGCTGGTTTCGGCAACGCCCGCATCTACCTGGAACCACAGCTAGCCGCAATTGCGGAGCACCCTTCGACTCCTCCGGTAAATTTGGGGACCAGTGTCGCCCTCAAAGTGGCGGCTGTAGGCACTGCGCCCCTCTCCTACCAATGGCGCCGCAACGGCGTTCCCATCGTTGGCGCCACTTCAGCGACCTACTCGATTGCCTCGGTGCAGGTGGCGCAGACCGGGGACTATGATGTGGTCGTCTCCAACGCTGTGGGGAGCGTTACCTCGAATGTGGCGAAACTCACGGTCCCCTCTGGAGTGTCCATTGTCACCCAGCCGCTCGCGCAGAGCGCCAACTTGAAGACGGCCGTCACCTTGAGCGTGGCGGCCGCCGGGCCGGGGCCTATCACTTACCAATGGCGTAGAAACGGCGTGGCCATCAAGGGGGCCACGGCGGCTTCCTATAAAATTGCATCGCTCCTGCCGACCACCGAGGGCCTCTACGACGTGGTCGTTACCAATCCGAGCGGCAGTCTGGCCAGTGCGCAGGCGGCGGTTTCGCTCAACAAGGCGGTGGTCATCACCAAGGCGCCCGTGGCCGTGGCGGTGAATCCGGGGGCGGCCGCTGGCTTTTCGGTGGCGGTTTCTGGGACGGAGCCGTTCACCTACCAGTGGCGCAAGGGCACGGTGGCGATTCCGGGGGCGACCGGGGCGACCTACCAGATCGCTTCGGCCCAAAGCGCGGACGCGGCCAGTTACAGCGTGGTGGTCAAAAACGTTGCCGGCAGCGTGACAAGCAGCGCCGCCGCACTCTCTCTGAACAAGGCGGTGAGCATCACCACCCAGCCCGTCGGCGGGGCATTGAATCCCGGCGCGAGCAAAACACTGAAAGTGGTGGCGACGGGGACGGCCCCGCTCACTTACCAGTGGCGCAGGAACGGCGCGCCGGTGCCTGCGGCCACCCAGTCCAGTTACCAGATCGCCTCCGCGCAGGCGTCGAACACGGGCGTCTATGATGTGCAGGTGGGCAATGTCGTGGGGACCGTCACCAGCGGCACGGCAGTTGTGACGCTGAATGCCCCGCCGACGATCGTGACGCAGCCTGTGAATCTTGTGGTGAATCCGGGCAAGGGCGCCTCTTTCAGCGTGGCGGCCGGCGGGACGTCCCCATTCACCTACCAGTGGCGCAAAAACGGGGTGAACATCGCCGGTGCGACCGCGGCCACCTACACGCTCGCCTCCGCGCAGGCGGCGAGCGCGGGTGCCTACGATGTGGTGGTCAAAAACGCCGCTGGGAGCGCAACCAGCGCGACTGCCACATTGGGCGTCAACACGGCGGTGAGCATCGTGACGCAACCGACTGCGCTGACGGTGAACCCCGGCGGGGAGGCGGTCTTCAAGGTGACTGCGGCGGGGACGGCGCCGCTGACCTACCAGTGGCGCAAGGGCGGAATCGCGATCGCCGGGGGGACGGGGGCCAGTTACGCGGTGCGGTCGGCGCAGGGAAGCGATGCGGGCAGTTACGACGTGGTGGTGGGGAATATGGTGGGGAGCTTGGTGAGCAGCACGGCGAAGCTGGCGCTCAACGTGGCGCCGACGATCACGGTGCAACCCGTTGGAGGCGTGCTGAATTTGGGGGTGAGCAAGACGTTGAGTGTGACCGCCACCGGCACAGCACCGTTGAGCTACCAATGGCGCAAGAACGGTACGCCTGTGGCGGGGGCGGTGGGCGCGACTTACGCGCTTGGAGCGGTGCAGGGCGTAAGCGCGGGCAGCTACGATGTGGTGGTGAGCAATGTCGCGGGGAACGTGACTAGCACGGCGGCGTTAGTTTCAGTGAACGCGCCGCCGGTGATCACGGTGCAGCCTCTCCCTGTGATCGCAGAGTTGGGGGCATCAGCAACCTTTTCAGTATGTGCGTCGAGCCTAAGCCC
>CAMCIN010000243.1 GCA_945874745.1 Akkermansia muciniphila | reverse complement strand
CCGGGGGCGTCTTCAGTCCGGCGAGGCAGGCAGCCGTTGACGGCGAAGCCGGCACCGGCCGGAGGGCGGAGTCTGTGAGGCGTATGAACGGAGGCTAGGGACGAGCCGGAGGGAGCGCCCCTCGTGGCCGCAGTGGCGGATGTGGAGCGGGGTGTGATCGGGTCCGTTGACTTTCCAGCTGATCATTTTCTCGCTTTACCCAAGGCTCCGTCGAGTCGTCGCGGTGCAGAGAACTTGCTCTCCGCGTTTGGCGGACGCGCTACAGCGCCGGCGGCTCGCTCAGCGCCAGCAACATCAGCTCCACCTTTGGCTACGGCCACTCGTACTGGGTGTGGGGAGACGATGGCGTGCCGCTGAGGTTCGGCCGGGGCGGGGAACCTAGCAGCTTGGTTTTTGACATCTGATGCTTTTAAGAGTAGCATCACGCATCATGAGAACCACATTGGATTTGGCCGCTCCAGTTTTAAAGGAGTTAAAGTCTCTCAGGGATAGGGAGGGCGGCTCACTTGGGAGCCTTGCTTCGCGGCTTTTAGCTGAAGCATTGACCGCCAAGCGGGCCGGTATAGAAGCGCCCCAGGAGTTTCGTTGGGAGACTCAGGCGATGTCCGCCAGGGTGAATCTCGCGGACAAGGAGGCAGTCTATCGCGCACTGGAGGGACGATGAGCTATTCCTTCGATGCCAACCTCCTCCTTTACGCTTCTGACGAAGGCTCTGAGTTTCACGCCCGAGCCAAAGCATTTCTGAGCGGACGGAGCAAAGATTCGGACATTTTGTGCCTCACCTGGCCGGTATTGATGGCCTACCAGCGCATCGCTACGCACCCCTCGATTTTTGCAAACCCCATGTCAGCCGCCATTGCGTGGGGCAATGTCCAAAAACTCCTTGGACTTCCGCGGGCACGTGTCATTCAGGAAACGGATTCGTTCGCTCCGGACTATGCGGAGGTGGCCAAGTCGGCCTGCGTTTACGGGAATCTGGTGCCCGACGCGCACATTGCCACAATCTTGAGGCAACACGGGGTGCGGAGATTTTACACGGCCGATACAGATTTCAAAAAATTCGACTTCCTCGAGGTTGTGAATCCTTTGGTCTAAGTGCGCCTTGACGCGCCCCCTAAATGAAACGCGCGGGCTCCTCGCTACTTTCAGTGGGTGAACGCTTCTTAGATGCATGACAGGACACTTCGGGAACTGGCATAAGCCTTGGCTGTTGATCTGGAGGAAATTTTGGAAGCACACGCATCCCTGCCTACTTGAAAGTGGGGCAGGCATCCTGCGGGCCTCCCGCGCCCAAGCAGGCAAGATGCCTGCTCCACTCTCGACGGGCCTCCTAAAGAGGGCCAGTCGGCCTATGATTTAGACAATTAGCCCCCAAAAGTAGTCTAATGTTCGGCTCCCTTTCTCTGAAAAACTGGGCCTGCCTTTGGGCCCTGCGGGCCCGCCGATAGCTAGCCGGTCGGCAAGCGAGCCCCGCGAGCGCCGCCACCGGTCTCCCCAAAAACAACAGCTCGCCCCGGGAGGGGCGCAAGACCGCCCCGCTGTGGGCGCGCCCTGGTTCTCCGGCCCCGCCGGGGCCGTCGCTCTCGGTGGAAGGGACCGGGGGCGCTCGCAAAGCCTCGCTGCCACCCGGCTAACTCTCTCCGCTCCCTCCGGGAGCAAGAGTGTCCCTCGCGCTGTGCGAAACTTTGGCAGCTTTGGGTGACGCACCGCAGATTTCTCAGCACGAGCAACGGAGTGGAAACCCTAAAAACATCTGTGGTGATCTGAGTCATCTGCGGATGACTGCCCGGTCCATCCGGAGCGAGTGAAAAGGTATGGCGTGCCCTGAACCTTGGTTCCGCTCACAATTCCAACAATTCGCGGAGGGCAGATTTTACTTCCTCGAACTGCCCCTGAGACAGCTTGCCTAGTTTTTTCCCAGAGCGTTTTGGTCAATACTGGCTAATCCCTGCACGTTTACAGCCGAGTGTTTTGGAAGCCACCGGGGCTTGCCGATGTCCACTTCACCTCGAAGCCCGCGAAGTTGTGAAGTCAACGGGGCAACCACCACCAGCGACCGTGCATCTGTGGGCTGGGGCACTGAAAGAACGACCACTGGCCGCACTTTTGCCGCCAAGCCAAAGTCAACGAGCCAGACTTCACCAGTACGCACCTCAGTACTCACCGAGTGCGTTCTCCCAGGTTTTTCCCTGCTCTCCTGTTGTGACGAGCCGATCCACGGTGGTCGTGACCGCAAAGGGGAGGTCATTCCTCAGTTCCACCTGCGCTAGGAAAATATTGAACGCATCGCTCGGTTTCATCCCGAGACGCGCAAAGACCTTTTCCGCCCGTTTCAGGCGTTCGGTGGGAACCCGTGCGCGGAAGAGAGTAGAACCTGCCATGGCTCAAATATGCTCAAATGTGCTCGGATGTCAAAGCAGACAAGCCGACAGGGTTTGCGGGATGCGCCAGTTTTTTTGAGCCCGTTGACGTTCCAGCTGATCATCTTTATCCTTATAGCATGCCGCGCTTCACGCGCCTTAGTAATCTGCACACGTGGCTTTTCAGGCTGTTTGCAGGGTGCAGCGGCAAGGGACGGCAGGCCGCGTCACCACGACCTGCGAGGACGGCTCCACGGGCCCCTGCACTGGAACCATTTCCTCCCGTCCTGCGCCGCCGGTTACTCCACCGCCAGCTTCAAGAGGTACTCCCGGATCGCGTCAAACTGCCGGCGCCCATCGCCGTCGAGCACCTGCTTGAGCTGCGTGCGAACATTCGAGTCCGAGTAGCGCGGCATCTTGGTTTCCGGGTCGACCCGCTGCGGATTGAGCAGCCACCGCTCGTAGTAGGAGAGGCGCAACCGCTCTGCAGACCAAGCGAGGTTGACCGCCGGCGCCTCGAACGGCGCGGTTGCCGGTGCCTTGCCCACGGCGTGGCACACGGTGCAGGCGAAGCCGCCCTGGTCGCCCACCAGCTTCGCGCCGGTGTCGGCCAGCCCCGTCGCAGGCAGCCCAAAGCCGGCCGGTTTTTCGCTAAAGCCGTGCCAGTGCGAAAGACCCTTGGCCAGTTCCTCGGCCACGGCCGGAAACGCAGGCATCCGGGCGAACAAGTACGGCCGGGGCTTTTCGCTCTGCTGGCCCGCGATAAACTTCGCGCTCCAGGCGGGCTGCAACTTTTCACCAGCCCACGTCAGCGAGGGCAGGCTCGTCGTAAACCGCGGGCCATGCGGGTTCTGGGCGGTCGGCCCGCCCTTGAGCGCGCCGAGGAGATTCGCCTCCTCGGTGACCGAGGACCACACGCTCTGCTTTGCATCCATCTGGTGGCAGGCGACGCAGCGTAGGTCCGCCACGGCGCGCTGCGCGAACTCAAGGGCCGAGTCTTGTTCGACCGAGCGGACCCCCGCCTTGGCAAAGGAACGCAGCGCCTCGCGCTGGCGGGCGCCAAGCTTGAACTCGGGCGCGCTGCCGCGCTTCCCAGGTGCGTCGGCCACGCAGCCGGCGTTCCAGCCCTTCGAAACCGTGGCGGCCAGCGCGGGCGCGGTGCCCGTCGCACCGGCGTGGCACTGCACGCACCCGACCGTGGCGAAGAGCTGCGCCCCTCGGGCCAGATCCCCCCCAGCGGCGGCGGGCAGCGACAGCTTTTCAAAGGAAAGCAGGTAGGCGCTCAACTGCTGGGCCTCCTGTTCGGAGAGCGGAGTCTTGGGCATCCGCGAGGCGGGGTGGTACTTCAAGGGGTCCAAAAGATACTCGGTGAGCGCCTTGGGCTTCCACTTGGAGGCGACGTGATGCAGCGGCACGCGGTCGAAGTCGTTGCCGACCTTGCTCTGCGGTGTGCTGTGGCAGGCGATACAACCGAGGTTTCCAAACAGCCGGCCGCCGGCTCCCGCGTCTGCGGAGGCCTCCCCGCCGCCGGCGTCAGCACCGCCCTGCGAAGCCAGGAACGCGGCGATGTCCGCCGCCTGCTGCGGCGCCGCGGCGCCATGCAACACCGCCGGCATGAGGCTTCCCGGCCGGAACTGGTGCGGATCACGGATCCACTCCGCAAGCCATTGCTGGTTGAAGCGCGCGCCGACATCGACGAGCAGGGGCGCCGGCCGGTTGAGTTCGGGCATCGCTGCGGGAGCCTGACCCTTTGCGGCCAGGACGCCGTCTGCGGCGTGGCAGGTGATGCAGTTGGCCTGTGCAAAAAGCTGCCGCCCCTCGCGCAACGCGGCGCCCTCCGCAAGCGCTGCAACCGAGGCCGCGGGGACAAACAGGGACGCCGGCTGGACCGGCTCGTTTGCAAAATCAGACGCCGACCATTGCAGGCGGAAGGTTGCCTCACCCGTGGCAGGACTCCGGTACTCGACCTTGAGCGCGTTGCCGCCCTTGCGCAGCTCCACCTTCCCCTCCGGCAAGGCCCCCGCCTCGGCCAGCACGCCCTCGAAAACCACGGCGCCGTTGACGCTGACCTTCACCTGTCCGCGGCCCTCGCCCCGGAGCGTCACCGCCTTGCGTAGCGGCACCTTGAGCACGCTGTCCCACTGCGCCTCGAACGGGCCCTTGGGCAGGAACGGGGAGACCGCTCCGTCCGCAGGCACGTGGAGCGCCACGAGCCGGTCCCTGCGTGCGTCCGTCTTGCCACCCGCGCGCAGCGTCACCGCCACGCCACTCCCGGCGGTCGGATCCCCCGCCACGCCGCTGCTAACCAACGTGCCGGCCGCCTCGGGCCCAGTTTCACGCTGCACTGCGTTGATGGTGTGGTAAATCTTCTCGGGAATCTGCGCGCCGCCCTGCGCCTTGATGCGCATGGTCAGCTCGCTTTGCATCACCGGCCGCAAGCCCGACACGGCCAGGAAAACCGACTTGCGGTCCGCGGACAGGCGGACGCCCGTGATGTCGAGGAGGTCGTGACCGAGTTCGTCCGGATTGCTGGGGCGGTATTCCTTGGAGCCGTAGTTGGACGTCCACCGGTAGTTGTACTGTTCCAAAGAATAGTTGTCGGGGTTGCCGGCGCTTTCGGCGTCGAGGGGCTCATGAAAGTCAATGTACATACCCCGGTCGGTGACGCGGAGCGCCTTCGGGGAAAGGTGCGGCTTGCCGGTGTAGCGCACGCGCTGGATGGCGCCATCCTCGGTGCCGTTGGTCTGCCAGCCGCGCTGCCCGGCCACGTAGAGCTCGCCGTCGTGGGGGGCAAAACGGGCGCGCATCAGGCCGGTGGCAAACTTCAGCGGAATCCGCGCCACGCCGCCCTGCACGACGCCGTCCACCTCCTGCGTCAGCACTTCATACAGGGAGGACTGGCCGTAGCTCATGTGCAGGAGGCGGCCTTGCAGCGGGCCCCATTTCGGGCTGGTCACCCACACCTGGCCGCCGGAGGAGTTGTCCACGGATTTGGGCATGAATAGGACGTGGGGCTCAAAAGCGGTGGGCAGGGGCTGCCTGTGCGAGAGATCCGGCACACTGACAAAGGAGTCCTTCTTGACGATGTGCAGGTAGCACATGGGCACCCACGTCCCCTCGTTGTCGCCGGAGGTCACCACGTCGCCGGGGCCAACCCCGATTCCGTTGGGCGCGCGCAGACCGGTGGCGAAGACCTCAAACTTGGATCCGTCCTTGGAGACGCGCATCATCGCGCCGTTGTGCTCAGCGATCGGATCCCAGCCACGCCCGCCGCCCTTCACCGGGCCGCCCTTTGCAAAGTAGAAGTTCCCCTGGGAATCCGTCTGCAGGTCGAACATGAACTCGTGGAAGTTCGGCGTGACCTGCACC
Organism: Akkermansia muciniphila; assembly: GCA_945874745.1. Lineage (GTDB taxonomy): Bacteria > Verrucomicrobiota > Verrucomicrobiia > Chthoniobacterales > Chthoniobacteraceae > Chth-196. The sequence continues at coordinate 835 of CAMCIN010000243.1, read as the reverse complement.
ATGTTGTTGAACGCCTCGTAGAAGTCGGCTTCACCATCCTTGTTGGTGTCGATGAGGCGGACGATTCCGTCGCGGCAGGTCACGTAGACGGTGTCCTCCACGATCCGCAGCCCGAGCGCTTGGTGCAGGCCTGCGGCAAACCGCTTCCAGCGGATGTTTCGCAGCTCGGAGTCAATGCCCGAACCGATCCAGACATCCCCGGCGAACGTGGAGAACGCCACGCGGCCGTCCTTGAAAAAGTCGATCCCCCCGACCCGCAACCACGAGTGCCACGGGTTCTGAAGCGGCAGGGCCACGGTGTCCAACTGGAACGCCCCGTCCTCGTTGCCGATCTGACCCTGTGCGGAGATCACCTCGGGCCAGAGCAACCGCCCAGGCGCCGCGAGCGCCGCCAGATCCTCCGGGGCCGACACCGCCCCGAGGGCAGCAATCCCGGCAGCAGTCGTCGGAACCGTCCCGCGCCAGTGCGCGATTTTGAAACGTTCCCCGCCGCGAAAGGCCGGGAGTTCAAACCCCAGTTTGCCCGGCTCAATCCACGTCCAGCGCGCGCCCTCGGGCGCTCCGATCGCACGCAGCAGCAGCACCGCATCCGGCTTTCCTGCTCCGTCCGAAAGCAACACCACGCCGCCCCCCCGCTCCTCCAGCTTGGTCGCCGCCGGCACCTCCGCCACAAAAACCGTCGACGCGGCGCCGGGGTTCTTCACCTGAAAAGAACGCACCAGTGCGGCCGCATCGCCCGCCCCTTCGAGTCCCGGAGATTCCAACAGCCGTGCCTCTCCCACCGTGTATTCCAGGACGACCCGATTTCCATTCCGGTGCAGCCCCTTGTACTTGG
>CAMCIN010000242.1 GCA_945874745.1 Akkermansia muciniphila | reverse complement strand
ACTCGGAATTCATCCCGTAGGTGATGTCAGCCGTGTACTGTTCGCGGCGTAGATCCGAAGACTGGTCGTGCTGGATAATCCCGGTGCTCAGCCCCAAGAACCCGTAGATCTGGCTCATCCACTCAGCATCACGCCGAGCCAAGTAGTCGTTGGTCGTGACAAGGTGCGCTCCACGCCCGGCCAGCGCGTTGAGGAAAAGGGGCAGGGTCGCCACCAGCGTTTTGCCCTCGCCCGTTGCCATCTCGCAAATCATCCCACGGTGGAGGCAGATCCCCCCGATGAGCTGCACGTCGAAGTGCACCATTTCCCAGCGCGCCTCCTGGTCGCAGGCAATGAAGGTGTGCTTGCGCTCGGTCAGGCGGCGACCCGTGTTTTTAACCGCGGCGAAAGCTTCGGGCAAAAGCTCATCGAGGATCCTTGACTGCTCCACCGGATCCTTCGCCAGAGCCAGGCGGTTGCGCCAGCCGTCCACCTTGGACCGGAGCTCCTCGTCGCTGAGCTTCTGGTACTCCACCTCCAACTGATTGATGCGCTCCACCGTCGGACGCAGCGTCTTGAGCATGCGCGTGTTTTTGGAGCCGATCACCTTTTTGAGAAACCACTGGATCATGGGAAAGAGTAGCGCCGTGGCGCCGTAGCGTTTGGAAGTTTTAGAGGGGGGCTGTTTGCCGGGTTATCAGGAGGCGCAAAGGACGGGGGCTGGAGCCCCAGCCGCTACTTGCTGCCGGGCTTGGTCGCTTGTGTGCCGGCGAGATCCGGGGGCAAATTCCCGGGCTCAAAGGTTTCCACGTCCAACTGGACGAGACTGATAAAGGGACACCCAAAGTCCGGCAGATTCCCGCCGCTCCGATCAACGATGGCGGCGACCCCCACCGGAACGCCCCCGCGTGAACGCACAATTTCGAGCGTCTCAAGCACGCGACCGCCACGCGTCACGACGTCCTCGACGATGAGAAACTTGTCGCCGGGGCGGATCTCAAAACCGCGCCTCAGCACGAGTTTGTTTTCCTCCTTCTCCGCAAAAATGTGGGGCAGTCCCAGGTTGCGGGCGACTTCGTGCCCTACAATGAGTCCGCCAAGGGCGGGAGAAATGACACGCGCGGCACCGGTTTCGCGCGCCTTGGTGGCGAGCTGGGCACAGACCTGAGCGGCCACCTCCGTGTGTTGCAGCAGCAACGCGCACTGGAAAAACTGGCGGCTGTGCAGGCCGGACCGCAGCAGAAAATGGCCCTCCAGCAGGGCGCCGGTTTTGCGGAAAAGATCCAACAGATCAGACATGGGGCAAAAGGGGCTCTGGCTAGGCGACGGCTACAACCTCGATCTCCACCTGCGCGCCGCGCGGCAGCGCGACCACCTGAATGGTGGAGCGGGCAGGAAAGGGCGCCTGGAAGTACTTGGCGTAGACGGCGTTCATGTCGGCAAAGTGGGCCAAATCCGTCATGAACACGGTGGCCTTCACCACGTGGGAGTAGTCCATGCCATTGGCGCGAAGCACGCCCCCCACATTCTCCAGCACCCGCGTGGTTTGCTCCGTCACCCCGCCTGGAACAATGTCCCCGGAAACCGGGTCCAGCGGGATTTGTCCCGCACAATAGAGGGTGTTGCCCGCCGCAATGGCCTGGGAGTAGGGACCGACGGCGGTGGGAGCTTCAGAGGTGGCGATCACTTTACGCATAGGAACCAAGGAACCTAACAAGCCAAGCCACCGTGTAAAGGCGGGGGAATGCAACAACGCAGAAGACTCGGAGCTTTCCGTCGCGAGGGCGTGGTCAGTATGGGTTGCTTCTCGCCGAGAGCCCCCGAGTTTCGCTTCCCGCGCTTCGGCTTTAAGCAGCAGTCACCACGCCCTAAGCCTTCTTAACGAAACACGCCTTCAAGCCGATTGCTGCCCCTTCAATCTTGCAGAAAATTTCATGATCCCCGTCCACCAAGCGGATGCCCTTGGCCTTGGTCCCGCCCTTGATGACCTGCGTGGAGCCCTTCAGCTTCAGATCCTTAATCAAGGTCACGGAATCACCCTCCACCAGGACCGTTCCGTATGCATCCTTGACCACCCTCGGGCCTAAGGCTGGCTCTTCCTCCTGTTCCGCCTTGGGCCATTCGTGACCGCAAGTTTGACACTCCCAGAGCGCAGCGTGCTCCAGAAGGTCGGTCGTCGTGCACATCGGACATTCAGTCTTGCTCATGTCTGCAGACCGTATGGCACCCGCAGCGGGGACTCAACCGTTTGTCAGGCTTAGTCCCCGCCAAGCAGGACGAGGCCCCAAGCACTGAACTCCCCAATCTCCAAAGGGCTGATCCAGAACTCAGTTGGTCTTCCGTGTAGCGAGGGGCTTGGGCTTTTCTTTTTTAGGCTTTTTCACCTCTTTTTTGTGACTGTTGTTTCCCTTTGCCATAATCTTATTTTGTGTGGGTGCACTTAAACGCCACGCGGCCGTCTTTTCAAAAATATTCCGTAAAGATTCCAAGGCCACCCGCACGGGCTTCTCCAGCTAAACCGCCGCGCCGGCACCCAGGGCCTCTCCACGGCAGGTGACTTTTCACCGGCTCCTCAGGGAACGCGCAGCAATCTACAGCTGCCGTTAGAGATGCTTGTTAGGGTCTTCCCTCATCTGTTCACTCTGTGGCAACTGCGGAGCTGTCCCAGAACAATGGCTTCCCGCTCAACAAAAGGAGTGAAAAACTATTTTCAATCTTCATTGGGGAACAGCGAGCGGGCGGGCCGCAATTGTCTATTGCGGCGCTCCTGGAGGGGTGCTTTTGTTACCAATCCGGCCTACACGAGGTGGTCCGGCCCCAGGCCCCACCTGACTCTCACCCCGCACAAACAATCGACCGGCCCGCTGTTTCCCAAATGAGCGGCACCTGACCGCCATGGTAAACTTCCGTTTTAAACAGGTCTTCCCAAGCTCCTTTTTGCTCCTTGCAAGCCTCTGTGGGCTTCTCTTTTTGTCCGGTTGCGCGAGCCATCCGGAAACCGGTGTGCGCAAAACCAGCACCAACTTCACCTGCGTGGTTTTGGATGCCGGACACGGCGGACACGACTCCGGGGCCCGCTCGCGCAAGGGGCTTCTTGAGAAAGAAATCACTTTGGATGTAATCCGCCGCCTCGCGCCAAAGCTCAGGGCCGCCGGCTTGCGCACCGTTCTGACCCGCAACTCCGATGTCTTTATTCCGCTGGACCGGCGCGTGGAAATTTCGGAGCACGAGCACTCCGCTGTTTTTGTAAGCGTACACTTTAACGACGCGGGAAAAAAGCAGGTTGCCGGAGTGGAAAGCTACTTTTTTTCCGGCGAATCCCGGAGGTTTTCGCAGCGCCTCGTCAGCGCGCTTGCTGATGTTACCGGAGCCGCCAACCGGGGCTCCAGGGAGGCCAGGTTCAGGGTGCTGCGCTGCAATGTAAACCCCGCTGTGCTTGTGGAATGTGGCTACCTATCCAGCCGGCGCGAAGTTGGACTGCTTGAGCAACCCAAGTACAGGGAGAAAATTGCAACGGCGCTCGCCGAGGCCATCGTCAAACAGAGGGGCGGACCAGTCCCTCCCGCGACTCAAAAACCCGACCTGCCTCAAAACGCGGCTTCACTTGGCGCCGGCGCGCAAGCAACTTTCAGTCCTGCCCCACGTCGTCTGGCCCAAGCCCTGCCGGAGCGCGGCGACGAACACCTGTGCCTTGAGCCCAGGACGTAGCACTCCCGTCGAAAACCTCCCCCCTCCCCCCCTCCCCTATGCACACCCCCCTCCGCGCAGTTGCCGCCCTCTGCCTGTTAGGCAGTATCGCAAACCTCGGGTTTTCCGCAGAACACTCTGGCGCGGTGCGCTGGCCTGGCCGCCAGGCGGATGGCTCCGTCCTCCTGCCCAACATGTGGTCGCTCAGGCCTGCAGGCACTCAGGTCGACCTCGCCGACTTTCCCGTCAACATAGCGGTCCACCCCGAGGGGAGATTCGCCGCCATCCTGCATGCCGGCAACTCCGCCCATGAAATCCACATCGTGGATATCGCAAAAGCCACCGTCGTCCAACGGGTCAAGGTGGAGGAGGCCTTTTACGGACTCGAATTCGCGCACTCCGGCAAACGTCTTTACGCCAGCGGCTCGGGTAACGAGGTGATCCGTTTTTTTGATTTCCAAGCCTCCTCGGGCACCCTCGCTCCTGAGCAGCGCATCGTGCTGCGGGATGCAAAAGAGCGCGGCATTCCGGCGGGCCTCGCGCTTTCCTCGGATGCGCAGTCGCTTTATGTGGCAAACGTCCTCGGCCAAAAGGTCGCAAAGGTCAACCTAACCGAGGAGGCCGCACCCGTCCTCGACATTTTAATGAGTGCCAGCGCCGCCTCAAGGCCTGAAGCGCTCCCCGCCTCGCCCAGCAAGGCGCCGCAAACCCTCGACGAAGCGGCTATTACCAAGCGGGCGGAGGCGGCGATTGATCCCGCTGACCCCTCCGCCCCCTACCCCTACGCGTGCCGGCTGGATGAGGGCCGGAACCGACTCTATGTCAGCCTCTGGGCGCGGGCGGAGGTGGCGGTGATCGACCTCAAGTCCAACGCAGTGGTCGACCGCTGGAAAACAGAGGAGCATCCCAACGAAATGCTGCTCACCAAAAACGGGCGTCTCCTGTACGTGGCAAACGCCAGCCGGAACACCGTCACGGTTATCGACACCGGGCGCGGCGAAACCATCGAAACTCTTTGGGCGGCCCTTCACCCCCAGTCGCCTCCGGGCGCCACCCCCAACAGCCTCGCCCTTTCACCAGACGAAAGGACGCTGTTTATTGCCAACGCAAACATCAACACCATCGCGGTGCTGGATGTGGGCACGCGGGGCAAAAGCCGTTCGCTCGGGTTTATTCCAACGGGCTGGTACCCCACGTCCGTGCGGGTGACCCCCAACGGAAAAACCCTGCTTGTGACCAACGGCAAGGGCATCATTTCCAAGCCAAACCCTAAGGGGCCCCAGCCCGGCAAAGCCGCCACTTCCGGCACCACGGTCGAGTACATTGGGAGTCTCTTCAAAGGAACCCTCAGCATCCTCAACCTGCCGGAGCGCGCCGCGTTTGAAGCGCAGTTGGAAACCTACACTGCCGATGCCTACCGCTGCTCGCCGCTGCTCGGCGACGCAACTCCCACTGCCAAGCGCCCCGAGAAAAACCCCATTCCGGGACGACTTGGCGACGGCAGTCCCATCAAGCACTGCATCTACGTCGTCAAAGAGAACCGCACCTACGACCAGGTTTTCGGTGACATGAAGGAGGGCAACGGCGACCCAAGTCTCTGCCTTTTCCCCGAAGCAATCACCCCCAACCACCACAAGCTCGCCCGCGAATTCGTACTACTCGACAACTTCTACGTTGAAGGGGAAGTCAGCGCCGACGGCCACGAATGGACCATGGCCGCCTATGCCACCGACTACGTGGAAAAGTTCTGGCCCCTGAGTTACGGCCACAACAAATCCAAGAAGTTTGCGTACCCGGGCGAAGGCCACTTTCCAATCGCCACCCCGGCCGGAGGTTACCTCTGGGACAGCGCGCTCGCTGCGGGCGTCAGCTTCCGGAGCTACGGAGAGTTCGTGCAGAACGGAAAAAAACCGGAGGATCCCTGCAAAACGCGGCTCAAATCCCTCGAGGGCCGGTTTGACCCGCTCTTTCGCAGCTTCGACATGGACTACCCCGACGTGAAGCGGGCCGAGCGCTTTATCAGCGAACTGCACCGCTTTGAAAAAGAGGGGGAAATGCCCAGGCTCCAGGTCGTGCGCCTTCCTCAGGACCACACCTCGGGCACCTCTGCCGGCAAATGGACGCCCACCGCCTGCCTTGCGGACAACGACCTTGCGCTGGGCATGCTGGTTGAGGCCGTCTCCAAGTCCAAATTCTGGGCGTCCACCGCGATTTTCGTTGTAGAGGATGACGCGCAAAACGGCCCCGACCACGTGGATGCACACCGGACCGTGGCGTTGGCCATCAGCCCCTACTCAAGAAAGGTGGGCGTGGACTCCACGATGTACTCCACCAGCTCGATGCTCCGCACCATGGAACTGATTCTGGGGATGCGCCCCATGTCGCAATTCGATGCGGCCGCCACCCCGATGTACCATTCCTTCCGCCCCACTCCGGATACGAAGCCCTACACCTCGGTCGTTCCCAAGGCCGACCTCAACGAGCTCAACACCAAGCTGGCCTGGGGTGCGGCCAAGTCGCGCAAACTCGACTTCCGCAAGGAAGATGCAGCCGACGACCTGGTGCTCAACGAGATCATCTGGCGCAGCGTCCGGGGCCCTACGAGCAAGATGCCTGCTCCGGTCCGCGCGGCCTTCGTCTTTGCCGGTCCGCCCGACCGGGACGACGATTGAGCAGACGGCCGAGAAGGGGGCCTGCGCTCCCGCCGCATCCACCATCAGGCAGCACGTGTTCCCAGACGTCCTTGCGGAAAGGTCCGGCTGGGATTCCTGCGCTGTGTTGGCGTTCCAGATTGGACTGCCCGCCGCAGACCTAGGCCTCTCCAACCAGAACATCCCCCAGAAGGAGAGGCGGCTCCCCGGGCGCGCTCACAATCAGCTCGCGCGACTCCCCGCCTGCAGAGAACGGATCCAGTTGAACGCTGT
>CAMCIN010000241.1 GCA_945874745.1 Akkermansia muciniphila | reverse complement strand
CACCGCTTGTGCGATGGTTTCCAGTGCGTCAGAGGCGCTCTTGAGGTTCGGCGCGAACCCGCCTTCGTCGCCAATGGCGGTGGAAAGGCCGCGCGCCTTTAGCACGCCCTTGAGGGCATGAAAAATTTCAGTCCCAGCCCGAAGCGCTTCAGAGAAGGTTTCGAACTTCTTCGGGACGATCATGAACTCCTGAAAATCAATCGGGGCGTCCGAATGGGCGCCGCCGTTGAGAATGTTCATCATTGGCACGGGCAACACCTTTGCGTTGGGCCCGCCAATGTACTTGAAGAGCGGCAGCCCGAGTTGGGTGGCCGCCGCGTGCGCGGTGGCCAGAGAAACTGCCAGGAGCGAGTTCGCCCCCAGCTTCCCTTTGTTGTGGGTGCCGTCGAGTTCCAGCAACAGTTTGTCCACCGAGACCTGGTCTAGGGCGTCATGCCCTTCAAGCTCGGGAGCGATGATTTCCTCGACGTTGTGCACCGCCTGCGTCACTCCCTTGCCCAGATAGCGGGCCTTGTCGCCATCGCGCAGTTCCACAGCCTCGTGCTCGCCAGTGCTCGCACCGCTGGGAACGGCTGCGCGTCCGACAGAGCCACCTGCGAGTTCCACGTCCACTTCGACGGTCGGATTCCCTCGAGAATCAATGATCTGACGGGCGAGTATGCTGGAGATGGCGGTCAAGGACATAAAGGAGTTTGAATAAGAGGCGAAAAGGGTTGCTGGTGTTGTGGGGGGCTAAAACCGCTGAAGACACTGACTTTTTCTTCAGTGTTATTGCAAATCAATTTCCACCTTTGTTCCAGGCTTCGATCAAAATAATTTCAACATTCAGCTCGCCCTTCTCTGTGGGGAGTTCAATCACCTCGCCCAACCTGTGGCCGATCAGCGCGCGGGCAATCGGCGCTTTGTATGAAATGATTCCTTTGTCCACATCGCCATCCCAGGCACCCAGAATGTGGAAGATTTCCACACTTGCGGTTTTGACGTCGCGGATGCTTACGGTGGTTCCAATCGACACTTGGGCAGTGTCTGCGTTCGCAAAATCCGTGCCGCGGGCCGTCATGATTTCCCGCTCCAAGTCGGCTCGGCGCCGGCCTAGCATCCGCTGGTTTTCCTTGGCGGCCTTGAATTCTGCGTTCTCCTTCAAATCTCCGTGGGCCGCAGCCTCTGCGATTTCGCGGGTGTTTTCCGGAATCTTCTTGTTGATGATTTCCTCGTACTCTTCTTGGCGCCTCTGGAGACTGTCCCATGAAACCACCAGACTCTCCTGCTTTTCTTCCCGATCACCGGAAATTAAAACCTCCAGCTCAGGATAGGCGCGCACGAAGCGGCCCAGCAGCGAACGCTTGTTCAAGTCTTCGAACACCGGTGAAAGGAGCAGTTTGCGCATGGCTTCGCGCACTTCCTCGACCTCCGCATTCGAGAGCAGGTCGGGCAGCAGGCCCTCGTCGCCCACCAGCAGGTCGTGCAGCTTGCGGTCCCTGTTTTCATTGAACTGGTCCCGTTCCAGTGCGGAAAGGAGCGCGCTTACCACTCTGGGGTGGAGCAGGCTGCGGAATTCCCCTTCCTTCTTGTTGCGCTCCTTCTTGTCGCAGAGCCAGGTCAGGGCGGCGGAGGAGATGGAATGGTCGCGAATCGAGCGGTCCAGTGTCGTCCGGAGTTCGTAGGTCTTGCCGTGCTCCTGCAGGAGGCGCGCCGCCTCGGCCACAAGCCGGGTGCTGCCGCGGCCCACCAGGGAAAGCGCTTTGGTAGACCAGTCCTCTCCAAAGGCCTCCTGAAAAGCCGCAAGTGCGCGTTTGAGTTTTGCGGCAGGGATTTCCTCCAGAAGAGAGGTCAGGTTGCGCTGTTCCTCCAGTAGGATCGCGGGAAGAGTCAGCGCGTCTGCGCCCCTCCGAAGCCCTTTGGCGCGGTCCACAATTTCATCCCGTAGGGTGATCAGGGTGAGGCACTCGGCAGTTTTGAGCTTCAGATTCCGGCGGGCTGCCTCTTCCGCAATTTCAAGAACGGACTGCAATTGGGGGACCAGTTGGCCGAAATCCTCCGAGTCGCGCAGGATTTTTTCCAGGGCGACAATCTGTTCCTTCAGTTGGCGGGCCTGCTGGAAGGCGGCGAGGTGCTGGTCTGCATGCGAGACCGATTCGCTCCGGTAAACGATGGGCCCCGTCTTTTTCACCGGGAAAGAAAAGTGGCCGTCCTTTTTGAGAAGCTTTTTAGCGCCGTCCCACCAGCGCTTGAATTCCCCCTCTGTAAAGAGAGCCGGCGTCAGCAAGCGGGTGAACTCATCCTGAGTGCGCTTGTTGCCGTAGTTGGCCAGGACAGCAGCGGTAAAGGCGACTGGATTGGCGTTTGCCTCGGCGCGGACTGCTGGGGCGTCCAGGGCAATCCTCGAGAGGATGTGGTCCGGTTCGATGGGGACGAGTGACTCGGCAGCGTATTCCAACTGCATCAGATGGCCCGCTTTGGAGGCGAAGTCGATCCGGACTTGGTTGAGCAGGAAGTCCATGCCTGCGATTCTTCCAAAGCCCCAGCTCTTGTGGGTGACACAAGCCCCTTCAACAAGTTGCTGCAGGGTGGCGACGGCTGACGTGGGAATTTTACCGGCCTCGACGGCCTTCTGAATCTCAAGGTTCATAGAATGCGTGATCATACTCCTGCTTTTACGGATGGGAAAGTGGGGAATGGAAAAACAACAGCGCGCCCCAGTCGGGAGGCGCGATTTCGTCGGTTTGACTCGTTTTTTCGGAACTTTAAGCCGGCGGCGGGAAAAATCCCATGACAGTCCCTCTTTCTTAGCCGATCGTCTGGCAGAGGGGCGTCGATGGATTCACTTCAACAAAAGCCAGGGCAGCGTGTCAGTGCGGTCTCCAGCACTGCGGAAGCTGTCAGCTCGCTTCTGGAGAATGGAGTGGTCGTCCCTTGGGCCGAACCCGGGGGGGAACAGGCCGGGGGGGAACAATGGCGGGTGGACGGTATGCATTGCGCGGGGTGTGCAGCACGCCTCGAGGGGGTCTTGCGCGGAGTGCCCGGGGTCGGGGAGGCGGAGGTCAACTATGCCACGGGGCTTGCGACGGTGCGTTGGCGCAATGCGCCTTCTAAGGAGGAAACTTCCGAACAGAGACCCACAGCTGCCGCGGAAGACATCGGGGAAAGGACTGCTGCCGTGGTTGCGGCTATCGAGAAGGCGGGTTTCGCAGCGGAAAGCTGTCTTTTGGAAGACCCTCCAGCCGGGCGACACGACGGGGAAGTGGGACGCGGGTTGCGGCGGTTTTTGTGGGCGGCCGCAGGTTTTTTGCCGTTGTTTGTGGGCACCATGGGCGCCCACTTGTGGCCGCACTCTTTGCTGGCTGCGCAGTTTCAGGGCCGGCTGCCGCTGGAGGCGCTGCTTTCCGGCGGTGTGTTGTTTTTTGCGGCCGCAAGCGTGTTGCGGGCGGCGTGGTGGGCGGTGCGGCGGCGGGCGCCCGACATGGATTTTCTGGTGGGAACGGGCGCGGTCTTGGCCTGGGGGGGGAGTGTGTATGCCTGGCTCAGCGGTGAGATGGGCGAAGCGGGGCACGGCGGCGGGTATTTTGAGGTGGCAGCGGGAATTGTGACGTTTGCCCTGTTCGGGAGGTGGCTGGAGTTGCGTAACCGGATCAAGGCGGGGGAGGCGATTCGAGCGCTGGCACAGTTGCAGCCTGGGACGGTTCGGGTAGCCGTTTCGGGCGGGGTCCGGGAGGTGCCGCTCGCGGAGGTGAGGCCGGGAGATGTGGTTCTGGTGGCACCCGGGGAGCGGCTTGCAGTGGATGGGGTGGTGCTGGAGGGCCGCAGTGCTGTGGACGAGGCGTGGGTGACGGGCGAGTCGGCGCCGGTGGTGCGTGGGCCTGGCGATCCTGTGACCGGAGGCACCGTAAACGGTGAGGGGGCGCTCCGGGTGCGGGTTTCCGCTGCGGGGCGGGACGCCTTTTTGCAGCAGGTGCTGCGGATTGTGCGGGAGGCCCAGGGCTCAAAGCCACCGGTGCAGCGGCTCGCCGACCGGGTGGCTGGGCGCTTTGCTTTTGGAGTGCTTCTGGTGGCTTTGGGGACAGCGATTTGCTGGGGGCTGGTTTCGCCGGAGGGGAACCGGGTTCATGCCGCCTTCTGGCACGGCTTGACGGTGCTTGTGGTAGCCTGTCCCTGCGCACTGGGGCTGGCCACGCCTGTTGCCGTTCTCGCGGGAACGGGCCGGGCAGCGCGCGAGGGGGTCCTTTTTCGGGGCGGGGTGGCTTTGGAGCTTCTTTCAAAGGTGCGCACAGTGGTTTTTGACAAGACGGGCACCCTGACGCAGGGGCGTTTGGAGGTAGAGGAATGGTGGGAAAGCCGTTCCTTTGACGGTCGACTCCTCGAATTGGTGGCGGCAGCGGAACAGCACAGCGCGCATCCCGCTGGGGCGGCGGTGGTTCGAGCCGCCACCGCGCGGGGGGGGCGACTGCCGGTCGCCAGCGAGGTGCGCGCCATCCCCGGTCGCGGGCTCCAAGCAAAGGTGGAAGGAGTGCTTTTGCTGGTAGGGACTCACGAGCTGCTCAAGGAGACGGGCGTGGAGCTTCCTGCCAACCCGGAGGATGGGCGGGTTTGGATTGCTGCCGACGGCCTTTTTTCCGGCTGGTTCCGGCTGCAAGACCGACTTCGACCCGAGGCTGCCGGAGTGGTAGCCGACCTGCGCAAGCGCGGAGTCAAGTCGGTGCTGCTCTCCGGCGATCAACGGGTGGTTGCCGAGGCGATCGCCGAAAAGACAGGGATTCGAAAGTGCTTTGCCGGGGTCCGGCCTGATGGAAAGCGCCGGATCATTGCAGAGCTGCAAGCAGGTGGAGTCACCGCAATGCTGGGTGACGGGGTCAACGACGCTCCGGCGCTTGCCCAAGCGGACGTGGGAATCGCCATGGGGGGCGGAACGGCGGTGGCTCGCCAGACTTCGGATGTGACGCTCATCCGGGACGATTTGCGGCTCCTGCTGACGGCTATGGATTTGTCGCGCAAGACACTTTCGATCATCCGCCAGAACTTGTTTCTGGCCTTTGGTTACAACGTGCTCGCCATTCCGCTGGCGGCCGGACTGCTGGAAGCCTGGGACGGGTGGGCGCCAGGACCACTGGTGGCTTCAGCCGCGATGGCCCTGTCCTCGGTGAGTGTGGTATGCAACGCGCTGCGGCTCAGGCGCGGCTAGGCGGGGCCCTTGGTTAATCTTGCACTGATCCACTTGCCCTTGCGGCCGACTTTTTGGACTTGCATGCGCTCGCGTGCGAAGGCTGAGAGGACCTCCTGTTCCTGCTCGCGCAGGACTCCGGAAAGGAGAAGTTCTCCGGTTGGGGCGACCGCCCCGGCGATGGTCTTGGCTGCCTCGATGAGAACGCCACTAAAAAGATTGGCTGCAACCACGTCCCAAGTGCGCGCCGGGGTCCATTTTAACACGTCCGAGCATTCCAGTTTGATGCCGCGCAGTCCGTTGTTGCGGAGGTTTTCCTTGGCGGTCTTGAGCGCCAGGGCGTCGAAGTCGGTGCCCAGGATTTCGCCGGCTCCGAGAACCTGCGCCGCCATAGCAAGAATGGCCGAGCCTGTGCCCAAATCCAGGAAGCTCCAGCGTGTCTTTTTGTGCCGTGCGGAGATGTCTGCCAAATGGCGCAGGCACATCGCGGTGGTGGCGTGTTCGCCCGTGCCAAAGGCGAGTGCCGCGGGAATCCAGAGTGCGGTGCCGCCTGCTTCTCTTATCTCGAGCAGTTCTGGCTCTGTGGACACTACAGAGAAGCGGCCCCGGACATTGATGGGCGCCCGCTGTGGGGGGCATTCGGCAGTCAGCCACGTGGCCTCGCCCACAGAGCCGCCGTGGGCTTCTCGGAGGCTATCCGCTTCGGCTTCGGTGAGTCCGTGGGCTTGGATGCGGGCCTGGGCAGCCCCCACGTTTTGAGTGATCATCACCCGCATGGGCCCAAGGTGTGCGAGGGTGTCGAACCACTCCTCGGCGGTGCTGGAGGCGGCGCGTTTGGTCCAAGAGAAGCGGTGCGGATCTAGGGCGGGCATGAGTCGAAAGCAAAGTGTGGCGGATCTGAGAGTGAGAAAAGTGTCACGCGGTGGCGAGGGCTTTATGTGGGACTCTTCCAGCCCTTGTGTCCCGTTAGGCGTCTGACTCTCTGCGAAACGGAAAGCGCTCAAAAGCAGAGAACGACTTTTGTCGCGTCCCGAGGATTCTTGCGCAGTTGCTGCGCCGGTTGTTGGGATTGGGGGCGCGGCGGAAGCTTAAAAGGCAGTTTGGTCTGTCTCTCCTCAAAGCAGGTGCAGTGCTCACAGCGCTGAATGAAGCAATCTTGATTAGCCCATGCTGGGCTGGAAGCAGGGAGCTAAAACGAACGAAGCCCGCGACAGTGCAGGCGGGGCAAGCGGGTTGGTGTTTCTCGACAAGACAAGGGCCCTCCGCCTGTGCAAGTCTTTCGAGCGCCTCAACCATTCCTCCCAGATGAAACTACGACACTCCCTTCCTTTTGGCTTTCTCGCCGGCATTTTTGCGGTAACGGGCTCCCTCGTTTCTCTTCACGCCTATGAACCGTTTCCCGGAAAAAAGGCGGACCACTTGGGGGCGGCGCTTTATTCGATCGCGCTGGGAACCGAGAAGGT
>CAMCIN010000240.1 GCA_945874745.1 Akkermansia muciniphila | reverse complement strand
GACCACACCACCGTGGTGTTTGGCAGCAACATCAGCAACGTCCACAACCTGACCAACTGCCCCACGCTGATTACTGGGGGCGGTGCCGGGGTGAAACTCGGCCAGCACCTGGTCGTGTCGAAGGACACGCCGCTCTGCAACCTATGGCTCACCCTGCTGCGGGGCTCTGGCATCCAACTTGAACGCCACGGCGACAGCTCAAACGTGGTGAGGGAGCTGATCGCGTGAGACGGCAGCGCAGCACTGGGTGTCCCAATTGGTTCTTGTCACCGAAGCGCGTTCGGATCGGAATTATCGCAGGCTCCTCGCCGCCGACCACGGCTCGCTCCCTTCCGCAAAACACTCCATGAACCGCCGTCGCTTTCTCCTTTGTTCCCTCGGGACCACGCTCGCGCTTCCGGGCTTGCCTTCGCTTCTGGCCAAGTCAGTCGATTCCAGGTCTGCCGTCCAATTTGCAAAGGGGGCCGGCGCCGGCGCCAGGCGCTTTGTCGCGATCGGAAACCTGCTCGGGTTCCAGGTAAAACAGCTTTTCCCGGCCACCACAGGCGCCGAATACGAAAAGACCACGCTGCTCGAACCACTCTGGGAGAACCGCGAAAAGCTAACCGTGTTCCGCGGGTTCGATCACGGCGTGAAGGGGGGGCACTTTGCCGTCCATTCGTTTCTTTCCGGCGTGCTGAATTCCGAGGCGCAAAACCGGCCCAACGGTAACGTCACCATCGACCAGTATCTTGCCGACGAGGTGGGGTTTGAAACGCGCTTTCCCTCGCTCACCGTTGGCTCGGAAAGCGGTATCCACGGCGGCTGCCAGATTGCTTGGACGCGCGCGGGGGTGCGCGTGCCGCCCGTCACCGGTCCCGCGCAGCTGTTCGAAAAACTTTTCGTCAGCGACTCCAAGGAACGGCGGGAGCGGCGCGTGCAGGACAACCAGGTGCAGTCCTCGATTCTCGACTCCGTGCTGGAAGAGGCGAACCGCCTCACGACACGGGTAAACAAGGAGGACAGGGACAAGCTCAACGAGTACCTCGCCTCGGTGCGCGACGTGGAGAAGCGCCTGGAACTGCGCCAGCGCTGGACCAGCCTGCCCAAGCCGGAGGCGCCGTTCGACAAACCGGCAAACCGCAACGCGGTGGAAGACCTGCCCCTACTTTACGAGATGCTCGCGCTCGCCCTCCAGACCGACTCCACCCGGATTGCCACCCTGGAGATCGGCGGCGACTTCCTCCCGCAAAACCTAGGCATCGACAAATCCCACCACGGCCTTTCCCACCATGGAAACGACCCGGAGGCCATCGCGCACCTCATCACGCTCGAAAAATACCAGATCGAGCAGTTCTCCAAGTTTGTGGGCCGGCTCGCCTCGTTGAACGACGGCGAGCAGACGCTGCTCGATTCCACCGCCGTGCTTTTCGGCAGCGGCATGGGCGACGCCAACTCCCACAAGAATTCAGACCTGCCCGTCCTCCTCGCCGGCGGCGGCTACAAGCACGGCGCGTTCCGCCAGGTCCCGGCCGCCGGCCTTAACAAGGTGCCCCTCTGTAACCTCTTTGTGGACATCGCCCAGCGCATGGGAGTCGAGATCAGCTCCTTTGGCAGCAGCACCGGCCGCTTTGCCTGATGCGGCGCCCCGCGTCCAACGGTCCGAAGACGGCGACTGCATTGCGACTGCCGGCTGCGGCGTTGCTCCTGATCGCGGCGGCGTTCCCCGCGGCACAGGCACCCGCCGCCGAGCCCGAACAGGGCCTGGCAAAGCAGTTTCTTAGCAAGTACTGCCTGGAGTGCCACGACGTGAAGACCCAGAAGGGCGACCGCGAATTTGAGACATTCGCGCTGCCGCTCAAATCAGAGGCGGATCTGCTCACCGCCAAGGACGTCATCGACCAGATCGTGCTGAAGGAAATGCCGCCGAAAAAGGCGCCCCAGCCCAGCGACGCCGAGCGACTCGCTGTGCTCCAGGTGCTGCGAGAGGGGAGCGTGGCCGCGCGCGGGAAGATCACCAGCTCGGGTGCGAGCACCGTGATGCGCCGCCTTTCCCTCCGCGAATACGAGAACACCCTCGCCGCCCTGTTTGGCCGGCGGATCGACACGCTGGGGCTGACTGCTGACTTTCCGAAGGAGAAAACCAGCCACCACATGGACACCATCGGGCAGACGCTGGTCACCTCGGGGTTTCTGGTGGACCAGTACTTTCAGGCGGCAAACCGCCTCGTGGAAACGCGCCTTGGCAAACCCCCAATGGAGCCAGTGCAGTGGAGCTTCAACGGCAACTTCCGCCAGTACGAGGAGTTGGAGGGCTCGCACAAGTCCGCGTTCAACTTCCGCTACCTGAACCTCTACGAACAGCCCAACACGGACACCCGCCAGGGCGGGTACGGCCACATCGAGGATTTTAAAAAGGGCGTCCCCGCCTCCGGCATTTATGAACTGGAAGTCGAGGCGCAGGCGATGCACCGCGACACGCACTACGATCCTGCAATCTTCGGAATCGATTTGTCCGAGCCCTTTCTTCTCGGGGTGGTCCCGGGCGACGTCACCAAGGGCCACATCCACTACCCCCAGTCCATCGAGCCGCTGCTTGCCAGTTCCACGGTCCCCGACGACCAACCCACCCGGCTGAAGTTCCACATCTGGCTCGAGGCAGGCCAGACGCCAAGGTTCATCTTCCCAAACGGCCCGTTTGAATCCCGCGCCTCCGTCATCACCATCAACAAGCGCTACAAGGACGACTTTCAGGGACGCACGGAAAAATCCGATGTCAGCCGTGCGTTGCTTTTAACGGAGGGCCGGCTGCCCCACATCCGGATCAGCGAGGTAAAAATCCGCGGCCCCATCCCCGAGGCCGGGGGGCGGGCCGAGGAGGTCGCAGTCTTTGGCGGGACCGGTTTTGAGGCAACGCGGGCGCTCGAGCAGCTTTACGCCTTTGCCGAAAAGGCCTACCGCCGCCCACTCACGGATGCAGACCGGCAACCGGTCCAGTCTTTTTATAAAAGGCGCCTCGCCGCAAAGGCGACCCCTCGGCAGGCTGCGCTGGATGCGTTGAAACTGATCCTGTGCTCGCCCTCCTTTCTCTACCTGAGCGAAATCACGGACGAGCCGGCAAGAGCCCTCAGCCCCCAGGACCTTGCCTCGCGCCTCTCCTACGCCTTGTGGGCCGCCCCTCCGGACGCTACCCTGCTGGCGGCAGCCAAAGCGGGCACCCTGGCCCGGCCCGACGAGTTGCGCAGCCATGCAGTCCGGATGCTCTCGGACGGCCGCTCCGATGGTTTTGTGAACGGCTTCCTCGACGGCTGGCTCAATCTCCGCGACCTGGGCAGCATGCCGCCGCCGCGCGAAACAAACCGCGCCTACTACGCCGAAGATCTTCCCTCCTCGATGAAGACGGAGGTGCGCACCTTTTTCCGCGACCTGCTGGCGCGTGACGGATCGGCGGCCCTCCTGCTGGATGCTGACTACACGTTCGTGGACAAGAAACTCGCCAAGCTCTACGAGCTTCCGGAAAAGGCCTCGCTCAAACTTGCCGACGGGTTCCAGAAGGTGAGTCTCGCCGGCAATCCGCGCCGCGGCGGCCTGCTCGGGATGGCGGGAGTGCTAGCCGTAAGCGCCAACGGAGTCGAGACGTCGCCGGTCACGCGCGGGGTGTGGGTGAGCGAAAACATCCTCGGCGTGCCCCCGCCCAAGCCGCCCGATGTTGTTCCTGCGATCGAACCGGACGTGAGCGGTGCCACCACGATCCGCGAGCGTCTGGCCAAACACCGCGCCGACGCCACCTGCGCGGAGTGTCACCGCAAAATCGACCCGCTCGGCTTCAGCCTCGAGTCGTTCGACCCGATCGGCCGCTGGCGGGACCACTATCCGAAGCCGAAGAACGGCAAGCCTCCCGCTCCGGCGGTCGACGCCAGCGGTGAGTTTCCTTCGGGGCAGACGTACAAGGACTTTGCTGGCTTCAAGAAGATCGTGAGCGAGACCCGCGCAGACCTTTTTACGCGGCACCTGATCCGCCAGTTTCTGAGCTATGCCGCCGGCCGTCACATGGAGCCAGCCGACGACCTGCTCATCGAAGAGCTGCATGAAAAGCTCAAAGCGCAGGGGATGGGTATCAAAACGCTGGTGCTGGAGTGCCTGCTGAGCGAGATTTTTCGGAATCGCTAACTGTGGGGCGGCCCCGGGGTGCGGCTGGCTGGGTGCGGCCGGACCGTGTGGGAATACGACCGCCGAGTGCGTGCACCGGGGTAGAGTAGCCCGCTCTGTTTTAAAAAGGCGCCCTCCGGAGCCCAAAACCGAGGATCCCCACCTCGCCGGGAAGCCGGCCCCCACATTTCAACGCTGCGCAATGGCTCCGTGACTTATTCCGGGTCAGACCCCAGTACTTTAAGCACCACCTCGCTCGCCGTGTTTGCCTGAGTGAGCATTGCCGCCGCTGACTGCAACAAGATGCTGCGCCGCCCCAGTTGCGTGACCTCGCGCGCCACGTCGGTGTCTTCGATGCGGCTGTGCGCTTCGCCCACCGCAACCGCCTTCATCCGCACGCCGTCCAGCGCCGTTTGAACACGCGACGTCTCCGCGCCGTTGGTCGCCAACATGCCCCCAACCGCGCCACGCAGCTCCTCGAATCCCGCCTGCCCGAACGCAGCCAATCCATCGGCCGTGTCCGTGCCCAGGCCAGTGTAAGGGCTCGTCAAACCGAGCAGGAAAATCCAGCCGTTGGTGGAGTTAAAATCAGACTGCGTCAAGGCCATCGTGCGCGCTCCACCGTCGAGCCGCACAAGCAGTTGGTCGGAGGTGTCGCCCTGGTAGTTTAGGAACAACTTTCTTCCGTTAAAATCGGCTGACTGGGTCTTTACCAATTCCTCCCGCAGTTGGTTGACTTCCATCAGATAAGTGTCGTTGTCCTCCGCCGCATTGGTTGGATCCAGCAGCCGTGTGGCCAACTCGTCCATCCTCCCCAGCACTCCCGCAACACGGGTCAGCTCGCCCGCCTGCGCTTCGAGAAAGGAAAGCGCGTTCATCATCCCCGCCTCCGTTGCGCCCAGCACCGTCGAAGTGTACCGAAGGTTCAATGCCACGGCTGCCCCCCCAGGATCATCCGCCGGCCGGTTTAATCTGGATCCGGAGGAAAGCCGTTCAAAGCTCGACTGTTGCGCCGCAAGGACGCGGTTGAGCTGGATTGAGCCGGCAGACACGCCAGAGGCCGCGGTGATGCTCATGATGGAACTCATATAGTGCAAAAAATTTATGCGGCGATGGGTGCCGTTTGCTTGTCCGTGTGGGCGCCTTTAGTCCCCTGCGGCGTACACAAACAGGGAGGCATGTCTGCTCTCCACCATGTTGCCCTGGGCGTCCACCACCTGCACCCAATACTCGCCCTCGTCCGCAGGCTGGGTTTTTGCAAGGGCATAGAATCCGGTGGAATTGATCGCAAAACAGCCAACCGCGCCGCCCTTGAGTTTCCGAAACCAATTGAAGGTGCAGCCGAACTGGCCCCCGTTGTTAGCCAACGCCACCCCAAAGTTGGCCGTCCATCCCGCCCCCACAATCAGGTCGTCCAGGTCCAGCGCAAGCGCAGCCGGCGCCACGGCCTTGCCCGCTACTGTTGAAAACCGGGACACGACAAACTTAACCACGCGCCACTCACCGGTTGCCTTTGTTATGATCCGCAGCTGCAGGATGTATCCAGCGAGGTTGACCTTCCCTTTTACCACCGTCAGGGGGACCGACTTTAAGTTCAACGTGGACCAGGTCTGGCCGGCGATCGGCACCGCCACCGTGCTTGTCACGGCCGAACTCGCCCACTGGTAAGCGTGCGTATCCACAGAGCCGTAACTTACAATCAGCGTGTCATCCAAAGTCACCAGCGAAGGAAGCGTCAGCAACGGATAGGTCGAACCGGATTTCAACTTGGCTGGGTCCAAATTCGTAGACCACCCGTTGCGCAGAAGCCGGGTGGAGTGCACGGCCAGCACCACCGCGGCGGGCGCGCTTTCTTCCTTGCCCGCGCTATTCCACACGACCAGCGAGTACAGTCCTTGAGCGGAGGCTCCCGCGCTGAGAATCGCCGGAGACAAGGGGATCTCCACAGCCACGGCGCTCCCGGCACGCGCACCACTCCCCAAGGTCACCCCATCTTTCATCCAAACCCAGCTGAAGGGAAAGGTGCACTTCACAAAGGCCGACATCGGCACCTTGCTGCCGTACGCCACATTCCGCTGAGAAACCGGATTTTGCGTAATCTCCGGCGCCCCGATGATAAAGAGCTGGACCCGGTCGCTGCTCACGTTGCTGGTTCCGTTTAAAACGGTAACCCAATAGATCCCCATATCGTTTGCGGCCGCCGACGGGAAGCTCAAGACAGGCAAGGTCGCGCCGGGAAGTGCGATTCCGTTCCTATACCACTGGTAGACGAGAGTCCCCGAGCCGCCAGCCACCGCCGACAGGACACAGCTGCCGCCCAGTGCGATTGCGGTGTTTTTAGGCTGTGTAATGATGCCCACCGGTTGCACCGCCACGGGCGCGGCGTTCACAATCCACAAGGCAGCGTTGCTGGTCAGGCTGCCACTCGGGTCCCCCACCACCACATCGTAGCTGCCAGCATCCGCGGGCTGCACCCCGTTGCGGCTGTAACTGGCGGCGGTCGCGCCCGGAATAGCCTGACCCGCTTTCCGCCACTGGTAAGTGAACG
>CAMCIN010000239.1 GCA_945874745.1 Akkermansia muciniphila | reverse complement strand
CCGGCCGCTTGGACCCGTTTCAGGCGGCCGCGCTGTTTTCCGGAACAGGCCGTTTGCTGAGGCGACCCTTCCAGCAGGCCGCCATCTTTGCCTGCGCGACAACTCTCAGCCCGTACTGCATCCTTGGCCCTCCTCCGCGCGCTTGACTGGTGCCGCTCCGACTGACCACGCGTAGCGTCCGAATTCGGCTAAGGTTTCGCCCCGCCAGCCGCCCCTCTTGTTCCCGGAGGGGGCGGAGAACCTGCTCCTTCCCCCGCGAACCGGACGAGGAGTGGGTGCCCTCCGTTTCAAGCCAGCCACCAAAGCACAACGACCGTCCAGAAAAGGAGCCCCACCAGCGCGCTGGCACTCAACAGGTCGGGCAGACGTGAACGCGGCTCTTTCCTCCAAAATCGGAACGTGGGCTTTCGTTTGCCCAGCGTGAAGGCACACAAAAGAAGTTCGCCCGTCCAAATCAAAAACAGGTCAATGATCACTGAGAACAGCAAATCCAACACGATCTCGGCCACGGCCAGCATGCCTCGACTGAGGACAGGCCTCAGAAAAAAAGGCAAACAAGAACAGCCCGCAGCCCCTTGTGGGGGTTAGTCTTTCCTTGTTACGGGAAGCTCACGCGAGACCGCGATGATTTTAAGATCTCAGGAGAAATCCCGTTTTCACTTTCACCTTCCGGCCTCCCACATCCTCGCGTTTTTCGCGCCTTCGCGTGCCCCATCCAATCGCAGCTACCAAGAGCAGCTTCCCTCAGACAGGCCGCTACATTCGGGGCCGGATCTTTGCGCGCGGGCTGCGGGCCGCCCTCCAAATGTAGTTCTGATTCTCGCGGACGACCTCGGCTACGGCGGCCTTGGTTGTTACGGCGCCAAACAGATCCGTACCCCCCGCCTCGACCGGATGGCTTCCAAAGGCCTCCGACTCACAGACTTCCTGGTCTCGCAAGCGGTCTGCACCGTCTCTCGCGCTTGGTTGAGGAGTTGCTCGCGCTGGCGGAGGATTTCCGAACGGACCTGGGGGACTCGCAGCAAAACCAGGTCGGCCGGGGAAACAGGCCGGCGGGACTGGCTGAAGCGGCGCAACGGTGATTCTTCTCGAAGCGCGCGCAAACTCTCTCGGTGATACTGCACTGTGGGGCAGAGTTTTGCGGGACGGTGCGCGGCAACTCTGTGGCGTTGTCTTGTGCCAAGGCGAGGAGGGTGTCAACAAACCGGAGCGCGAATAACCGCGCACGCAAGCCCGCCGCGCACGCCCAGCCAGCCCCAACATTCGGCGCTTCCGTCCCCCCTTCTAGTCGACGGCTGCAGGAGACGATTGCGACGTGAAAGCCCTCAGGCGATGGGGCCGGCGCCTGTTGACCTTGCAGTCCAGCACACGGACTGGCCGGAGAGGGAATCGGCGCAAAACTTCCAGCCGACTCGCTTTCCACCACCGTCTTGCCGACTGTAGACGTGAACACGCACGATACTCGCCACTCGAGAAGAGCCCCCACCCCGCTTTGCCCCATGATCTCACGACGTCACTTTCTTTCCACCAGCCTTGGCGCGCTCAGCGTCTCGACCCTTTCCGCCATCGAGCCCATCCGCCGCCCGGGGAAAAGCCGGATGCAGCTCGGCGTGGCCGCCTACTCTTTCCGTGATTATTTTCAATGGAGTCGCGACAAAGAGCAGAGGCCAAGGGGCGAGCTCAAACCCTGGAGCATCATGGACTTTGTGGACTGGTGCGGTGACAACAATGTCCCGGGAGCCGAGGTGACGAGCTACTTCTTTCCGCCCGGTGCGGATGCTCAGTTTTGCAACGAAGTGAAGCGCCGCGCTTATCTGCGCGGTGTGTGCCTGACCGGCACGGCGGTGGGAAATAACTTCGCGCTGCCCAAGGGGGAGAAGCTGACCGAACAGATCGCTTACACCAAACGATGGATCGAGCACGCCGCGACGATGGGTGCGCCACACATCCGCGTGTTTGCCGGGGCCAAGCCCAAGGAATTAAGCGAAGAAGATGCCGTGGCGAACTGTCTGGCCGCTTATCAGGAGTGTCTCGAGTACGCAGGAGAGAAAGGTGTATTCCTCGGACTGGAAAACCATGGGGGTATCGTCGCCGAGCCTGACAACCTCGTGAAAATGGTCCGGGCAGCCAAGAGCCCATGGGCTGGGATCAACCTCGACAGTGGAAACTTCCACACGGATGACCCGTACGCCGACCTCGCCAAAATTGCGCCCTACGCCGTCAACGTGCAGCTCAAAATGGAGATCAGACGGAAGGACGCCAAGGAGTACGAGGCGAGTGACGTGAAGCGCCTGTTGCAAATCCTGCGGGACGCCAACTACCAGGGTTGGTTCACCCTCGAATACGAAATGAAGGACGACCCCTTCACAAATGTGCCGAGAATTCTCGACGCACTCAGGCCGCTATTGGCCTAACTGCCGCTGGCAGCCGCTGCAAACACTCCCAACGTTTCGGCTCTTCTCTACCACTCGACACTGACAGCCTCCCTCGCGGGGAGCCAGCCCCTTCCGTCGGCAGCAGCGGGATCCTCCGCGGATGTCTTGGTTTTCCCTCCTGCCCCGCCCGCAGTACCTTTCTGCTGCGCCGCCGCGTCTCTCCGCGGTCGTCCGCAAAACGTCCTCAACCCGCCTGCAAAACCACTGAGGCGGCCGCCATGCCCCCCGTGTGTGTCAGGCTGAGGAAAACCCGGTCCACACCACGACTCGCAGCCAGTTCGGCGCCCTTCCCCCATAGACGCACCTCAGGGGCGCCGGCCTCATTCCGCACCACCTCGATGTCCAGCCATCCGATGGCTGCACCAATTCCCGTCCCAAAGGCCTTCGCCACCGCCTCCTTCGCTGCAAACCGGGCAGCGTAAAAAACGGCAGGCTCGCTCTTGGCTGCACAATACTCCCGCTCCCCCTCCGTAAACACACGCCGCAAAAAACGCTCCCCCTGCCGCCCGATCACGGCCCCAAGCCGTTCCACTTCCACGAGGTCCAGCCCCAGTCCCACTACTCCCGTTGGACGCGCTTCCCCCATCGCCCTACTCCATGGCGGACATCATAAAGATCATCTCCCGCACCGCCGCCTCCAGCCCCACAAAAACGGCACGCGACACGATGGAATGTCCGATGTTCAAATCCGAAAGATGCGGCACCTTCCGGATCAACCGGATGTTGCTGTAGTTTATCCCGTGGCCGGCGTTGACCTTCAGCCCTGCCTGAAAGGCATGCACAGAAGCCCGCTCGATCCTCTCCAGATGCTCCAACTGGGCCGCCCCCTGCGCATTCGCAAACGCACCGGTGTGCAACTCTACCATGTCCGCCCCAATCGCTGCGGAGGCGTCAAGCTGCCCCTCCTCGGGTTCTACGAACAAACTCACCCGAATCCCCGCACCACGCAAACGCGCCACCGTTTCCCGGAGCTCCTCCTCGTTCCCCACCACCGCCAGTCCCCCTTCGGTCGTCACTTCCCGGCGGCCCTCGGGAACCAAACACACCTCGTCGGGCCGCACCCGCAGAGCGATCTCCAGAATCTCGGGGGTGTTTCCCATCTCCAAATTCAACCGGACATCCAACCGCTCCCTCAGTCTGAAAACGTCCGCGTCCTGAATATGCCTCCTGTCGCTGCGCAGGTGCACCGTGATGCATTCAGCACCCGCGCGCTCGCACACCAACGCCGCCGCCAGCACGTCCGGCTCGCAATTGTGGGCGTCCAGCAAACCGGGATAACGCGCCTGCCGCACCGTGGCCACATGATCAATGTTCACTCCCAGTTTCAGCATCGCTTGCCTCCGTTTTTCAATCCTACCGCCCGTTTGTTGCTAGTGCCTGAAATGGCGTCTGCCCGTGCAAACCATCGCCATCCCCCGCTCGTTCGCCGCCGCGATCACCTCCGCGTCTCTCACCGAGCCTCCGGGCTGTACCGCACAAGTCGCTCCAGCCTCCGCTGCAGCAATCAAGCCGTCGGGAAACGGGAAAAATGCGTCACTCCCCACCGCACTTCCCTTCAGCGAAAGCCCCGCATCCTGCGCCTTCCAAATCGCAATCCTCGAAGCATCTACCCGGGACATCTGCCCAGCCCCAATCCCAAGGGTACGGTCGCTTCCCGCGTAGACAATCGCGTTACTCTTCACCTGCTTGACCACGCGCCAGGCAAACAGCAGCGCCCGCATTTCCTCCTCGGTCGGCTGCCGCTTTGTCACGACCTTGCTCCAGAAATCCTCCCCGTCGTCAAACGGCCTGTCCCGGGTCTGTTCCAACACCCCGCCCACCACCGAACGCAACACCCGCTCCTCTTTTCCCTCCCTTGAAAAGACGGATCCCACCTGCCGCATCAAACGCAGATTCTTCTTCTTCTGAAGTAACGCTCGGGCGTCCGGATCAAAATCAGGGGCAATGATCACCTCGCTGAAGATCTCGCTGATCGCCCGCGCCAAGTCCTCGGTCAGCACCCGGTTGGTGATGATGATTCCGCCAAAGGGCGCCTGCTTGTCCGTCGCGTACGCCTTGTCCCACGCCGCACGCAGGTCCTCGTCGGATCCCACGCCGCACGGATTGGTGTGCTTCAAAATCGCCACCGTGGGCTCCCTGAACTCCTCGATCAACTCGGCCGCGGCCGAGATGTCCAAAATGTTGTTATACGAAAGGTCCTTGCCGTGCAGCTTCTGAAAGTATTCCTCAAAATGCCCGTACAAAGCCGCCTGCTGGTGGGGATTTTCACCGTACCGCAACCGGGCCGAGCAGGGAAGCGACACGGACAGCGAACTGGTGGCCTGCTGCGCGGTATCCAAAAAGTTCGCAATCGCCCCGTCGTACCTGGAGGTGTTCACGAACACCTTGATGCCGAGCCTTTCCCTGAGCTTCAGCGTGGTCGCCCCCTCGTTGGCGCGCATGCTTTCCAAAACGTCCCCGTAGTCCAAGGGATCCACCACCACAGTCACCGAGCGGTAGTTTTTTGCCGCGGACCGCAGCATGGATGGACCGCCAATATCAATGTTCTCGATGGCCTCCTCGAGGGTGACTCCCTCCCGAGCCACCGTCGCCTCAAACGGGTACAAGTTGACCACCACCAAGTCGATCGGCAGCACCCCGTTTGCCTCCGCCTCCGCCACATGGCCTACGTCGTCCCGAAGATACAGCAGGCCCCCGTGCACCTTCGGATGCAGGGTCTTCACCCGCCCGTCCAAAATCTCAGGCGACCCCGTGAAGGCCGAAATATCGGTGGCCGCGACGCCGTTTTTACGCAGCAGCGCAGCCGTCCCACCCGTGGAAAGGATCTCCACCCCCATCGCCTCCAGTTCCCTGGCAAATTCCACCAAACCGGTTTTGTCGGACACGGACACCAGGGCCCTCTGAATTTTCATTTGTCAGTAAGGTTAGGGACCGCTGGCGGGCAGGGTCAAGGACGACGCCGCCCCGCCCCCTCCCTCCGCAGGCGCTCCGAACATAAAACGACGGGCAAACAACACCGCAAATCACCAACCACCTGTAATACCCACAAAACAGACCCAAAACAGACCCAAAACAGACCCAATCGGACCGCGCGGCGCGCAGGCAGCCGCGCGGCCCGACCCCAACAACACAAACACCGACACCGACAAAGGCAACCTAACCGAGGTTTGCGGAGAAGCAAATGAGAGGGCTTCGTTTTATGCAAATCACTTTCAAAAAACGACTTAATCCTTCTCCCTGTCCATCGCCGCCAGCATCTGTCTCACCGGCCTCGCATCCTTCCGCCGCTCCAGCAACATCCGGCTCATCACCGGGGAACCCCACTCCAAAATCTCCACCGTCACCCAACGCACCCCCCAGGCCCGCATCATCGCATCGCTCGGCATATACAAATCAAGCGTCCGCTTCCCCACTAGACCGCTCCCATAATCCTCCACCACATAACTGCGCCCCGTCTCCTGCACCCGAAAACGCGTACCCAAAGGCAGCCAACTCCAATCCGCCGCAGCCGAAGAGACCTCCCCGCCAAACCGCAACCGGGTCCCAATCGCACTCTTTGCCCCCCCGGGTTCAGAGTGCGTGTAGGCGGTGGAACGGACGCACAGCCAGTTTGGCTTCGCCGCCGCACGCTTTGCATCCACCGTTGCGCAGCCCCCCAGACTGAGGCCTGCGAATATTCCGATCACACCAGCCGTCCGCCCGATACCTCTACACTCCGCTGAAAAAAAGCTCACAGTCCCTCGTGCACGCCTCCCTGAGGATTCCCCGCCATCGCCGTTTTCCGGACTCCCCCCCGGCCCCGCATCTCTGGCCCAACCAGCACCCCGTTTTGTCTCTCTCGCAACTGCTTGCGAACCTTCAAAACAGCCTGCTCCAAGGCTATGCAAAGGCCCTTTTCCTTCTGCGCTGCAAGCAGGTCGGGACCAGGCACGGACACGTGCACTTTCACCTGGAACCGGTCAGCGGCCCTCGTCGTGTCCTCCTGCAATAGCACGGCGTGCGCCCCAAAAATGTCGCCCCCCCTGCCTTCCAGGGGCGATATTTGGGCCGCCACCGCCTGATGCAGGCTGGCGCTCAGACGGAGATGCCGGGGGGTGACGTGGATCTGCATGCCAAAAACCTGATAATGGACCCAAGCCCTTGTTTGCGAAAGCCAAAACGCCCGCCCGGTTTTCTCCAGATTCCTGCAATGCGAAAGTTTTGTAATATTTTTACGCCTTTTTGAACCTCAGTTCCGCAGTGAATGTCAGGTATAATAGAACTGCAGCGCTTCGGCCTGTCTGCGTGGCCGGCTGGCCGCCTAGCTGCTCTTCAGGCCTCCTCCCGTCCCCCAACCGCCGCCTTCGTGCCGCCTCAGATA
>CAMCIN010000238.1 GCA_945874745.1 Akkermansia muciniphila | reverse complement strand
CAATTGGCCGCCGCTAGGCATGCAACCAAGCGGCGGCTCGCCTGCTAAACGCTAGGTTTAGTTACGTCAAACTATTGGCTGATCAGGGGCGTGCTCCGCTTCAGGGGCATGCTCCGCTTCGGGGGCATGCTCCGCTTCGGGGGTGTGTTCCGCTTAGGGGGTGTGTTCCACTTCAGGGGTGTGTTCCACTTCAGGGGCGTGCTCCGCTTCAGGGACGTGCTCCGCTTCAGGGGTGTGTTCCACTTCAGGGGCGTGCTCCGCTTCAGGGGCGTGCTCCGCTTCAGGGGCGTGCTCCGCTTCGGGGGCGTGCTCCGCTTCGGGGGCGCGTTCCACTTCAGGGGCGTGCTCCGCTTCGGGGGCGTGTTCCGCTTTGGGAGTGTGCCTCACTTCTGGGGAGCGCCCCGGCTTGGAGACAGAGGTGGGAGTAGCCTCGTTGTGTGCCTCGCCTGTTAGATCGTCCTCGTCCGGCCCCTTTTTGCCGGAGTCGACGGCTGCCTGCTGGTTGGGCGAAAGCGGCAGGTCGAGTCTGCCGTCAGAGAATTCCAGCACGTAGCCGGTGTGCACAAGGTAGTGCAGATCCGACGCGAGCTGCGTCTTACGCGCAGCAAGTTCTGGGGATTCCGTCACATTGCCCTCGGCGTCCGCCGGGGATTCGAGAGGGCCGAGAATCTTGATAGCCAGGTCGCGTTTAAAAATCCTGGGAGACTCTTCAATGATCTTGAGCAGGGTCGCTGGGCCCTCTGCAAAGCCCTTCGTGGAGTCGGCCCGCTTCGGGCGGACCGAGGATACGTAGAGCACCCGTTTGCGGTGTTTGAACACCTGAAGGCCCTCATCGTTGAAAAAGTTACGCAGTCCATTGACGATGCCCGAAGGATAGGCGAGTTCCTTGTCAAAGGCCTCGCGGGCCGCATTTGTCAGCGCCCTCTCATGCAACTCACGAACCGCTTTGCCGGAACACTGCAACACAGAGCCCGATTTCATTAACTTCGGCAGGTGTTGCTTGCGGAAATGCGCCTCCGCCTCCGCCAGAGATTTGAACTGTTGGGGATCCGCTTCGTCGAGCGTCGTGTACACGACGCTTCGACTGGCTTGCGTCTTCCAGTCTTCCACCGCCTGCTCGGACGCGACTACTTCCACCTCCGCCCTCTGGAATTCCAGAAAGCTCATAAACCTGCTGAAACGTTCCTCGTAAACACGGCGTACCGAAACCTGATACGCATGGTGGCTTGTTGGGCCAAGGAACTGCCCAGTGGAGCGGCATCTGGCAACGCTCGTGTAATTTCCCTTGGGAGGCTCGGTGGTGATGACCTCCTCTTTGTAGAACTTGGACCAGAGGTTGCGAAAAGCATCCCGCTCCAGGAGAGCGGGGTCGAAGCCGATCGGACCATCTTCCAACTGGCAAAGGGGATGCGCTGGGTCCTTGGATGTGATCCGTGCAATGTGCCTTTCGGGCTTCTCCAAAAACATCCGGGCCGTTCCAAAAAGCGGATACGCCTTGGCGCTCTGTCGGATCTGCCGGGCAATGTGCGAGGCCGCGTTGGGTTCCGGAATAAAGTCGATTCTGATTTCTGTGGGAAGTCTGTCGGTCTGTGGCCGAGGTCCCCTCTGGTCGGGGCCCTGGTGGTGCGGCCTGTCCCTCTGGTCGCCACGCGGTCCCCGCTGCGGTCCTGCGCCCGGTCCGCCTCGCGCGCCCTGCGGTCCGTCGCGTCTGGGCCCGGGGGCCCCGCCTGAACGCCGATCGCCTTGCCCGTGGGACTGCGGGCCGCGGGACTGGGGCCCGCGCCCGGGTCCGGGTCCGCCCCCTGAAGACCTGCCTGGCCCTCCTGGCCGGGGTCCGCGCGAGCCCCCGCCGCGCTCGTAGCGATCACCTGAGTCGCCCGCATGGCTTGCATAGGGGTTCGTCTTTGGAGCTTCCTTCAGCCAATCTGGCAGAAATTTGAGATCTAATGGGAAGAGCGGTTCGCTCATGAGTTTCCGTGGGGCTGTGGCAGAAGTTTTCTGACTGTGGCTGTTGGCGCGAAGTAAGCTTTCTTCCTATTTAAGGGAATCAGCTGGATCCTTACATTTACCTAGGTTTTGGAAGTTACGAAGAAAAAAGACTCGTCTGTTTCGGCTTTTGGAAAACTTTGGTGTTTACACAGGGCGCGCAGGAGGGCTAGTTTCCTTGGCTCCCAACTCACCGATTTTATGTCCCAGCATCGCAGCCTTAAAGGCGCCAGCACTATCACCGTAAAGCGCAACGTTTTGAAGCGGTTCGAACGAGTCGAATTGCTTAAAAAGCGCGGTCAATTCAAGCCAGGCGACAAGGTCATTGGTTTGCGGAAGACGATGCCCGAGGCGTAGGCCTTTGACAAAGGGCACGGGCTGAAATGCCCTGGCTCCCACTTCATTTGAAAGGGTCCGTCGCCATAGTGCGGCGGGCCCTTTTAACATTTTGGCATTGGACTCTGTTTTTGCGGAAAAGTCTGGCTTGCAACCCGCCGTGTCTGTGTTGGGCTCGGGCCCTCGGTAACCCTGATAAACCTTTTTATGGAAACTGTAACAGCCCTTGTGGAAACAAAGACCCGCGAACTGTGCGCCGCCCTGGTGCAACTGCCCGGTTTCTCTGACACCTTCCGGAAGCACCAGAACTTCATGGAGGACGAGTTAGCCAAGTTTGAGTGGCAGATGGTGAATGACCGCGGCGGCCTGCTCCAACAGAAGGAGGCGGCCGGGTTGCCGATCGAACCCGCGGAACTGGGGGAGTTTGACGGCTTGCGGGATGCGTTGTTGGGAAAGGTTGTGGTCAGGGAGTTTATTGAGGCACAGGAGGAGCTCGCAGCGATGCAGAAACTTGTGTACCCGATGCTCAGCAAGACCTTCGAGCTGGGCAGGGTCCCACTCCCCGAGGATTTTCTCAACGATCTGTGCGATTCCTCCTGCGGGATGCACTGATGCTGCGCGGGGGGCTCCCGCTGGCAGGTTGTTTTACCGGTTTGGATTGCGCCTGTGGCTGAATGCAAGAAGGGTGGGGGATGAAGATTCGTTTTGAGTTCTTGCTGCCTGCGCTCGGGGTCCTGTTTGTCTCGGGGTGTACTCAGGAGCAGCGCAACCGATTCGGCCGCGATGTCCAGAACTGGACGGGTTCCGACGGCGTGCTGGAGGTCTACGCCGGGGAGAAACTGGTGCGCCGCTTTCTCAAGGTGGAGAAGCTCAGCACCGCCTTGGGAACCGACGACGGCCGGCCAAGGGACTACCGCTATGGGTTTGGCGTCCTCGATGAAAATCTCAACATGCTGCCGGATTCGACAGAGAAGAAGGTGTATTTTGAAATCAGCAGCCACACCAACATGGTGTTTTTTGAGAATCCCCGGTAGGCGGCACACCGGAGGCAAGTTGTTTTGCTGCGCCCTGCTGCTACCGGGCCTTTCCAAAGAGGATGGGTGGGCTACTTTGTTGAGCAATTAATTAATGGCCTCTGATAGAAACACCCCCGAATTTGCTCTGGAACGGGCCGCCACGCGCTTCGTACGGGTGCTCTTGGATGATTCGGGCAGCAGGGTATTCGACTACGGGGTCCCAGAGGGTGTGGCGGTTTCTCCCGGCTGCCGAGTGCGCGTTCCAGTGCGTACCCGCACCTTGCTGGGAACAGTGTTGGAAGTAACCGACTATTCGGAGGCGCGCGGCATACGGATGGTGTCCGAGGTGCTCAGGAGCGATGCGGGGATGAATCCAGCGCTGCTTAAACTGGCCGCCTGGATGGCCGACTACTATTGCTGTCCGCTGGAACTGGCGATGCGCGCGGTTCTGCCGCAGGTCATTCGCAAATCGGAGATGACCCACCAGCAGCGCCAGCGGGTGCGTTTGGTGCAGCTGCCCGAGGAGGCGGCGCTGGCGGCTTTGGAGAAAAAGGCGCCCCTGCAGGCGGCCGCCCTGCGGGCGCTTGCCCAGGCGGGGGAGCCGGTTTCGGTGGCGGAACTGGCGCGCACGACGGACGCCTCGCATGCCGTCGTGCGCGCCCTTGAGAAGAAGGGGCTGGTACGCGTGGAGATGGAGCGGGTGGAACGGGATCCCTTTAGAAACGAGGAGTTTGTTTCCTCCCCGGCCCTCGCGCTCAATGCGGAACAGGGTGTGGTCTTCGCCCGGGTGTGCGCCTCGCTTGAACCCCTGGCTGAAGGGGCGCCGGCTCCCAAGCCCTTCTTGCTCCATGGGGTGACCGGCAGCGGCAAGACCGAGATTTACCTGCAGGCGATCCAGTTGGTCCTCCAGCAGGGCCGTTCCGCGATCATGCTGGTGCCTGAGATTTCGCTGACGCCTCAAACCGTGGAGCGCTTCAAAAGCCGCTTTGCCGCCCAGCAGCAGGAGGTCGCGGTATTGCACAGCCACCTTTCCGAGGGGGAGCGTCACGACCAGTGGCACCAGATCCGCTCGGGGCGGGCGAAGATTGTCATCGGTGCGCGCAGCGCCGTGTTTGCGCCCCTGGAAAAGCTTGGGCTCATCGTCGTGGATGAGGAGCACGAGCCGTCCTATAAGCAGGAGGAATCGCCGCGGTACCACGGGCGCGACATTGCGGTGCTGCGGGCTTCGATGGAACGCTGCGCCGTGCTGCTCGGCTCGGCCACCCCCTCGCTGGAAAGCTTCCACAACGTCAAACAGGGCAAGTACGAGCTTCTCCAGATCAGGCAGCGGGTGGATGACAAGAAGATGCCCTTCATCCGGATCATGGACATGCGCAACGAGTCCAAGAAGCAGGGCGGGATCATTTCTTCGCGGCTGATGACCGCTATTGAGCAGCGACTCGCCAAGCGCGAGCAGACCATCCTTTTCCTCAATCGGCGGGGCTTTTCTACCTCGCTGCTTTGCGAAAAGTGTGGGCACGTCTGCAGTTGTCCAAACTGTTCGGTCTCGCTCACCTTTCACAAGGCAGCCAACCGTATCGTCTGCCATATTTGCGGGCATCTGGCGCTGGCGCCCAGCAAATGTCCCGAGTGCAAAGACCCGGGGATCCGTCACCAGGGCACGGGCACCGAGCGGGTGGAGGAGGTGGTGCAGAAGCTTTTCTCCAAGGCGGTGGTCAAGCGCCTCGACGCGGATGTGCTCCAGCGCAAGGAGGCGTTTCGGGAGACGCTCTCCGCTTTCCGCACCGGAAAGATCGACATCCTCGTGGGCACGCAGATGATTGCCAAGGGTTTGCACTTTCCAAACGTTACTCTCGTGGGGATTATCAACGCGGACATGGGCCTGCATATCCCTGACTTTCGCGCGGGCGAGCGTACCTTCCAGCTCCTCACGCAGGTGGCTGGTCGGGCGGGCCGGGGGGATGTGGAGGGCGAGGTCTTCGTGCAGAGTTACACGCCGTTTAGCCCTTCAATCCAGTTTGCCAGGCACCACGATTTTGAAGGGTTCTGGGATCAGGAGATTTCCTTCCGGCAGGAGTGGGATTACCCGCCCTTCACCCACATGGTTTTGATTTCGGTCCGCTCCCCACATCAGGCCCGGGGGGAGCTGTCCGCCCAGACCTTGGCCAAAAGCATTGCGGATGGGGCGCCGGCGGGACTCTTCATAGGCGAACCGGCACCCGCTCCATTGGAAAAGTCCCACGGCGAGTTTCGCTTTCAGCTGGTTTTGCGGACGCGTACGGTCCAGCGGCTGAGCCGCCACCTGAGGGGGGTGCTGGACAAGCTGAAGTTTCCCGAGGACGTCCGCGTCAGCGTGGACGTGGACGCCTACCAACTGCTTTGAGCCCGCAAGCGCGCTGGGAGAACGGCCGGAGCCCGCTTCCCCGTTAAACGGGGCGTGCCTGTCCGACTTAGTCGTCTTTGGGCGTCTGGGCCCGGGTTTCAAACCGGGTGAACTCTTTGCGGAAGGTCAGTTCGACGTCGCCCACGGGCCCGTTACGCTGCTTGGCGATAATGAGGGTCGCCTTGCCCTCGGAAGCCTGCTTGGACTCGTCAGAGTCGGCGTAGTATTCTTCGCGGACCAGAAGCCCGACAAGGTCGGCGTCCTGCTCAATGCTGCCGGATTCGCGCAAGTCGC
The DNA here is from genome assembly GCA_945874745.1 of Akkermansia muciniphila. Taxonomy (GTDB): domain Bacteria; phylum Verrucomicrobiota; class Verrucomicrobiia; order Chthoniobacterales; family Chthoniobacteraceae; genus Chth-196. Next base: position 785 of record CAMCIN010000238.1, on the reverse strand, counting down.
TCAGGCGCGGCCTGCCCTTGGACTCGCCGGAGCGGCTTTCCGGGTTCCGGTTGAGCTGGGCGAGGACTACGATGGGGATGTTGAGTTCCTTGGCGAGGGCTTTGAGGCCACTGGAGATTTCAGCAATTTCCAGCTGGCGGTTGTCCTGGGCCCGCCGGGAGGTGGAGCGGAGCAGCTGGAGGTAATCAATGAAAATTGCCTGGATGTCGTGCTGGCTTTTGAGCCGGCGCGCCTTAGCACGCAGTTCGAGAATGCTCAAACCGGGGGTGTCATCGAGGAAGAGCTTCGACTTGGTGATGCGCGCGCCCGCGGCCGTGAGCGCTGGGAAATCGCGGTCGGAGAGGAATCCGTCGCGCAGCCGCGAAAGGTTGATCCTGGCCATGGAGCAGAGCAGCCGCTGCACGAGCTGGAGGGAGCTCATTTCCAGCGAGAAAACAGCCACGGGCTTGTCCAGTTCCACGGCGATGTGCTCGGCGATGTTCATCGCAAACGCCGTCTTCCCCATCGAAGGGCGGGCTGCGATAACGATCATTTCCGAGCCGTGCAGGCCGTCGGTCATCTGGTCGAAGTCGGCAAAGCCGGTGGAAAGGCCGGAGATACCGCCCTTCCTGTCAAAGAGGCTTTGGACGGCGGTGATGGCCTCCATGACGGTGTCCTTGAGGACAAAGTTCTTCTCCTGAAACTGGCCCTTGGCGATTTCAAACACCTTGGATTCCGCCTCGTCCAAAAGCGTCTGAACCGCCCCCTGTTCATCGTAACTCCGCGCTGCGAACTCGGTGCACACC
>CAMCIN010000237.1 GCA_945874745.1 Akkermansia muciniphila | reverse complement strand
AAGGAGCCAGTCTTTCTTGAGTAAGGGGGTTCGGTCATTGCCAGGGGTGAGTCTTCTACCGTGTCGTGCTTCCAGTGTTACTGGCGGCGAGAAAAGTCCGGCGGCTTCCTTTGGGGCCGTCGGCTGAGGAACAAGGAGATATGAGCACGGAGATTTCAGTAAACAGGAAAGCGCTGAGGGATTTCCATATTCTGGAGCGTCTCGAGGCTGGGCTCGAGTTGAAGGGCACTGAGGTCAAGAGCATCCGCATGGGCCATGCTAATTTGCAGGGGGCTTTCGCACGCGTGGAGGGCGGTCAGGTGTTCCTTTATGATCTGGAAATCAGGCCCTACGAAAAGGCCAGTCACACCCAGCATGAAGCCAAAAGCCGGCGCCGTCTGCTGGTGCATCGCCAGCAGATTGCCCGTCTCTTTGAACAAACCCACATCAAAGGGAATGCGCTGGTCGCCCTTCGTCTTTACTGGAAAGGGCACCGTATCAAGGTGGAAATCGCGCTTGGTTCGGGCAAGGACAAGGCGGACCAGCGGCACTCGCTGAAGGAAAAGGCCGAGAAACGCGAGATTGACCGGGAGGTGTCGCGGTTCAACCGCTCGGGCTCCCGGGGGGCTTGATTTTCCGAATCGCCCTGCCCGGATTTTGGGGCGTGCAGCGCGAATAAGCTGTGTGTTGTAGGCGCCGGCTGAGGACCGTAGGCTCACGGAATGGTGACCTCCCGTTCTCTTGAAAACATCGCGACCGGCGTGTGGACTTGGCATGCCTACGACGAGGATGTTCGTACCGACCTGTTCAGTACGGCGGTTGTGGCTGAGGCTGGGTTGGTTCTGATTGATCCGATCCGTTTGTATGAGGCGGGAGTCGAAGCGCTGGCGTTGCACAAGCCCGTGGCGGCCATCGTGCTGACAAATGAAAACCACACGCGCGCTGCTGTTTGGTACCGGGGCCGCTTTGGCGCGCCAATTTTTTCGCATCCCGAGGCGGTGGGAGCCCTCACGGTTGCGGTGGATGGGATGTTGGGACCAAATCGGAGCGTAGGAGGAAACCTGAAGGTGCTGGAAATCCCTGGAGCAGCGTCTGGTGAAGTTGCTCTGTTGCACCCAGGGGGCAGCCTGCATTTTGGGGATGCTGTGGTGAATTTGGAGTCGACGGGCCTGGCGCCCTTGCCGGAGAAATACTGCATGGACTCAGGGCGGTTGAAGGAAGCGCTTGAGTCCCTTCCGCTGGAAGGGGTGGAGGTGGTTACGTTTGCCCACGGTCCCGCCTTGAGCCAAGGGGGGGGAGTGAGATTGCGTTCTCTGTTTGGGTAGCGGCAGTGTCTAGGTGTGTCACGGAGCCCTCTGCCTGTCTGTTCAAGGTTTTCTGTTTCTATGCCCGCTGCGTTTTGACCTGTAGTTGGTGGTGTTCTGCATTCGCAGCGAGCCCAGACTGGCGCGTGCGGGTTGAGCGTGGCAACGTTTGCGGGGTGACCTTCAAACTAAGATTTCGCTCAAGGTGCCCCATTCTGACGGGGGTCTTGGCTTCATACCTGTGCGGGTCCCAGGTTTTGTCCGCGCAGGAGCCTCTCCGATCGGGGCCCGAACCAATGCAACCGGCGGAGCTTGTGCGTTTGTTTGAGCAGGCTCAAATGGAGGTCTTTAAGCGGTCCGCTTCCGCAGTGGTGATTTTGGAGGCCGAGCTTTCGCCCGAAACTGAGGATGGGGCCGATGGGGCGGGGGGGGAAGGTGGCGCCAAGAGAGGCTCCCGCAGCGAGGGTTCAGGGTTTGTGGTGCGCGCAGACGGAGTGATCGTCACCAACCAGCATGTGGTCTCTCGGGCACAGCGGATCAGTGTCCGTTTCCGCGACGGGCGGCGCCTTGACGCGCGGGTGTTGGGGCTCGATGAGCGCACGGATTTAGCGGTGCTACAGGTGGAGGCAGCGCAGTTGCCAGTGCTGGCGTTTGCCGACAGCGACGCCGCTGCTGTCGGGCAGTTGGTGTACGCGATTGGGATTCCTTTCGGACAGGAATGGTCTTTTACCGCGGGAATGCTCAGCGGCACGGGGCGGACCCGGCTACTCGCCCCGACGAGCCTGCTGCCCTTGGTGGAGGACTATTTGCAGACGGATGCCCTCATCAATCCTGGCCACAGTGGCGGGCCATTGCTGGATCGTGAGGGACGCGTGCTTGGGATGAACACCCTCATCACACGGACCGAACGCGGGCTCGCTTTTGCCGTACCTGCGAATTTGTTGCAGCAGACCATCACGCAGATTCTTGCGGCTGGAAAAGTCTCGCGTCCTTGGTTGGGTATCCGGGTGGAGACCTTGGGCGAGACACAGGTTTTGGGGGAACGCCTGGCTGCCGCTGGGCGCGGCGCGGTGGTGCTTGCGGTAGAGGCTGAGGGCCCCGCCTTTCGGACGGATCTGAGGCCGGCCGACGTGATTCAGTCGGTGGATGGAAAGCGAGTGGGTTCTGCGTTGGAACTGCAACGGGAGTTGTCAGCCCGCAAGGCGGGACAGCCTGTACGCGTGGGGGTCTGGCGGATGGGAACCTTGAAAACGATAAACGTGCCGCTGGCCGAATTGCCGCCTGCGCCCCAGTTGGTTCTGGAGGCGGGGCGTCCTCAGCGCAGCCCGGTTTCCAGCCAAGAGCGTTTTGGTTTGAAGCTACGCGAGCTTAAGGGGCACGGGGTGCGGGTGGAGGGGGTGGAGGCCACGAGCGCCTCGGCTCGTGCAGGTTTGCTGCCCGAAGACGTGGTCACCGAAGTCGAGAACCGGCCGGTCCGGACGGTCGCGGACTGTTTGGCTGCTTTGCGTTCGGGCCTTTCGCGCAACACCGCAGGCGTCCTGGTCCAATTGGAGAGACAGGGGCTGCGCACATTCGTGTTGTTGCGGGTCGATTAGGGCGTGTTTGAAGGCAGTTAAAACCGGGCGCCGGACCAGAAACTCGCGCGCCCTCCCAAACAAGGCCTAGAACGATGTCATTCAGAAAGGCATCCGCATCCAACTCAGATGGAATGGCTTAGAGAAAATCCACAGGACATCTGGGAGGATCTGCGGAGCACCAGTCGTTCCATGTTGAGCCAAGGCGAAGCTATCCACCGCGAACTCGCTCAAGGGCGCCGCCGGCCGGTTTTAGGGCGCGAGCTGGACTGCGAGTAGTTTGGTGGCATCCCGCACAAACAGTTTTCCGTTGGCGTAGGCGGGGGAGGCCCAAGTTTTGCCGACGAAGTGCGACCGGCCCAGTTCCTTGTAACCGGTTTCCGCGGCAGCGACCAGCCGTAGCTCGCCGGTGGAGTCAAGCACTAGCAGGGTGTCGTTGACTGCGGTGACACTTGCATAGTCCCCGAGGCCCGGCTCGCGCCAACGCTCTTCGCCCGTGGCAGCATTGAGGCAGACCAGGTCACAGCGGTTGCCCGCGCCGGGGCTGAACAAATTCGCACCTACCTGAATTGGCGAGCTGATGACGACCTTCATCACGGCGTTTTCCCACTGACGCTGGGCGCTGAAGGCCCCCGCTGATTGTGTGATTTTGAACCGGATTGTGCCAATGCTCGTGGAAGTAACCGTCACGGTGTCACCATCAATCACGGGGGTGGCGACGTGCCGCTTCGCACCCGTTTTGAGGGGCTCCCTCCAGAGAATCTTACCGCTTGAGGCCTCGACTCCCATGAGTGCGTCGGCCGTGAGGTGCACTGCCTGGCGCACCCCTGCCAGAGTGGCGACCATTACGCTGGAGTAGGCCGTATTGTCTTGGCCCGCCGTCCACAGTTCCCTGCCGGTGCGCTTGTCGAAGGCAACCAGCGTTCCCTTTTTGGGACTTCCCACGGGGACAAAAACGCGGTCCCCGTCCACGACGGCTGAGCCGTTGTTGCCGTGGCGGCGCGAGGCGGTTTCCTTGGATTCGGGATCCGGGCTCTTGTTGCCAAACCAAGTGGCTCCGTAGTTGGCGCCGAAGCTTGTGGCCCAGAGTTGCTTGCCGTCCTTGAGGGAGAGGCACCGGAATTCTCCGCCGCAGGACTGGGCGTATACGCGGTCCTCATCAACAAGCGGGGTGCAGCGGGGGCCTTCGCCATAGGCGTTTTGGAATTCCACCATCGGTCCGATTTGCACCTCCCAAATCTCCTTGCCGGTGTCGGCTGCAAGGCAGTGGAGCACTTCCTGGCCGGCCGTACCGTCCATGAGGAGGACCCTGTTTTGGACGACGATCGGAGAGGCCTGACCGGGACCGACTGCGATTTCCCAAATGGGTTTGGGGTCTTGGGGAAGCTTGGTGAGCTTGTGCGCGGGATCAATGACGACGCCGTCCCGGGCAGGGCCCCTCCACTGGGGCCAGTCGGCCGCGTGGGCGGTTTTTGCGGAAACCGATGGCAGCAGAAATGCCAGAGCAAGCAGGGGGGAGACTTTCATCCCTCCAACCTTAAGCGCCATTCGAAAAACTCAAGCCTCGAACAGCGTTAGCGGAAGGCGCTTTCAAGATTCAGCGAGTAGACTGGCGCCGTCGGACACCAGAGTGAGGAGGGGAGCGGGGTGGACCGCGAGTGGGCTGGCGACGCCCGCTGCTAGGCCGCTCCAGTGGGTGCCGATTGCCAAGACGCAAGCGAGGTCCAGCGCAAGGTGCCGCTCCGGGTAGGCGCTGAGGCGTGCGGCGGCGAGCGCAAAAAGCCGTTGCGCAGGGGCGAGGCGGCGGGAATGGGTGGGGTGCCCTGGAAACAGGGAGTGCTTTTGGAGGTGCACAAAGGCGCCGGCAAACTGGATGAGGCCCTGGTAAAAGCTGCGGTTGGAGTCGTGGCACTGTAGCCAGAGGTGCTCTAAAACATCGTGGGCTTCATAGTACTGTCCCTTGTTGAAACACGCGAAAAAGGCTCGGTACTCCGCAGGCAAGGGGGACAACGGGTCAGTGTCCCAAGCTCCAAGCCAGGCTTCCATGCGGTCGTTTTTTTTCATTCGCTCTAAGGCAGGGATTTCATAGCTTTAGGAGCGTTGAAAAACCAGCCAACAGAGTTACAGGATCTCAGACGGTGGGAACAGCCGGATCGGGCCGGAGGTGCCATGCGCGATTGGGGCCAGCTAAGAAGCGGTGGTCCTTCTTTGGGACAGGCGTATTTCCGGCAAGCAGGTGGGAATCTCTGCGGGCGGAATCTTGGGCGTGGTCTACGCCCGTTATGAGCACTGCGTCGCTTTTTGTGCTTACGGGCTTGGCGTGTTTATTGGCTTTGTGCTCTGCGCTTTTTTCTGCCTTCGAGACGGCGCTTTTTTCTTTTCAAGGGCACGAGGTAGAGCGGTTGCGTCGCAACAAGGCGAGATATGCAGAGCGCATGTCCCGGGTGCTGGCGAATCCGAGGCGTCTGCTGGGGGTGCTCAGCCTTGGATATGTGTGTTTCAACGCGCCACTGGTGCTCATTTGCCTGTTTCTTTCCCGAAAAGGAATGCTGCCAGCACTCCCCTTTTGGGGGTCCGAGCTTGTGCTGCTTTGCCTGGTTGTGGGGGGGTGCGGTTTGCTGCCGAGAGCGCTCGCTTTGAACCGGCCTTACCGCCTCCTCCGATTGGCCGTCCGGGTGCTTGATCCGCTACTGCGTGTGCTGCAGGCCCCGTTGGGTTGGGTGCAGCGCCTTTCCGACGAAGTGGCGGAGCGGTTGCTTCCCGGGGGGGGAGGAGAGTCAAAGCCCATGGACCAGTCCCAGATGGAGACGCTCATCGAAATCGGTGCGGAGGACGGCGCGCTGCATCCGGTGGAGCGGGCCATCATTCAGCAGATCATCCATCTGGGCGAGAAGACGGTCCGTGATTGCATGACTCCGCGGGTGGATGCGCTCTGCCTTCCCGACGACCTGACCAAGGAGGAGTTGGCGGTGCGGCTGCGTTCGGCGCGGTATCGGCGTGTACCGGTTTATGGCGAAACGCCCGATGATCTTTTGGGCGTTTTGGATGTGCGTGCCTATCTTGAGGCTGGCAACGTGCACTACACCGAGATGCTCACCCCGCCGTCCTTCGTGCCGGAGACCATGCGTGCGGTGGACTTGCTCCGGTCTTTCTTAAAGCGGCCGCAGGCGCTGGCCATTGTGTTGGATGAACACGGCGGGACGGAGGGCGTGATTACCCGTGCGGATTTGCTCGAGGAAATCCTGGGGGAGGCCCTGCCCGGAGGTGACCGCGAGCTGTACTTGGAGGCGCTGGGCGAGGGGCGACTGCTGGCCAGCGGGAGCGCGAGGATCGAGGACATCGAAGAGGCACTCGGCCTTGAGTTCGAAATTGAAGGCATCGACACCATCGGAGGGTTGGTTTTCAACTTGGCTGGGACCGTGCCAAAGCTTGGCAGCGTCTGGACCATCGGGGAGTTGAGTCTGACCGTGCGCCGCACCTCCCGAAAGCGGGTGGAGGAAGTCTTGATTCAAACCGCCCGTGGAATCGCAAAGGGAGGGAGCGCCTTATGACTCCGCTGGCTGTAATTGCAACTTGCATGCTACTTTCCTTCGTGCTCGCAGGATTGGAGTCGGGACTTTTGTCGATCAGCCGGCTGCGTTTGCGGCACCGGAGCAAGGCAAAGGATCCCGCCGCGCTCGGGCTTGCCAGGCTGGTGGTGGAACCGGGACGCCTGCTGGCGACCACGCTGGTGTTGACTAATTTGTTCAATATAACAGCGCTTTCCCTCGCCGTGAGCGAGTCGGTGGAGTGGTTTGGGGATGCGGGCTACGTGTGGGTTCTTTTGGCGGCGCTGCCTGTGTGGGCGATCGGGTTGGAGATGCTTCCCAAGTCCTTGTTCCGTCGCCTTCCCTTGAGGCTTTTGGCGGTTCTGAGCGCGCCGCTTGTCGTGGTAACTTTTCTGCTGCGGCCCG
>CAMCIN010000236.1 GCA_945874745.1 Akkermansia muciniphila | reverse complement strand
ATCCGGTGGCAACCTGGGTACACGGCACTCCAGAAATGGGCCCCCGTGTTGAACAGTCCCACGCCCAACCCAGCGGCGAAGAAGAAAGCCGTTGTGGCGATAGCACGGCAATTGGCCGTGGATTTGTGGAGAGTGTTTACGGGACAAGTGGAGGCGGAGAAATTCGGGTTGGTGTACCTGCCAGAAGCGGCATGAGCCACAAAAGACGCGAGTTGAGCCACAAAAGAAAGACTCAACAAAAACCGAGGCAGATCGGAATGTAGCCACCAAGACATGATGAAGCGTTTCGGCAGCAAGCCGTGGGCATGGGGAAGCAAAGTGGGAAGTCAGCGGAGCTACCCGCGCTCGACCTTTTCGAATCAGTGACAATGCAGATCGTCAGCTCAACTGCTTGCTTGGGCCCGCGTTTTTATCATGCGCTTTCCCTCCGAGTGTGCGGCCAATCCAAGCACCAAGAAACGCAGTGGCAGTGGTCGCGATGCCATACGCTGTCCACCACAAGACACCGATGGGATCCGTAAGGGCGGCGAACGCACAAAGCAAACCCCAGCCGAGCATCGGAAAGGCGAACCCAGTGCTCCAGATGAGTCTGAATGCTCGCTGCAACGCGCCTGCCAAAACTGATATAGCGAACGCCCCCCCGATCCACCAAATCAGAACCCAACGATGTACGTTAGCCGCGGAATCAATTCCAGTGAAGCCGCGGGCAAAAACAGTGAACCAGGCAATCCCTCCGAGCGCGACGCATAGGAAAAAGGCGAGCACAGTCCGCATTGTAGCTGGTGCGGGTGAGAGGAAGCCGCACTGGGTCGGAGTGTTCTTTGTCATTTTGATGTTCGAAAAGTGCCTGAGCAGCACACGAAAAGCCGACGAGCGGGTGGGTTCAATTGGAAATTGCTTTTCGCCCCATTCCGCAGCGCGCGCGCGGTATCGTCGCGGGGCGCGCTTAAAGCAGAAACTACCTTGAGACGGCGAGTGCCTGTCCCCAGTGCTTTCTCTTTGAATTGCCCTTTCTGGCTCTGAAACTTAAATTGCACGTCAAACCTCTGCTGCGAGTTTCTGGAAAGAGCCTGCCCTGAGCGACCCGGCGCGCGAGCAGACCAATCACACCGATGCCCTTGGATAAATTAAAAGACCAGATGATTGAGGGCGTTTTCTCTTATAAACGCAGGTCGCATCGCTTCTTTTAGATCCGCTGACATCATCGTAGCTGCTCAGACCTTCAGTCGGAACTTGATGACTATCTTCAGAATCTCGGCTGGAGCTCCAATTTGCACGCCGGGCTGGTGGCCGTCCTGAGGGTAAAAATAGCGAAGTCGCCGCGTCCAAGGGTGAGCATTGACGCGGATGGGGCAGGCGCATGCTCGAAAGTTGGATCGCCACGACTGGTACGTCTCCCTCGGAAAAACCGGTTGGCGCATGGTTTTCGTCAAAAAGAGCGACCTGAGACGGTTGGCCGGGATCCTGACCGAAGAGTTCGACCGTCTTGCGCCAGGCGGCCTCCTGTCGGCCATTGAGCTTTCCAACGTAAAGCACTTGCCTCTGGAGAACGCGCCCTCGTGAGATGCGGCGGTTTTCAACGACACTCCAGTAGAGGTGCTCTTTGCCATCCTTGCGGCGTTTTTTACAGCGGAGGAACATTCCTTATGAAACCACTGTGAGAAAAAGCCCCGCAAGGGGGTAGGTCGGCACTACAAGCACTTTGAAAAAATCGTGTGTTCAAAATAAGGCACTTGCGATTTCAAAGTGCCCGAAAATAGCCGTTTTTAGACGCGAGTCCGCGAAGTAGGGTTAGTTGAGTTTTTAGCTTTGCGAAACCAAACCTATCACCTAACAAAACGCGGTCTTTTTTCAGCCACCCCATGATGACAGCAACTCACTCAAGACTCCGTAACAACGTTCCTCGCAAGGCGGACGCGCTGTGGTTGGGACTAATGCTGCTATCTCTCCCGTTCGCAGGCGCCCCACTGCACGCTGCAAGTCTCGTTTCTGAACCAGTCGGCTGTGTGCGTGTGGTTATTCCCTCCCCTGCCACAGGCGAGACCACGCGGAAGGTGCTCGGGATTCCTTTCAACCGTGCCAGCGTCTTCCGCGGGATCGTCACCTCCGTGTCAGGTTCGACAATTAAGTCGGGAACTCCCGCGTGGACCAGCGGACAGTTTGTCTCAGCAGTGCACTACCTAAAGTTTCGCACAGGGCCGAACGCGGGGCGTTATTTCACCGTGACAGCAAATACAGCCGACACGCTCACCGTGAATGCACCCGGGGTGGCGATCGCTGAAAAGCAGGTTTTTGAGATTTTCCCCGCCCAAACCCTCGGCAGCCTTTTCGGCACCACCAGCGTGGCCTTGCGAACCGGGCCTGATGAGGCCAGCGCGGATTTGGTGCGCATCCAGAACGGCAATGTTTGGAACACCTACTTCCACAACGGCGCCCAGTGGCTGATCAGCGGCGGGACCTCCTCCCAGAATGGGACGATCATCCGTCCGGAGCAGGGGCTCATCGTGGTTGCAGGCGGCACCTCTCCGGTAAGCCTGGCCCTCCGTGGGAGCGTGAGCATCACTTCGGAAGCCAGCCTCCTCCCGGGTTCCGGAGAGGCACTTGTGGCCAACCGGCTTCCATTCGACACCACTCTGAGCGCGTTGAAGATACAGTCCCTTTCTGGCTGGACCAAGGGGGCTTCCGCCTCGGTGGCGGACAATCTCATGCGCTGGAACGGCTCCTCCTGGAACGTCTACTACCACACGGGCGCCCGCTGGCAGATGGCCGGTTCCCAGGCCTCCCAGGACGGTGCCTCCCTCCCCGTCGGCGAAGCGCTTCTCATCCGCCGCAGGGATGGCTCCACCGCAAGTGCCACCTTCCTCGATACCGCGGCTCCCTTCGAGTACACGCTCTCTGAATAATCCGGCATTTTTACGCCCCCTCCAGCCGCTGCCTTCACTCCTTCAAATGAAAAACATCGGGATTTACGGAATACTTTGGCTGGCGGTCTGCGGCCTCGTGGCACCAGCCCAGGCGCAGCCGACGGTGCAGGTGGTCTGGGAAGCGCCCGCCTCCAAGCCGCTGCTTAATAGCGCGGGGGTTGCCCTGTCCGCCGGCCTCGCGGAAGAAGGGGACGGCGTACTTCTACAGCTTGGTTACTTTGACGCGGGAACCCCCGCTTCGCCTTTTGCCGGAAAATTTATCGCATTGACTGGCGCGACTATAGCCACGACGAGCGGCACGGGAGCAGTGACTGGCGGCACGGGAGCGGTGACCGGCGGAACTGGGGCAGTGACCGGCGGTACGGTAACGATGGTTGCGTTGCAGGCTACGTCCGTTGGGGATTCGGGTGGCGGGGCGGCAGGGACCTTCAGCATCAACACGAGTTTCAAGGAGGGCGCGACCGTGTTTCAGGGAGCACCGCCTGCAACGGGGACCCCGTTGGTGATTCGTTTTTTTGATGGTAAGACGGTGGGCACTTCGACCCATCACAATGTGGTGTCCGGGGGAGCAAATTGGCAGTGGAAGGCGCCGATGGAGGCGCCCGGTGCGTTTGTGATTCTGTCGCTGGCAGACTCCGGACTGGTGTGGCAGGGGGGGGCTGCGAGCAGTTTTAAGACGTTTATCCCGGGCTCCCCCCCTGAAATCAGCACGGGTGGTGGGGGCGGGGGAGGCGTTGGTACAGATGAAGTGCAGGCGATCGTCGGTGCCTTGCTTACCTTGAATGTGCCCGAGGAAAGCCAGTCTTCGACCTACCGTGCCGCCTACCTGCCGCCGGGTCTGCGGCTCAACACCGCCACAGGAGTCGTGAGCGGAGTGCCCACGGTGCCCGGAAGTTACCGCATACTGGTGACTCCCCTCAACTCCTCGGGAGCCGCTCAAGAGGTGGTGGAATTTAGGATCAATGTCGCCGGCCTCTCCAAGGGAGTCGTGGGCAAATTCAGCGGACTGGTGGAGCGTTCGCCGGCGGCGAATTCCAATCTTGGCGCTTCTGTTCAGCTGACCACCACCGCGGCGGGCCTGTATTCGGGACGGTTGCTGGTGGGGGCGCGTTCCTACACACTCAAAGGGCGGCTCGAACTGGATGCGGACCAACCCACCAGCGCGAGGCTTTCAACTGCGTTGCCCCAACTGGGCGCTGATGTGGTGCTCGCTTTGGAGTTTGATGGCGAGACCCAGTCTTTTACGGGCACGCTTACCAAAGGCGAAACCTCCGCAGCCGCCAACGGCTGGCAAACCCCTTGGACTGCGGCCGTCCCTGCGACAAGCCTGCAGGGCGCGTACACCTACCGCCTCGGTACGACGGACACCAGCGACTCCGTGCCTCAAGGCTACGGGTATGGCTCGCTCAAGGTGAACGCCACCACCGGTCTTGTGGCACTCACCACAACGCTGGCCGACGGCACCCGCGCCACCGGCAGCGCTGTGCTGGGCAAGGCCGGCGAAGTGGCGGTTTACACCTCCTCAGCGAGCACTTCGCTGGCCGGTCAACTGACCCTCACAGCGGCGACTTCGACCACAGACCGAAACACTCTTCTGGGAACCGTCTCCTGGCTCAAGCCCACAGTGGCGGGCAGCGTGTACGCGTCGGGTTTTGGCCCGGTCGATTTGGACGTAGCCGGCGGCGCCCCTGTAGCCGTGGCGAAGGGGAGTCTCGTGTTCGGCCTGGACCCGGTGAGTGCTGAAGCTCCACAGAACGCGGAACTCAGCTTTGCACTGGGAGGACTCGATGCGGAAGGCCGTGAGTTTTCGCGTGAGGTGGCCGTCAAACCCACGACCTCAGTGGCAAAGAACACCGTGACCATTCCCCTGGTCCCAGGCACACCGACCACGACCCTCCCCACCCTCAACCCTTCCACGGGCGCCTTCGCCGGGACCTTCCTGCTCGCGGGAAGTTCCGCTGCCACAAACCGCTCTGTGCGCTTTCAGGGGCAGGTCGTCACCATCGACGGTGAGACAAAGGGGTACGGCTACTTCCTCCTGCCAACGCTGCCCTCGGGCACGCTGACCCTCACCACTTCGCCGAAGCTTTCCGGCAGCGTCCTTTTCTACAAGCCCTAAAAAACAAGGCCAAATCCTTCGCCGGACGCTTGTTAAAGAGCCCCTTTCACCACCCCGATGCAAAACCAAAAGCCTTTTTGGGCGCGCCGTATTCTCGGCAGCCTTCTTGCCTGTAGCGCTGCCCTGCTTTTTACCACCGTGGGAAGTCTGATGGCCTTCCCTCCGGCGCCCTACTACACGATTTTCGGGGACGTGCGCGACGAGTTCGGCTCTCTGGTGCCTTCGGGGGCGACAGTGATTTTCTATTACCAGTCCAAGGAGATGGCACGTTACCCGATCACCGCGGTGGCGGGTCAGGACTACAACTACCAGATCCGGATGCGGCTCGACATGAACTCGGCTGGGACGGCCGTGTACAACTCCATCGCCGTACAGTCTGGTTTTCCGTATTCGCTCAAGGTGGACATCGGGGGGGTGACCTACCTGCCAATCGAAATCTCCGCCAAGGCACCCACGGTGGGGGCCGCCGCCGACCGGAAGCGCCTGGATTTGACCCTCGGGGTGGACACGGATCTGGACGGTCTGCCGGACGCGTGGGAGAGGACGCTGCTCCAGCGGTTGGGCTTTCCTCTGACAGATTTGGGGCGCATCACGCCGAACGGAGTCCTGGAAGGGGACGGGCTCACCAACCTGCAGAAGTACATTTCCGGCACCTATTCCGGGGACACCTCACAGTCGTTCTATCTGAAGATCAAGGAGGTGACGGACACGGACGTCGGCGTGGAGTTCTACACGTTGACCAACAAGGTCTACAGCATTGAAAAGAGCGGGGACCTGGCGACCTGGACCCCAGTGAGCTTTACTGTAGGAACCGGCAGTGCGGTGTCTGTGTACACGGCGACGGGTGCGGAGATCGTCGGTGCCCGCATCCCTTGGGTAAGCGGGGAGGAAAAGGCCTTTTACCGTCTGAAAGTACGATGAAACGATTATTTGCAATATGTTGCGCGCTTGCGGCTTTCGCCTCGGCGGCTCAGGCACAGTGGTACACCAAGACGTACGAACTCAAGGCGGGATGGAACTCCATCTGGTTGTCTGGAGATGCTTCCTACGGAACGATGGATGAACTTTTTCCGGCGAGCTCCGGCGTGCTGGAAGTCTGGCGCTGGAACCCCAATCCGGACAAGGTGCTGTTCACCCAGACTCCTTCCACCGCAACAGTCCAGAGTGACGAGTGGACCATTTGGACGAGAGGTGGCTCTGAGGCGTTGCTTCAAAAAATGGTGGGGAACTCCGCCTACCTGGTAAACTGTCAGACCGCGACAAGTCTCTCGATTAAGCAGAAATCCATTCCGCCGGAAGCAACGTGGCTGCGCTCCGGCGCAAATTTCATCGGCTTTCCGGTTAAAAAGGGCAATGCCACATTTAGCTCCTATTTTTCGAGAATGCTGACCGGGGATCTCCTTCAGCCTCGGGGATTGCTGACGACAGCGAAGATTTTTTCGCCTCGTCAGCAGAATCTGTGGGCAAGCTCCGGTTCAGGAAGCGCGCCAAGATTATGATATAAAGCGACTTGCAGCGCAGGGAAAGTGCGCAGCCCATAGGCTCTACGTTTCACAAGGTTGCACTTGAGATTCAAGCCCTCCACCACTCCGCTGTTATAGAGCTTTTTGGCGCGAAAATAGTTTCCGATTAATTCCCGGTGGCTGCGCAGCATTCTGGCCACCTTCTTCATCGGCTCCAGCCGACTTCGCAGCGCCCTGGTGATCCAGGCGTCCAAAAAGCCCATCGCCCAGTCCACGCTCCGATAGGTCCAAAAATGCTGGAACCCCTCCTTGAGCAACCACGCCCTGGCCGTGGCTCC
>CAMCIN010000235.1 GCA_945874745.1 Akkermansia muciniphila | reverse complement strand
CGGTGGCCCGATGAGCGGAGGGGGCAGGATGAGGGGCGGTGGTCCGATGAGCGGAGGGGGCAGGATCAGTGGGGGCAGACAGTCATCAGCGGCGGCAGCGACCTGTTCGCTGTCGGCAGCCGAGGTCCCAGCCAATGGAGCTGCGGCCGCGGCGGCCCTGGCGAGCAGGGGAACGCTCGTGGCGCCCATTTGAATACTCCAAGTCGATAGGTTCACGTCTTCTGCGCTTGGTTCCAGCCACCCGCTCGCAGACAGCCTCGAACCTTCGGTGACGAGCAGCGCGCCCTTGAACGGCTTGCGCCGGGCACCGGTGTTGCCGTAGAGGCCGGTGACCTCACCTCTCTCACGGTTTAGCCGCAAAGAGAGTGCTGGCGGAAGCACTCCGAGCGTGGGCAACCCCGTTGCCACAAACCCCTTCGCAGAATAAGAGACACTCCAAGAGTAGAGCGTCGGGGCTCCTTGTGCATCCGTAAGGGAATAGTCCTGAAGGGTAAAAACAGCGGTCCCCGAGGCAAACATTCCCGCCAGATCCGGGTTCGAGAACGAACCGGAGGCACTGTCGCGCTGGGCCCACTGGCAGCTTTGTTCAGGAGCTAGCTGGAGCAACCCTCGCTCGCAAAAAGGCGCATCTGCCGCTGCCGCTGCCGCCCCCCCTTCGGCGACCCCGCTGAGCTGGGTGGCAGCCAGGGAACTTTGCCGGTCCAGTCCTTCAGAAAAATGACCATCCCCGGCACAGGCTCTCCATTTCGCTGCCGGCTCCTCAGGGTGCAGCAAATTGACTGAGCCGATCAGGCTGTATACGGCCGAGCCTCCGGGGGATTTGGCCGTTTTGGCTTCGTAGAATGCGGCAGACAGGTCGCCCGCGGGCGTCAGGACCGCCAGCGCGCTTCCCGAGTTGGAGTAATCCGGCATCTTGGTGCTCCACAAGAGCCTGCCGCTCGGGAGGGTCTGAACCAAGAAATAGGCGGCGTCGGTTGTCATGTCCGTCGTCAGCACAAAACGCCCCAGCACGCCCGCCGGCAGAGCGCCGCTTGGAACGCGGGCCAACTTCGGCGTGTGGCTTGAGAAGCCCCACCCACCACTTGCGTTGGCAGACACGCGGTCGAACACGTGCACCGTCACGGTCGGAAGCGCACTGGAATAGTCCGCCTCGAGGACAAGCTGCTCCCTGCCCGCACCCGCCCCACTCCCTAGCGAAGTGGTCAGGCTGTATCGAACGGAGCCAGACTCAACTGGTTTGAGTACCCCCGAAAAGGCACGGATTACAGGCCGGTAAACCGCAGGCGAGGAGCCCTCGCTCCGCAGCAACTCGTTGTAGCGAACCCGCCCCGACACCGAACCTTGTTTCGTGATGGTCAGAGTCACCGCCCCGCGATGGACCGCCCCGTCTCCGACAGCCGGGTCGCCCTCGAATGCATTCTCAGTTTGGGTCAGAATACCCTCAAAAGAAGCGCTTGAGAGGGTGTTTAACCGAGGCACCTCCTCCCCCGCGCTCCGCAATGTGCCGGAGAGCAAGAGCAGTGAACAAAGCAGAGCTGTGGCTTTCATAAAATTAAGGTGCGCTAGGTTATCCTTCCAGAAAGGGTTTCAAGTTTCAAGACCTGTAGAACCTTCTTTTGCTCGCGTCATGCACCCACACCCGAGGGCTTTCCGGCGGTTTCTGATGTTTGGAGATAAAGGTTCGGCTGGCACCCCCTCTCAGCGCCAAACCAAGCGTCTCCGCCGCAATGCGGAGACCAAAAGGCCTCTCCTTCCTAGTAAGACGCTTTTGCTTGCTGTTCTTCAGCAAGGGAACATATTGAATTTGCCTTCCCGCTGGGGGGGGCGCGCAGTCATCGGGGTGTAGCTTAGCTTGGTAGAGCGCCTGGTTTGGGACCAGGAGGTCGTAGGTTCGAATCCTATCGCCCCGACCACTTTGGAAATGAACGCGCTCGGGAAAGAGCGGGCAGGCATCCACAGATTGCTCAGATTTCGCAGATGTTTTTCTGGGTTCCCGTCGGCGGGCAATCTAGGCGATCTGCTACTCGTCACCCAGAGCTGCCAAAGTTTCGGATAGCGCGAGGGGCGGCAGGCCCGCAGGGCCCGGCAAGCGGGCCCAGTTTTTGAGAGAAAGGGAGCCAAACATTGGACTGCTTTGGGGGGCTCGTTGTCTAAACAAGAGGCCCACTGGCCCCGTTGAAGAGGCCCGACGAGAGTGGAGCAGGCATCTTGCCTGCTCGGGCGCGGGAGGCAGGCAGGATGCCTGCCCCGCTTTCAAGTAGGCAGGGATGTGTGTGTTTCCAAAATTTCCGCCAGTGCAACCGCCAAGGCTCCTGCCGGCTCCCGAATTGTCACGTCCGGCTTCCCAGAAGCTCTCACCCACTGAAAGTAGCGAGGCGCCCAAAGTACGCGCTGACCAACACGTCGCTCTTCGAAAAGTGCGTCCACTATCCATTTTGCACACCCCCACGTTGAACCGCGCCTGACATGCGGACTCTGGGCCAGAGCGGTTTCTAATCCTCTTAGGAAGGTCTGAGAGGGAAAGGTCATGCCCCGCAATAACAGCCCCGCGAGTGCTTCCCGAATTGCGTTCCCCGCCTTTCTAAGAAAGATGAATGGCTTCTGCTCTTGGATCTTTGCCGGCCTTTTGGGACGGCAGTTTCCAAACGGATTCACCCCCAACCTATCCCCCCAACCGCTGCGATGACTTCCAAGCTTCTCTCCACCGCTTTTTTCTCGGGCCTTTTGTGTCTGCACGCAAACGCCGAGGTCACCTTGTCCAAGGTCTTTTCGCCCCACATGGTGTTGCAGCGTGAAATGCCGCTCCCCCTCTGGGGCACCGCCGCCCCCGGCGAAAAATTCACGGTCAGTTTCCGGACCCAAACGAAGACGGTGGAAGCCGACGCCCAAGGCAAATGGCGCGTGCTGCTGGAGCCGCTGACCGCGGGCGGACCAGATGTGCTGAAAATCGGCGACAAGACCTTGGACGACGTGTTGGTAGGCGAGGTGTGGGTCGGCTCGGGACAGTCTAACATGGACATGCGCGCGAGCCAGTACACAGCGGATGACGCGCCCCTGGCGAAGCTAGCCGAGGGCACCTATCCCATGCTCCGCCTCCTACTTAAGGACGCCAAGGCGACATGGCAGGAAGCCACTCCTCAAAATAACGCCCAGTTCTCCGCACTTTTATTCGCCTTCGGGCAGGCGCTCCAAGCCCAGCTGGGTGTGCCCGTGGGCCTGATGGTGGGGGCGGTGGGCGGCACGCCCTCCGGGTATTGGCTTTCAGAGGAAATGTACAAGGCGGATCCCGCCTGTCAGGAGATGGTCAGGAAGCTGGCCCCCTCCTATGATTACGAGGGCCTCAAGCAAAAGTACGACGCTGATAAAGCGAAGTGGGACGCAGACATGTTGGAGTGGAAGCGCGCGGAGGCCGAGGCGAAGGCCGCAGGTAAAACTCCCCCCCGGGCGCCCGCCGCACCCAGGTCCATCGGCAAGGCCGGGGAGGCTCACACCGGTAAAATCGGCTCCCTTTTTGAGGCCTATATCCGCCCTTATGTGGGCTTCGGAATCCGGGGCGTGCTCTGGGATCAAGGGGAAAGCAAAACCAACATCGCGTGCGTCGACCAGTACGCTTTGATGGGTGCCCTCATCAAGGGCTGGCGCAAGGACTGGGGCCAGGATTTCCCCTTCCTCTATGTGCAAAAACCAAGCGGGGGAGGCGTTGCGTGGGACCCTGCGAATCCACTCAACGCGCGGGCGGAAAAGTTTGTGGCTCAGCCCACACAAATTCCCCGCGAACCAGACCCGGAATATTCCCACGGGCTGCATCTCCGGCTGATGGACTACCCCAAAACCTACATGGTGACCGCCACCGATCTGGGCGCGGGCGTGCATCCGGTTCTCAAATCCTCCTACGGGCAGCGCGCCAGCCACGTGGCGGTGAACGCCGTTTACGGTGGTAAAGCCGAGTTCTACGGCCCGCTCTACGCCTCCCACACCACGGAGGGCGCCCGGATCCGTATTAAGTTCTCGCACACAGGGAAAGGCTTGGACGTCCGCCACGCCGATAAGCTGCAGGGCTTTTTGCTTGCAGGCCCGGACCACAAGTTCGTTTGGGCCGACGCAAAGGTCGACGGCGATACCGTGGTCGTTTCGCACCCGGAAATTACGGAGCCCGCAGCCGTGCGCTATGCCTGGAGCGCGCAGTTTCCCTGGGCGAACCTGTTCAACAAAGACGGCTTACCCGCGCAGCCTTTCCGTACCGACCGCTGGTAGGCTCCCCTGTTTCGCACACCCCCCGCCACACTTCCCTTCTCTACCCCCATTGAAAATGCACGCCCCCCAAACCCCCCGAACATCCCGCCGCAGTTTCCTCAAGGCGTCTGCCGGCGCTCTCGTGGGGTTTCCCGCGCTGCTGCGGGCGCAAAATCTAAACTCCAACCTTCAGCTCGTCGGCGTGGGCTGCGATGGAAAGGGGTACTCGGATTTGAGCGAAGTCGGCTCCCATGCGCGGGCCAAGTTCGTCGGCTTTTGCGACGTCGACTCGGCGCGCTTTGCCAAGATCGACCAGAAGTTTCCCGGGGTTGCCCATCATGCGGATTTCCGGGCAATGTTTTCCAAATTGGGCGCGGGCTTTGACGGCGTGGTGGTTTCGACCCCCGACCACATGCACGCGGCCATCGCCATGGCGGCCATGCGGCTGGGCAAGCACGTCTACTGCCAAAAACCGCTCACCCACACGGTGTGGGAGGCGAGGCAGTTGCGCCTGCAGGCGGCCAAGTCGCGCGTGCGCACCCAGATGGGCAACCAGATCCATTCCGCCAGCGAGTACCGTACCGGGGTCAAGCTGCTGCGGGACGGAGCCATCGGAAAGGTCACGGCGGTCCACTCCTGGCAGCGCAACAGCGGCAACGGATACACCAAGCTCACCGCACCACCGGCGCCCGGCAGCGTTCCCGAAAACCTGAACTGGGACCTGTGGCTCGGAGTTGCGCCACACCGCGAGTACGCTCCGGAGGTCTACCACCCTTTCAAGTGGCGGGACTGGCAGGAGTTTGGAGGGGGCACCATGGGCGACTTTGGCTGTCACATTTTGGACCCGGTATTCACGGCGCTGGGTTTGGGCGCTCCCAAGACGGTCCGCGCTGAAAGCGAGGGACTCAACCCACACACCTGGCCTTCTGCGGAAACGGTTCACTACGTTTTTCCGGGCACCAAACATACCGCTGGGGACACCCTCCCGGTGACGTGGTATGACGGCGGGCGTCTGCCGGATGCCGCGCTCGCAAAGCTTCCCCCGGGCGCGGAACTGGCGAAAGCCGGCTCACTTTTTATTGGGGAGGAGGGCGTGCTGATGCTGCCGCACGTGGCAATGCCGCAGCTGTATCCGGCGGACAAGTTTGGCGGCAAACAGATCGTCAAGGAGCCGGCAGCCAACCATTACCACGCCTGGGTGGATGCGGCCCTCAATGCCACCGAAACATCCGACAACTTTGAATATGCCGGCCCTTTGACCGAGGCTGTTCTTCTAGGAAACGTCGCCACACGACTCCCAGGGGTGCTTTTGGAATGGGACTCCGCAGGGCTGCGCCTGCCCGGCCACCCCGAGGCGGAGCGTTTCCTACGACGCGACTACCGGGAGGGTTGGGCCATAGCCGCGGCAGGCGTCTAGGCCCGCGGGCGGCGCCGGAGTGCAATAACCTGCGTCCTGGATTTGACGGCTCTAGGCTGCGCCACACTCCCGATGAGCCGCGTTATTTTCCACGTCGACATGGATGCTTTTTTCGCGTCGGTCGAACAGCGCGATCATCCTGAGTACCGTGGCCTGCCCGTGGTGGTGGGGGGTGCTCCAGGGCAGCGGGGAGTTGTCTGCGCCGCCAGCTATGAAGCGCGGAAATTCGGCGTGCGCTCCGCCATGCCGGTGCGCACGGCCGAAAGACTTTGTCCTCAGGCGGTTTTTGTGCGCCCTCGCATGGAGGCGTACCGCGACGAGTCGGAGCGGATCATGGCGATCCTAGAGCGGTACACTCCATTGCTCGAGCGTGTGTCGGTGGACGAAGCGTATCTGGACATGAGCGCACCGTGCGCCGGAGTCGCCGAGCCCGATGCCGCGCTTCTCAGGCTGGTGCCGATGGCCGAAGAGATCCGCAGGGAAATTCGGGAATCGCGAAAGCTCACTGCGAGCGTGGGCGTAGCAGCAAACAAGTTTCTCGCCAAACTTGGCAGCGACCTGAAGAAGCCTGACGGACTCACGTTGATCCCCGAGGCGGGCAAGGCCGCCTTTCTGCGGCCACTTTCATTGCGCCGGATTCACGGCGTTGGACCGGTCACCGCTGGGAGCCTCGAAAGTCAGGGGCTCCACACCATTGGCGATTTGCAGGACACGAAGCTTCCCTTGGAGCCCTTGGTGGGCGCCTTCGCCTCGAGGCTCCGGGAGCTTGCCCTGGGCATCGACCAGAGACCCATAGACTTAAGCCGGGAACGCAAAAGCATCAGCTCGGAGCACACCTTCTCGAACGACACCGCGGACAGGCCGGAGCTCCGCCTGGCGCTGCGGTCCCTCGCGCTGGATGTGGAACAGGAACTCCGCAAACACAACGCCGGCGCCCTCACTTTGCAAGTGAAGGTACGTTACCGAGATTTCACCACCCTCACACGGCAGGTCCGCGTCTCCGAGCCTGTCGTGGAAGCGAGCGAGCTTTACCGCCTGGCCTGCCACCTCCTCTCGGTGCACAAACTGGTCACGAGCCCGCTCCGTTTACTCGGGCTGGGTGTGAGCACGCTTGTGGCTCCAGACCGGCCGCAGCTGCTCCTGCCTTTTTGAATCTTCTCCGCAGGCGGCGGAGGTCTATCCGCAGATTTAGCAGATTTGAAGGATGAGGGGCAGCCGTCGGGTGCGTCTGAAAACAGCAGCGGCATCTGAGACATCTGCGGATCACTCTCCTCAGAACCCAAT
>CAMCIN010000234.1 GCA_945874745.1 Akkermansia muciniphila | reverse complement strand
CATCTGTGGATCACTACCTGACTCCATGCGGAGCAGTTGCCCCCCCTGAGCACGCCCTAGGACGGAAGCGCCACACGGACCAAGGACACGCCTCCCGGGCAGGGTGCAAGGAGGGCCGAAGCGGCCTGGGCAGGCAGCAAAAACCAGTCTCCCCGCCGAAAAACTTCCCCGTCCACCTCCATTGCCCCATCCGTTACCAGAAAAACCGCCCCCGCATGGAGGCCCGCCACGGTTGCATCCTTCCACTCGAGGCCTGATACGGAAAAAAACTCACACGAAAATCTGTTCCCATTTAAGTTTGCCGCAATTGAGGGCGCCTCGTCCTCAAAATTGATACAGGCCAGCGACTCCTGTATGTGCAATGCACGCGGAGCGCCGTCCGCTCCCCTGCGTTCCCAGTCAAACACGCGGAAGGTGGTGTCACTGTTCTGCTGGACCTCGGCGATCAGACACCCCGCCCCGATGGCATGGATTCTTCCGCCCGGGACAAACAAACTATCCCCCCTGCGCACTGGAATCCGGTGCAGCAGCGCCTCGAATCCGCCTGTTTCGAGGGCCTTTTCCGCGAGCGCGCGCGTCACACCGGGGCGGAACCCTGCGAAAACGGCAGCCTCAGGCAGGGCATCCAAAACGTACCACCACTCGGTCTTTGCCTCGCCCAGTCCGCGGCCGCTTTCAAGCGTCGAGGGATGCACCTGGACTGAAAGGTTTTCCCGAGCGTCCAGCAGTTTAAGCAGCAGAGGAAACCTGCCCACCTCGGGACAGGCTGCGCCAAAAAGGTCGACGCGGTGTCGACTCCAAAGGGTATTCAAATCCAGCCCTGTACAGGCGCCCGCAGACACCACGCTCTGGGCCTCGGGCCGGTCCACCAGTTCCCAGGACTCGCCGACGAGATCCGCCCCTGCCAGCACCCGTCCTAGGGCCGACTCAAAAGCCCGCCCTCCCCACACCCTGTGTTGGTACAGAGGAGCGAACCGCAATGCGCTCGTGAACATGCCTCCGCTCATTTCTTACTCCCCCCCTTCAAAGCTTCCAATGGTTGCCTCCTTCCAAAACGCACCCAAGTCGGGCGCAACCGCGAGGGAGCGCTCCCCTTGGAAATCGACAGCCCACCTGCCGCAGTGCTTTGACCCATTTTCTCCTCCATTCTCGCCTCTCTCTCCATAGTGTCTCTCCCTCGGGAGCAGTCCACAGTGATTTACAAAAAGCGCCCCGTGTCAACCGCGCGTCCCAATTGACGCCGTTCCGATCCGCTGAAAGAATGCGGACTCTCCTCCCTACCAGCGTTTCCCCAATTGAACTGTTCATGAAAGCCCTAGTCCTCACCAATTACCGCAGCCTGGAACTCCAAGACCTTCCCCGCCCTGAACCCGGTCCGGATGAAGTGCTCATCCGCGTACAAGCGTGCGGAATTTGCGGGAGCGACGTACACGGCTACGACGGCAGCACCGGCCGCCGCATCCCCCCATTAGTCATGGGTCATGAAGCGGCCGGAATGATTGCAGACCTGGGTTCGGCGGTGTCAGGCTTCCAGATCGGCCAGCGGGTCACCTTCGATTCAACCCTCTCCTGCGGACAGTGCTTTTTTTGCAAGCGCGGCCAGATCAACCTCTGCGACGCCCGGCAGGTTCTGGGGGTATCCTGTGGCGACTACCGCCGCGCCGGCGCCTTTGCCGAGTTTGTCTGCGTACCCGCGCGCATCCTCTACCTTCTGCCGGATTCGCTCTCCTTCGAGAAGGCCGCCCTCATCGAAGCCATCTCGGTGGCGGTCCACGCGGTGGCGATCACCCCGATTCAACTCAACGACACAGCCATCGTTGTAGGCGCTGGCATGATCGGGCTTTTGACGCTTCAGGCCGCAAAGCTGGCGGGTTGCCAACGGATCATCGCCGTGGACGTGGACGCAGGCCGCCTGCAAACGGCTAGAAGCCTGGGAGCCACGGATACCATCCTTGCCAACGAACGGGACGTCGCCGCCACGGTCAAGGAGTGGACGGCAAAAAGGGGAGCGGATGTCGCCTTTGAATGTGTCGGCACTACGGCAACCGTCCTTTCCTCCATTGAAAGCACCCGCAAAGGGGGCACGGTGACTTTGGTGGGCAACATTTCCCCAAAAATTGAGCTGCCCCTGCAGTCGGTGGTCACCCGGCAGATTCGGCTCCAAGGCTCCTGCGCCTCTGCGGGCGAGATCCCGGCGTGTATCGACTTGCTGGCCTCCGGCAAAATCGACGTCACCCCGATGCTCAGCGCGTTTGTGCCTCTAGAAGAGGGGCCAAGCTGGTTTGAACGCCTCTACGGCCACGAAGCGGGTCTCATGAAAGTGGTCCTTCACCCCTGATTTTATGCTTCCCTTTGATCTCTCCGGACAGGTCGCCCTCGTCACCGGCACAAGCCGCGGCCTTGGCCAGTATCTAGCCAGGGCCCTTGCCCGCGCAGGTGCTGACATCGCCATGACCAGCCGCTCGGCAGAATCCCTCCGCCCCTTCCAGCAAGAAATCGAGGCGCTGGGAAGGCGCACCTTTGCCACCTCGCTGGACGTGCGCGACCACGCGTCCATCCAAGCCGCCGTTGCCTCCACCGAGGAGGCCTTTGGCAAAATAGATATTCTGGTCAACAACGCTGGCTGCAACGTCCGCAAACCCGCCTTGGAAATTACCTGGGACGACTGGAACCTCGTGCTCGACACCAACCTGCGCGGCACCTTCTTTACGGCGCAAGCCGTTGCCGCAGGCATGATCCGGCGCGGCTACGGCCGCATTATCAATATCGGCTCAGTCACCTGCGTTGCCGGATACGCGGGTCTCGCGCCCTACGGAGCAAGCCGAGGGGGAGTCAAACAACTCACCATGAGCCTGGCCGACGACTGGGGCCGGCACGGGGTCACGGTGAACTGCCTTGCCCCAGGCTGGTTCAAAACCGCCCAAAACCAGGTACTCTATCAAAACCCTGAATGGGTCAGCTACCTGTGCGACCGCATCCCGCTTAAACGCCCGGGCCAGCCAGCTGACCTGGACGCTCCCGTGGTTTTTTTGGCCTCCGAGGGCAGTCGCTACGTCACGGGCCAGACGCTCCTCGTCGACGGGGGCATTTCCACCGGCGCAACCCGCGCCACCGTTCAGCCACCGCAACCGGTGTAGCCCTCCCCGCCGCCGAGCGGTGCGGAGGTGTCGCTCGGCCGATATTCAGCCGAGGGTCTCCAAGCGCCGCCAACTCCAGAGCATCAACGCCTCCCATTCGCTGCGCTGCACCTCCAGCAGTTGGGGGGGCGCCGTCCTGCGCGTCGCCGCGGCGGCGCACTCCGCGATAAATGCCGTTGGGGAGAACGCAACCAATCCTGCCAGCGCAGGGATGGACCCTGCCCGCCTGACCCAGTAGAGAGCGTTTGAAAAATCGCCCTCCCGTCGGTGCAACATGCCATGCCAGTAGGCTCCCTCGGGAGAACTTGCCTCTTGGAAAAGCGAATGGGCCTTCTCCAAAGCGTTTGCCGCATAGAGCAGCCCTCCCCGAAACAGCTCCCAATCCACGCTTCCCACGACCCCGCGGGAGAGGCCCACCTGGAGAGGCACAAGCGCAGCCAAACGCTCCGCCACATCCTCCGCCGGACCAGGCGATTCGTTCACCACCAGGCCCCGGAGCGCTTCAAAGCCCTCCAACAACCCATCCACCTCAACGCTCCACCTACCCTTGGGCCTCATACCGCCAAACCGCTAGCGGACCGTAGGAAGATCCCTTTCCGGGTCGAATGGCACGGCGGGCGTGTTTGCCGAAGTCAGGCCGCCCACTTCTTTTGAAACTTTGAGCTTCAAGGCCTTCCGCAGCCCCTCTGGAACCCTTTCCCATCCAGTGAGGCTCACCACCGCCTTGGGGGCGGCAACCCTGCCAGCTGCAGGCTCGTTCGCATCCGACGGCACCTCTCCAGGACCGGCCTCGCTCCACTTTGGAACTTTGACCGGCTCGGTTGTTTCGACATCAAAACCCAGCGCATCCGCGCGGCGTGGATCCGCCAAAACGCCCCACTCCGGAGCCACGGTCGTGAGCCGGTCCTCCTTGACCACAGACTTGAAGGAAACGGCAACGCCCACCGCCTCGTTGAGCTGTTCCCTGAACTTCACAAGGCTTCTTTCCTTGACCACCCGAATCACCGGAATGCCGCCCTTGACCCTGGCAGCCGCCCAGTTGTAGGCGGGCCCCCCGCAAAAAACCGATTTTCCGGAAGCTGCCAGATTGGTGATGCTCACCGAGCGCTGGAAACATATGGCATGGGCGCTTTGCGGATACAAAACTTCGCTGAGCTGGGTGTCTGCAAAAGCGGAAATGGGGCAGAAAACGTAGTTTTCAGGGCCTGTTTCAAAATCCCTATCCGCCCAGATACCGATTCCGGATTGGGGATTCCATTTCGCCTTGGGAGGGAGCGGCGCCCAGCCCACGAGTTCGGGGCCGTAGCGCCAGCTCACCCAGGAAGCAGCCCATTCGAGGTCTGGCACCCAGCACCATCCGGCTCCATCGACCCGGCACCAGCGTCCATAGTGGTAAACAATCCCGCCAAAGTCCTCTTGGCTCACCCATGTCCACCCCAGCCGGGAGTAAGCCCAGGAGCCGACCGTGTAGGGAGCCCACCGTTCGCCCACCCCAGCGGGTCTCCAGCAGCGGCCGAACTGGCCGATTTCAAGCCACTCGCCATAAGGCCTAAGGGCCTCGAAGAAAAACCGGGACGCCATCTCGGCCGCGGAAGCAGTTGCCAGCGGCTTAATGGGAGAAGGCATGGCCCCTTCCTGTTCGACGAGGTTGGCTGCCGTCGTCTTCGGCTCCTTGGGGGCCTTGGGCGCCTTGGCCCCCTTGGAAGCGGGCACGGCCCACGCCTGAAAGCTCAGGAACACCAGAAGAATTGCGGTTGTCAGAAATTTCATGGTCGGGTGAGGAGAGAACAAAAAAGAGGGGCAAACAATGCAGCTTAAACCGGGGTGAAGCAAGTTTCGGGCTAGGGCGCGTTCTCTGTGCCTAGCGTCTTGCGGACTCCGCGTGCAACGGGCGGTGATCCGCAGCTTTCACCAATGCCGTCACAGATGATTTTTGATTATCCCCCCTCTTAATTCTGTGAGCGCTGCGGATAGGTCTCTGCATTCGGTGCCACGCGGAAGAGCCCTCGCGTTTTTTTTCTGCAACAGACGTTCATTTGGCCGTGCACAGGCTGAAAGCGTTCTCAGTGCGACCCCACTTTTTTTAAAGCCTTTTGGCCGGTTCCTCCGTAGCGAGCATTGAAAAATCAACCTGTCCAAAACCATGAACTTGCCAACCTGTCCATTATTGCAGAACCCGCGCATTGCTGCGCGGAAGACTTACCAACATGCACCGGGCCCACTGCCGGACACCGCACTGCCGGACTCCGCACTGGCTCGAAAAACTGAGCCTCAAGACAGCCAAGTACTGAGAAAGCTCGCCCACGGCTGCCTTGCTTTGGCGCTGCTCGCACTGGCCAGTTGCGCCCATTGTCAACGGTGCTGCCAGAATGACGGACGCGACGGAGCCCGCTGCGCGATGCATGGCGAGAGCACTAGCTGCTCAAAATGCCCCGCCCCAACCGGAACCAAGGGCGCCCGCACCAAGGCCACCCCAGGCCAAAAAGGCGAGGCACCGGCGGCCGAAAGCAGTAAACCGGCACCAGACAAGCGAAAGGCGAAGGCCGAGCTGCCCGGCACGCAGACTCAACCGGCGCAGCCGCTCTGGTTCCGGTGGCGGTAGCCCCCCCGCAGGGCCCGCGCCGTGGTTCACCGGCCCCGCCGGGGCCGTTGCTTTCGTTGGAAGGGACCGGGGGCGCTCGCAAAGCCTCGCTGCCGCCCGGCTAACTATCTTCGCTCCCTCCTGGAGCGATAGCGCCCCTCTCACTCTCTGTGAAACCTTAGCAGCTTTGGGTGACGAACCGCAGATCTCTGAGATCGCCCGCTGACAGCGGAGTGGAAACCCTAAAAACATCTGCGGAAATCTGAGCCATCTGTGGATCACTTCTCGCTCCCACCGGAGTGATCAAAAAGATACCCCGAAAAAAGCAGCGAGGAACCACCCGCCAGCGGGCAAACACTTCACCCAGAAAAATATCCGGATATTTCACAGATTGAACAGATTGAACAGATTGAACAGATTGAACAGATTGAACAGAGGAGCGGACGTTCTCCGCGGCATCTGTGTAGATCCGTCATCTGCGAATCATCTCCCGTTCCTGGAGGAGTCAGCGAGCAGTCACCATAGCGAAACAAACGCGCCCTGGCAGTTTGGCAGCGTCCTGGCGTCGCGTCCTACTGCTGCGTTTTTTCGAGGGATTGCTTCACCGCCGACTCCCACTTCCCCCAGTCCGCGCCATGGTCCGCATCCAACAGAAAAGCCAACGTGGACTTGGCGATCTCGGCCATTGGGTGTTGGGGCGTGCGCGCAGCCGCCAGAAGCACCGGCAGTTTGACCGCGTCAGAGCGGTTGAGACTTTCCGCGACCATCACCTCCTGAAATCCGGGATCCAAGCGTGTGTTCTGCACATAGGGCAGCACGGTGAGATAATCGCTGTCGGGAATCAAATTGGCGATGTGCCGTGCGCTGGCAGCCTGTCCTTCCCCGGGCATCGCGGGAACCTGCTGCAAGAGGAGCTGCGCGATTGCGGGGGGCTCCGCAGTGGAGCGGAGAGCCTCGTCGATCTTCCGTTCCCACAGCGGCAATCCCTCGGGCACAGGGAGTGCCCCCGGCTTTGCCGCAGGCTCTTGGACAGGAGAGGCGGTGGGTGCAGCGGGGGTCAGGGCCAGACTGGCCGGTTCCAGAGCCGCGGGTTTTTCGGCGACTGGCTGGGCCAGAGGTGCGCTGCCTTCGGGCCGACCAAGGTACCAGCCCGCCAGGGCGAGCGCCAGCAGGGCCAGCGCCATCACAAAGCGCTTAAACGTAAAAGGTTTGTTCATTCAGTTTTCCTCAGTTTTTGAAAAAGTGTC
>CAMCIN010000233.1 GCA_945874745.1 Akkermansia muciniphila | reverse complement strand
CGATGCGGCCAATCGCGCTTGGCCGCAAAAACTGGATACAGATTGGGAGCGAGGGATCGGGGCCGAAGGTTGCGGCGATCCTGTCGGTTTTGGCGACGTGCAAAAGGCTTGGGATCAAAGCGAGGGACTACCTGTTGGAGGTATTGCCGTTGTTGTCGTATCGGGCGACGCGCCCCTGGGTTGAGGGGTTGATGCCTCTGGAGGAGCTGACCCCAGGAGCATGGCAGCGGGCGCGCGCGAAAGCGGACGAGACTCTCGCGTAGCTCAAGGGCGCCCTGAGCCACGCCCGGTCCACAGGGAATCGGAAAAGGGATGGGTCGGGTAAAACAGCGCACGCGAGGAGAGTGTCACGGTCTTCGTCCTCCGGGGAGATGCAGTTCGCCGAGCGCATACTTTTCAACGCCGACGACCGCTCCCACGCCGAAGAACGCCTCAAGGACTTCGTCAAAACCTACTCGGAAAGTCAGCCCAAGCTCGCTGCCTGGGCTGAGGAGAACCTGCCCGATGGCTTCACTGTCTTCGCCTTCCTAGAAGCCCATAGGAAACGCATACGGACATCCAACGCCTGCGAGAACGTCAACAGTCAGATCAAGAAGCGCACCCGCGTCGTCGGTCTCTTTCCGAGCGAGGAATCACTGCAGAGACTCGTCACGGGCGCCCTCATCGAAATCTCCGAAACCTGGGAAACTGGCAAAACCTACATCTCCCTAAAATGACAGAAAAAAACCAAAGCCACACAAACTGCCACCTTCAGAAAAGTCACCCGCCACTTTTACAGAAAAAAATTTGCGCCGCCCGCTGGCGTGCCCATTTTTGTCCTAGCCAACACATAGGCTGAATGTAGAGTCCAATCCCTTCTTCGCCCCACACAGACATCCCCGAATGAAGTCCCCAAAAACCTTGAAGAATAGACGGTTCCGAATCATTCAGCTTTAGACAATCACTACCTAATATTATGCACACTGTTCTTGTGACAGGAGGGGCTGGATACAAAGGCTGTATTCTCGTTCCAAAGCTTCTGGAAGCTGGCAATGCCGTTGTCGTATACGACTTAATTTTATTTGGAGCCGAGGGTCTCGCTCCACATCCCCACCTGAAGGTGGTTCCGGGGGATATACGTGATCTGCCGGGGTACGCCAAGGCAGTCCAAGGCTGCGACAGCGTGATTCACATGGCCTGTATTTCGAACGACCCTAGTTTTGACCTGGATCCTTCACTGAGTCAGACGATCAACTACGAATGTTTTGAGCCGATGGTAGAGGCCAGCAAGGCGGCAGGTGTAAAGCGCTTTGTCTACGTTTCGAGCAGTTCGGTTTACGGTGTGAGTGAATCTCCGGAAGTAACTGAAGATCATCCCCTTGTACCCTTGACGGACTATAACAAGTACAAGGGGCTTTGCGAGCCCTTGCTCTTTAGGCATCAGGGGCCGGACTTTACCTGTGTCACTATCCGACCGGCGACCGTGTGTGGTTACTCGCCTAGAATGCGGTTTGATCTGACGGTGAATATTTTAACAAACCATGCCTACCACCGGGGGGTGATCACCGTGTTTGGGGGAGATCAACAGCGCCCCAACATTCACATCGATGATGTGTGCGAACTCTACGTTGCGCTGCTCTCGATGCCTAAGGAGAAGATAGCCGGCGAAATTTTCAACGCTGGCTACCAAAACCAGACGGTGAACGAACTGGCGGAAATCACAAAAAAAATTGTTGAAGAGCAGTTTCCAGAGCGTGGACAGATTCGGATCGAAAAAACTACGACCAACGACCCTCGCTCGTACCGGATCACTTCCAGAAAGATTTCGGAAAAATTGGGCTGGGGGCCGAAGAGGACCATCGAGGACGCCGTGCGAGACCTTTGCCAAGCGTTTAAGGCGGGCAAATTCCAGACAAACACGCTGACAGACGAGTCCTTTGTAAACGTCAAGACGGTCAAGAAACTCGAACTAAAATGAGCGAGCAGCGTCTTGCTGTAGTAACAGGAGGTGCGGGCTTTATTGGAAGCCACATGGTCGACCTTCTTTTGAGTGAGGGATTTACCGTCCATGTGGTTGACAATCTTTCCGGAGGCAGGTTGGCAAACCTTGCCCAACATCAGAGGGAGGCTCGCTTGCAAGTCGAGGAGCGCGACGTGCGCACCTTGACGGCCGACGAGTCGCTGTTCCGGGGAGCTACATACGTTTTTCACTTTGCCGGGATCGGCGACATTGTTCCGTCGATCGAACGGCCAGTTGATTACATGAGCACCAACGTGATGGGTACAGTCCACGCCCTTGAAGCAGCCCGAGGCGCAGGCGTCCGCAAGTTCGTCTACGCCGCATCCTCCTCATGTTATGGACTGGCGCCGGTGCCGACTGCCGAGGATGCCGCCATCCTCCCGGAATACCCCTATGCGCTCAGTAAGTATCAGGGCGAGCAGGCAGCTTTCCACTGGGGGAAGGTTTATCGGATGCCCGTCAACGCGATCCGTATTTTCAACGCCTACGGCACACGGTTCCGGACCACTGGGACCTACGGGTCGGTTTTTGGCGTCTTTCTGGCGCAGAAAGCCAATGGCAAGCCGTTCACGAGAGTCGGCGACGGAAGCCAGCGCCGCGACTGGATTTATGTCACGGACGTTGTCAGGGCCTTTTACGCCGCTGCAACGACGGAAAGGTCTCAAGAGTTCTTCAACGTGGGGACAGGCAATCCACAGACCGTGAACAGGCTGATTGAGCTACTTGGTGGCGACATTGTTAACCTTCCAAAGCGGCCGGGTGAGCCGGATTGCACCTGGGCGGAGATCGGCAAGATTCAGCGCGAATTGGGCTGGTCTCCTATGATACCCCTGGAAGAGGGGGTGAAAATCATGCTCTCGCATCTGGATGACTGGCGGGAAGCCCCCATATGGGATGCTGCGAAGATTGATGACGCCACTAAGGCTTGGTTTAAACACCTTGCCTAAAAAGCTAACGCTAAACGAGACGTGAAAAAAACTTCCCAATTCACCGATGCCGAACAGCAAACGTTTGCTCGGAAAATTAGGACTCCGGAGGAGATCAGGGAATTGTTGGGGGCGCCGCCGAGGACGGACAAGGCTATCATGTGCCACGGCACTTTTGATTTGGTCCATCCAGGGCACATCCGGCATCTGATTTATGCCAAGAGCAAGGCGAGTATCCTAATTGCAAGCCTGACCGCCGACCTCCACATTCAAAAAGCGAATTTCCGGCCTTTTGTCCCTCAGGAGTTGCGTGCGATGAATCTCGCTGCGCTCGAAGTCGTGGATTACGTGGTGATCGATGAGAATCCGACCCCTTTGGAGAACATCAGAACAATCCAACCGGATTATTTTGCGAAGGGCTACGAATACAACAAGGGCGGCCTACATCCGAAGACCAAGGAAGAGAAGGACGTGTTGGACAGTTATGGGGGCGAAATTCTGTTTACCCCGGGCGACATTGTCTACTCCTCCTCTCATATCATCGAGAGCGAACCGCCAAACCTGTCAGTGGATAAACTCCACGCGCTGATGCAGGCTGAAGGCGTGAGTTTCAGTCAGATCCGCTCCACGTTGGAGGCTTTTAAGCAAACAAGCATGCACGTGGTGGGCGATACCATCGTCGACTCGTACACTTATTGCACGCTCATTGGGGGAAACACAAAGACGCCCACGATGAGCCTGCGGTTTGACTCTCAAGTCGACTTTGTCGGGGGCGCGGGCATCGTTGCGAAGCACATGAAAAGAGCCGGTGCGGACGTGCTTTTTACCACCGTCCTTGGAAATGATCCTCTTAAAAAT
Organism: Akkermansia muciniphila; assembly: GCA_945874745.1. Classification (GTDB taxonomy): domain Bacteria; phylum Verrucomicrobiota; class Verrucomicrobiia; order Chthoniobacterales; family Chthoniobacteraceae; genus Chth-196. The sequence continues at coordinate 3,224 of CAMCIN010000233.1, read as the reverse complement.
TTTGTTATAAACGACCTGCGCGAGTACGGGGTGCGTTGCGATGTGGTTGAGGATCCCACCCGCCCCACAACCCAAAAGAATCTGTTCACCACCCAAGGCTATCGGATGCTGAAGGTGGACAAACTCGATAACCGGCCCATATCGGACAAGGTGCTGGACCACTTTTCGCATTCCATCTCGAACACCAAGGCGGATGCGGTAATCTTCAGTGATTTTAGACACGGTATTTTCAACCGGACTACCATTCCAGTGCTCACTGCAGCCTTGCCTGAGAGGGTCTTCAAAGTTGCGGACAGTCAGGTGGCGAGCCGGTGGGGCAACATTTTGGAATTTCAAGGCTTTGATCTTATCACGCCAAACGAGCGCGAGGCCCGCTTTGCGCTTGGCGACCAAGACTCAACGGTTCGCCCCCTTGCGCTTGAGCTATACAAGGCTGCGCATTGTAAGTGCCTGATGCTGAAAATGGGCGAGCGAGGGATGATCACCTACCGCGAGCCGAGCCCCCAAGTCCGAGCCTTTTTCACAGTTGATACATTCACCACCAACGTTGTGGACGCCGTTGGTGCAGGGGATGCGCTACTAGCCTATGCAACCGTATCGCTAGTGGCTTCAAAATGTATAGTCACAGCATCCATTCTGGGAGGCATTGCGGCTTCACTTGCCTGCGAACGTGACGGAAACACCCCAATCGATCCGGACGATGTTTTCGGCCGGCTTGATCACATTGAGCGACAGGTTAATTACCAATGAAGGTCATTGTGGTCGGCTGCGGAAACCAAGGAGGGAAGCGTGCTAGGGTTGCTGGAGCCGATCTAGTTGCGACAGTTGATCCATTTAACCCGTCTTCGAGCTACAGGTACGTTGAGGAGGTTCCCCTTGATGGCTTTGACGCGGCTCTGGTGTGCACCCCAGACGCCGTAAAGCCTAAAGTACTTTCCTACTTTCTGGCTCGTCAAAAGCATGTCCTTGTTGAAAAGCCTCTTCTGGGTGAGGAGGGCTGCGAAGGGTCCGATCTCCAGCTACTGGCGGAAACGAACAATGTTGTCTGTTACACCGCCTACAACCACAGGTTTGAGCCGCACATTTTGCGGGTGAAGAGGACTTTGGAAGAGGGTTGGTTGGGGAAAGTGTACCACGCGAAATTTTTCTATGGAAATGGGACTGCGCGGGACGTAAGGAACTCCGTATGGCGGGACGCCGGTCTCGGCGTGCTCTCGGACCTCGGATCCCACCTGTTGGATTGGACCCTTCAGCTCTTTGGCAAGCCTTCGGTCCCTCCCGAGACTTGGGCGGCGCACTGCTTCGAGAATCGGGCGTTCGACCACTATCACTTCTCTTTTCAAGGCGACCCAGTGATCGACTATGAAATGACGATGCTTTCGTGGCGGAACACCTTTCGCTTCGATCTTTTCGCAGAGAACGGCAGCCTGCACATCGACTGTCTTTGCAAATGGGGCGTCTCCACGTACACGGAGCGCAGGCGTGTTCTCCCAAGCGGGCGGCCTCAAGAACACATTGAGCAATTGCCCCAAGGCGACCCCACTTGGGAGCTGGAATATCAACACTTCAAAAACTTGTGCCAGAACCCTTCAAGCAACACTGCTAATGATATTTGGATTAACGAGATGCTTTCCCTCCTCTCTAAGTAACCAACACTATGATTGGGTTCATCGGCCTTTCTCATCTGGGAATTAACTATGCCCTAGCGACCGCTAGTAAGGGTTTTGAAGTCGTGGGGTTCCATCCTTCTGAGGACAGCGTCGCAGCGTTTAAAAACGGGGGGTTTACGATACAGGAACCTGGTCTTCAGGAGTTGTTCAATTCATGTGGTGGGCGCATCTTTTTTACGGCTGACGCGGCAGACTTGCGCGAGTGTGAGCTCGTGTTTGTGGCTCTCGACGTTCTAACGGACGACCAAAACAACAGTCAGATGGAACCGCTTTCTGCACTGATAGACTCCGTGGCACCGCACCTCCAAGTTGGGGTCACGCTCGTGCTGCTCAGCCAAGTAAGCCCGGGATTCTCCAGAAATTTACGCAAAAACTTGGCCGCATCGAGTAATGTCGGACAAGTCGTTTACCAAGTGGAAACCCTCATTTTCGGTCGAGCGGTCGAGCGCGCTCTGTATCCGGAAAGATACATCGTTGGAGTTGCGGACCCTTCGCAACCTTTGCCACCCAGTCTGCAACTCTGGCACCAAAGTTTCGGCTGTCCTGTCCTCGTCATGAACTATGAAAGCGCGGAGCTTGCAAAGATAGCCATCAACTTCTTTCTAGTCTCCTCGGTTACAACGACCAATACGCTCGCCGAAGTCTGTGAAAATATCGGCGCCGATTGGAGTGAAATTGTGCCGGCCCTGCGCTTGGACTCGCGGATCGGTCCTAAGGCTTATCTCACTCCGGGGCTTGGGATTGCCGGAGGAAATCTGGAGCGAGACTTGCGCACCGTTCAAGCGCTCGCCGCCCAGCATGACATACAGGTGGATCTGGTGTCGTCCTGGCAGAAAAACAGCCAGGACAGGCGGGATTGGGTTCTGCGGAAACTTCGGGTCTCACTGCCGCTCGATAATCCCAGCGTCCGAGTTGCAGTGTGGGGGTTGTCTTACAAGGAGAACACCCATTCGGTGAAGAATTCTCCGTCGCTTGCCCTCCTTTCCGCTACCGAAGAAGTTTCCAAGCGGGCTTTTGATCCCGCAGTCAAAAGCCTCCCTTTTTCTTTCGCAAATCTGGAACTCGTTGACACCGCATTAGACGCGTGCGACGGCGCCGACGCTCTACTGGTTATGACCCCCTGGAGCCAGTTCGCAAACATCGACCCCGTCGCGATTGCGCAACGCATGCGCGGCGGCCTGATCTTGGACCCCTTCTCGATTCTTCCCGCCGACCAGTGCCTGGCGGCGGGCCTCTCCCACCACACCCTGGGACGGTCTCCGCGACTCCCTGTAAGACACCATGTTTAAGCACCTTCTCTCCGCACCATCCCGCCCCGGCCGAGTTCTCATACTTGGAGGCAAAGGTTTCATTTCAACCGAGCTACGTTGTCTTCTGGCAGAAGCAGGAATTGTGACCGTGAGCGTTGGTTCTCAGGAAGTCAACCTGCTCGCGGCTGATGCGCAAGCAAGACTTGCTGCATTCATCCAACCCGATGACGCAGTCGTCATGACCTCGGCCCTGACACCAGACAAGGGCCGGGATGTTGCGACATTCATGAAGAATCTGACCATG
>CAMCIN010000232.1 GCA_945874745.1 Akkermansia muciniphila | reverse complement strand
CGCCACCTTGGACGCGGGAGCCAGCAGCGGAGAATTCGTCTACCTGATGAAGACCCTCGGCTACGAGGCCGAGGGAATCGAGCCGCACATCGGTTACGCCCAGCATGCAAAAGCAAACCTCGGCCTGAATATCACCAATTGCACCTTCTCTGAATTCCCAGAAAAACCCGGTGCCTTCCAACTCATCACGCTGTTTCACGTCCTGGAACACCTTGAATTCCCGGTGGCCGACCTGCGCCGCCTCCGCGACCTTTTGGATGAAAAGGGCGTCTTCGTAATCGAGGTGCCCAACATCTTATACAGGGATATGAAGTTTTCCCACAAATGGCACAAGGGACACCTCAACGGCTTTACCACAGAATCCCTTAAATTAACCGCAGCTGCCGCCGGCCTTGAAGCCATAGAATGCGGTGAGATTGGGGACGGTGGAAACCTCTTTGGCATTTTCCGCCGGGCCCTTCCCCTGACGCTCGACCAAATAAAAAAGGAGCTGGCTGGATCCGCGGAAAGGGCTCTTGCGAAAATTTCCGCAAACACAAATACGGACTATTTCCTGCGCTGGCACACGTGGTCCAAGATTCCGAAGAAACTCTTCACCCAAATCGAAGAACGCATCACCGCCCCCAAGGGTCTGGCATCAACTGCCATCCTCAAGGCCGTCTATCAGGGACTGTGACCCCCCCCTTCCCACATTTTCTTCCTGCCCGCCCTCTTTTTTAAGGCTTTTGAAGATCCTCTTCCGTAGCCAACCGGGGAGGGTTCCGAAACTTCATGATCACTGTAGCCGTATTTGACACACACCGGTTTGACCGCGAGGCCTTGGAGCTTGCTGCGGCAGGGCCCGCGCCGGGGGGGGCCGAGGAGGTTGCCTTCCACTTTTTGGAGGCGCGCCTGGGTCCGTCAACAGCCTCGCTGGCGGCGGGGTGCGAGGCCGTGTGCGTGTTTGTAAACGACCGGGTGGACGCGGACACCCTCGAGCAGCTTGCGGGGGCGGGCGTGCGCATGGTGGCGCTCCGCTGCGCTGGGTTTAACAACGTGGATCTTGTAGCCGCGCGGCGGCTGGGCGTCTGCGTGGCGCGGGTGCCGGCTTATTCGCCCCACGCAATCGCGGAGCACGCGGTCGCCCTGATCCTTGCCTTGAACCGGAAGCTGGTTCGGGCCTCGAGCCGCGTGCGGGACGGCAATTTTTCGCTGGAGGGTCTGGTGGGATTCGACCTGCACGGCAAGACGGTCGGGGTGGTGGGCACGGGGAAAATCGGGGCGGTTTTCGCCCGGATCATGCGCGGCTTCGGGTGCGTGTTGCTGGGCAGCGACCCGGCGCCGGACACCGCCCTTTCGGAGGAGACCGGGCTCGAGTACTGTCCCCTGCCGGAGCTACTCGGCCGCGCGGACATTGTTTCGCTGCACCTGCCCCTCAACGAGGCCACCCGGCATGTGGTGGATGCGGCCGCCATCGGCCGGATGCGACGCGGAGCCATGCTCATCAACACGGGGCGAGGCGCGCTGATTGACACCCTAGCGCTGATGAAGGGGCTCAAGAACGGCCAGATCGGAGCCGTTGGACTGGACGTGTACGAGGAGGAGGAAGGGGTGTTCTTCGAGGACCACTCCGAGGAGGTGCTGCGGGACGAAAAGCTGGCATGGCTGCTGATGTGTCCGAACGTGCTGGTGACCGCGCACCAGGCATTCCTGACGCGGGAAGCGCTCCAGGGGCTGGCCTCGACGACCCTCCTGAATTTGAGGGAATACAAAGGGGCCGCCCTGGGCCGAGAATCCGGGGTAGCTGATCCACTGCGCTGGCTGGTCGCGCCTTCCGGCGTGGCCTCCTGACTTGGCCTCCTGACTTGGCGGGGAGGAAACAAACGCAGTTGGGGGCGCAGGGGGGCGGCTTTTCCGGGGAGGAAGTTTTGCCTTTTGCAATCGGGAGGGTAGCGTTGCTCCTTTATGGCGAAGCCTTCCGCTCTCGGCAAAGGACTGGGTGCACTCATTACCACCCGGCCTGCAACTCCCATAGCCTCTCCCGCCCCCGTGGTGGAGAAGGGCGAACGGGTCCAACAGCTCGCGCCCGCAGCGCTCGCTCCCTCCCCGCTGCAGCCGCGCAAGGTGTTTAAGGAGGACGAGCTTCACGAACTGGCCGATTCGATTCGCGAACACGGCATTCTCCAACCCCTGATTTGCCGGAGGTCGGGAGAGCTTTTTGAACTCATTGCCGGAGAACGCCGCTGGAGGGCTTCCCAACTGGTGGGGCTCGAGACGGTGCCCGTCATCGTGAGGGAAGCCTCCGACCGGGATGTTCTCGAACTCGCCCTGATTGAAAACATCCAGCGCGCGGAGTTAAACCCGCTGGAGGAGGCGAAGGCCTATCTGCGCCTTGCAGAGGAGTTTTCCATGAAGCAGGAGGACATCTCCCGCAGCGTCGGGCGCAGCCGGGCTTCGGTTGCCAACAGCATCCGCCTGCTGGATCTGGCACCTGAACTCCAAACCTGGCTTTCTCAGGAGCGCATTTCCGTAGGCCACGCCAAGGTCCTTCTGAGTCTCCGCTCCCACGAGGAACAGACAGCGGCCGCAGAGGAGATCTTGCGCAAGGGCCTCACGGTCCGCGGCGCGGAGACCCTGGTCGCCCAAATTGCGGATTCCACAGGAAAGGAACGCCGCCCCAAGTCCGCCAAGAGCACCGCGCGCGTCGCCCCCGCCATCCAGCGGCTCCAGAACCGGCTGCAGCACCATTTTGGGACGCACGTGGCCCTCCAGCACACGGATAAACGCGGGCGCATTGAAATCGAGTACTACGGCCAGGATGACCTCCAACGGATCCTCACGCTTTTGGGCCTGGAGGCAGACGACCGTTAAAAAAGCTTCTCCTCCCAATGGCCCGCTTCGCCCTGCAACAACTCCGCGCGCCCCTGCGCACCGTGACCCTTTTGCTGCTCCAAAGCCTCGCCGCCTGCAGCCAGGAGTCCAAGACGGACCCTGCGTCCGACGCCAAGCCAAAGGCTGCCCAAAAGCAGGCTGTTCCCGTCGAAATCTGGAAGGAATTCAGCGGTTCCCGGGCCTACTCCGAGGTGGAAAAACAGGTAGCCTTCGGCCCGCGCCCCGCGGGTTCTCAGGCGCTGGCGGAAGCACGTGCCCACCTGACCTCTGCGCTCCGGGCAAACGGCTGGACCGTCGAACCTCAGGCTTTCGTGGCGCAGACACCGCACGGTGCCCTGCAGATGATCAACCTTCTGGCCCGGTTTGGTGGGCCCGCCGCGGCCCAAACGACCACCCAAAAAGTAATCGTCGGCTCGCACTACGATACCAAGTCCTTCAGCACCATCTCGTTTGTCGGAGCCAATGACGGCGCCTCCAGCACCGGCGCGCTCCTTGAGCTCTCGCGGGTGCTGGCACTGGATCCCGCACTCGCGGCACAAATCGAGCTCGTTTTTTTTGACGGGGAGGAGGCGCTCCAGCAGTTTACGGAAACCGACGGCCTGTATGGCAGCCGCCACTACGCGGCCCAGCTGCGGGACTCGGGCAGAGCGGCCCAGTTCAAGTTCGCGGTCGTCTGGGACATGATCGGGGATCGCAATCTGACGGTCACCCTGCCCTTGGATTCGCCTAAAGATCTCACCCAAGGCCTGCTTTCTTCTGCCGAGGCGTTGCAACGCCGGGGGGCCTTCCGCATTTTTGACCGCCCCATGCTCGACGACCACGTGCCGCTCAACCTCATTGCGCACATTCCGGCCATCGACATCATTGATTTTGAATACGACGCGTGGCACACAGCGGATGACACGCTGACTCAAGTCAGTGCGGACAGCCTCCAGACCATCGGGGCGATTACGCTGCATTTTCTCAAGAAGTCCCTTCCGTAGTCCGGCTCCAGAGCAGCCGCCAACAGCTCGCTTTTGGCAGGGACTGGCGGTCAAAAAGGAGGACCCTACGGCACTCGGCCCGTGGTACGAGGACTCTTCCGAGGGACGGAGAAACCAAGCCGTCCCCCACCGCTTCCGCGCTGGCATTCCAAACATTCCCGTGCGATGTTGCGGCCCAAACTTCATGAAATCCAACCGTTCTTCCGCAGCTAATCCCCGTGCACTCACCGCCGCGTTGCTCGCAGCCCCCGTGCTTCTGGGAATCGCTGCCTGCAAACCTGAGGCTCCAGTTTCGTCCGCACCGACGGCTCCTACAGCAGCGGCAAACACCGCGGCCACCGCGGCCCCTGCAACACCGATAGCGTCCGCCGAACCCGCCTCTGGGGAAGCTGCGCCAGCTCCCGGAGCAGCGCCCAAAGCCGAAGACCTCGCGGCTGCAGCGAAAGCGGCAGGCCTTCCTCCCGAGGCTCTGGCCCAACTCTTAAACCAGCAAAACCAGGAAAGTGCCCCAGCGGCGCCGCTGCCCGACGTAGTCGCCACTGTGGACGGCCAGGAAATTAAGAAGGAAGAACTGGAGCAAGCCTTCGCAACGGAGTTGGCACGGCAGGGAATTCCTCCCGACCAGTTGCCTGCGAACCAAAAGGCGCAGGGCTACAAGATGATTCTCAACGACCTGATCACCGAGAAGCTCGTTTCAAAGCGTGCCGCGGCAATGGAGGCCAAGGAGGAGGAGGTCAACGCCCAGTTTGAACAGCTCAAGGGCCGCTTCCCCAAACAGGAAGACTTCGAAGCCCAACTGGCAAAGTCCGGACAAACTCCTGAAAAAATCCGTGAAGACATTCGCGCCTACCTCAAGCAGCAGGCTTGGGTAAAGGACCAGATCAAAGACGCCCCCAAGGCAACGGATGCCGATGCCGAGGAGTTTTACACAAAGAACCCCGAGCAGTTCAAAAAGCCTGAGCAAGTGCGCGCAAGCCACATCCTGCTGTCCGTCGCAGCAGACGCCCCGGAGGCAACGGTCCAGGAAAAGCAGAAGGCCGCGGCAGCCATCGCAGTGCGCGTCAAAGCGGGCGAGGCTTTTGACAAACTGGCCGCTGAACTCTCCGAAGACCCCAGCGCCAAGCAGAACTCCGGTGACCTGAACTTCTTCACCAAGGAGCAGATGGTCCCCGAGTTTTCCACCGCCGCTTTCGGAATGAAAAAGGGTGAAATCAGCGAACCGGTGAAGAGCCAGTTTGGGTTTCACGTAATCCAGGTCACGGACAGGAAAGATGCCGAAACAATGACTCTGGAGACGGTCAAACCCCAGCTTTTGGCCTTCCTGAACCAAAAGATGCAGAGCACCCAGGTGGAGCAGCTCATCAAGGAAGTGCGCGACAAAGCCGCAGTAGAAATCAAGCTGCCCTAAACGGTTCTTTCTCAACTAGGTCTCGGACTCACCGGTTACCGGGTCCAGTCGTTGCGTTTCACCGGCCGCCCTTTTTGCGTTGAAAGCAAAAAGGGCCGGCCGGTTTTTTATAGTGCCGTAGAAACGACACCGAAACAGCAGATCGCGTGGCTGCCTTGTTTGATCTCCACCGATGCCCCCTCCCGAGCCGTTCGAAACCGACAACAAATACGATATTAGACGAGCCCGCAGGGCGCCCTGCCGCTCGCTTGAAAATGCTGGCACCCAGCAAAAACCATCCATCCAATGGCCGAGACTGCACCGAAACTCCAACAGCAAGCCCTGCCCATGTCTGAAACCCATTCGCCCGGTTCCCCTGCCTCGGACGATTCTCTATACGCAGTGATCCTAGCGGGTGGTCACGGCGAAAGGTTCTGGCCCCTCTCGCGAAAAGCCAAACCAAAGCACCATCTCGCCCTTTTTTCAGAGCGCACCCTTCTTTCTGCAACGCTCGACCGCCTCGCCGGTCTGGTTCCCCCGGAGCGCACCCTCGTGCTCACCGGTGCAGACCAGGCGGCTGCGGTCCGTGCGCTCCTGCCCGAACTTCCTCCCGAAAACTTTGTCGTCGAGCCACTCCGGCGTGACACCGCCGCAGCCATGGCCCTCGCGGCGGGCATCCTCGCACGGCGCGATCCCCTCGCCACGGCAATCGTGCTTCCCGCAGACCACCACATCCCCTCGGTGGAAGGCTTTCAAAAAACGCTGCGCCGTGCCGTGTCGACTGCCCTCGCCCACTCCACCATCGTCACCGTGGCGATCCCCCCTGACTGGCCCTGTCCGGGCTTCGGCTATCTCGAGCTGGGTGAGGCACTGCCCCCCCCCCTTTCTGCACGCCCCGTTCTGCGCTTCCACGAAAAGCCCTCTGCCGAGGTGGCGACCGACTATTTGCAACGCGGCAACTTCCTTTGGAACGCGGGCATGTTTGTCTGGCCGGTGCACGTTTTACAGGAGGCCCTCCGCAACACAGCTCCAGAGCTGGCCCACTTCTGCGAGCGTCTCCAGCAGACGGAGGATCTGGACGGATTCCTCGCCGAGCATTTTGCCGCCGTGCCCAAAATCTCCTTCGACTACGCCGTCATGGAAAAACTGCCCGGCGCGCTGGCCGTCAACGCGGATTTTGCCTGGGACGACCTTGGGGGCTGGACCGCCGCCGGCAAGTATCTCCCGAAGGACGCCGACGGCAACGCCTCGAACACGCCCGTGCAGACAGTAGATGCGAGGGGCAACATTGTGTTTTCAACTGACCCGACCCAGCACATTGCACTGCTGGGCGTCAGCGATCTCATCGTCGTCAACACGGGCGACGCCCTTTTGGTTTGCTCCAAGGACAGGGCGGAGAGCATTAAACAACTCCTGTCCGCACTCCCCGAAAGGCTCCACTAAAGCGTGTTCCCGGCGGGCGACCTTTCCCTGACTCCTGCTCAAACCGGTGATTCATCCACAGATGTAACAGATGTTGATAGACACTCCCGAGGTTCTTCTTTTTCAGGAGAGAGCGGGCAGGCATCCACAGATGGCTCAGATTTTCGCAGATGTTTTTACGGGTTCCACTCCGCTGCTCGTGCTGAGAAAGCTGCGGCTCGTCACCCAAAGCTGCCAAAGTCACGGATAACACGAGGGGCGCGCGCGCTCCCGGAGGCAGCGGAGATAGTGAGCCGGGCGGCAGCGAGGCTTTGCGAGCGCCCCCGGTCGATTCCAACGAGAGCGACGGCCCCGGCGGGGCCGGAGAACCAGGGCGCGC
>CAMCIN010000231.1 GCA_945874745.1 Akkermansia muciniphila | reverse complement strand
ATTCTCCAAATGATAGGCATTCGCTTTTGGCCCCGTTTCCGCAGCTCGCGCGAGCGGTAGCGTCGTGGGGCGCGCTAAAGTTGGGGGTGGATTGGAGGGCCGCGTTTTTCCCACCACTGTGGACCTCGAATTCGCTCATGTGCGACATGCCGTATGGTTGGAACCAAACGATGGGATCTCGGGGATCTCGGGGCGTACATAGCGGCCGGTGACGGCGGCCCACGACGGGGCGACGGACAGCCCAAGGAGGGCGAGGGCGGCGACGAGCGTTTTGCCGGAAACGGGGGTGTTCATGGAAAGATGGATGGGAGTGGAGGTAAAGGGGGCGGATTACTTTGAAGCGGGGTGATCGCTGGTGCGCGGGTCGTCCATGAGCCAGGAGTCGGAGCGGAAGGGGGCGGCGGGGAGCCCCTCCTTGTTCGTGAGATTGGGGCGGGCTTCTTCGTGCCACGCGAACCGCACGGCCACGGGATTGGCGACCTTGGGCGAGCGCACGAGCGCGCTGTCTTTTTCGAGAGTGACCTCGGCCGGCACGAATTGACGGTCTTCGCCCGCGATCTCGAATCCGTCTGGCGCAGCTCCGTTGCGCGTGGCCAATCCGGAGCCGGTCGAGGTGAACCGGATGCGGATCTGCGCCCCCTCAGGCTGTGCTGATTGGAAGAACGGGCCGGAGGCCACGACGCTCTTGTCGCCGTAGACTTGGCTGGCGGCGAGCAGCGCGAGGCGTTCCCCGGGGATCCGCTTGTTCCCGGGATGAATGTTGTCAAGGTCCGTGATGGAGTCGTGGATGACGGCCATGCCGCTGTGTGGGATGGTCTTCAGTGCGGCGGTCTGGGCCTCCCAGAAAAGCGGTAACTCGAGCGGGCTGATGGGACGGCCGTTGCTGGGGGGCGCGTTCTTGGTCGAGTAACGGTTCGGGGCGATTTGAACGTAGAGGAAGGGCAGGTCACCCCGCCCCCAGGTGGAGCGCCAGAGGGCAACGGTGTCGGTGAAAAGACTCGTGTAACGCGAACCGGTGAAGCGATGGACGTTGCTTTCGCCCTGGTACCAGAGGAAGCCGCGGATCCCGTAGGGAGCCATGGGTTTAACCATCGTTTCAAAACCGCCGCCGCCCTTGGACCACGTCTCAATCGGGGTGGCGCCGATAGAGGCATGCAGGATACCCACCGGCTGGATCAGACGGCGGCGGGTTTCGCGAGCGAAGAAATAAGCGACGGCGGAGTCGCCATGAACGCGGTCGGCGGTGAGGTTTTCCTTGGTGGCGACGCGCCAGAAGCCGGCGAGGTCCTTCGCGGATTTAGCCTTGTCGTTGCGGATGACGGTGAACTGGCGGACCCAAGGGTCGGCGCTGGTGGCCAAGGCTTCCGCAACGCCCGGGCCCCTGTGGTTCTGGAGGAGGTTGATGTGCATGTTGGATTGGCCCGAGGCGAGCCAGACTTCGCCGGCCAGCACGTCCTGGATGGTCACACTGTTTTTTCCCGTCAGAATGAGCGGGCCGTTTGCGCCGGGTTTGAGAGCGGAGAATGTGACGCGCCATTCGCCTTGGTCGTCGGCCTGCGCAGTTTGGGTTTGCCCGGCGAAGCTGGCCGAAACGGTTTCCCCCGGATCGGCCCAGCCCCAGACCGGGGCTGGCGCTTCGGCCTGAAGCATCATGTGTTCGGAGAAATAAGCCGGGACGGAGATTTCCGAGCGGGCGGCTGGGGCGAGTGCGGAGAGTGCGAGGAGGGGCAGAATCCAACGGTTCAGGAGAGGGCGGCGCATGGAGTTTGCGATACGGGGCTTCATAAGACTGGCGGTGGGCGGCATTGCGGCGAATGCCTTGCATGCGGTGTGACGGCGTCAAAACGCCCGACCGGAAACCTGCGACCGCAAGGCCCACCCGGGTTGGCGACAAGCCGCCGACTTGAAAGGCGGACGGGGAGTCAGATAAATTGAATTGATACTGAAAAGACTTTGCTTTTGCCCCCCTCTCCGCAGCCCGCGCGCGCGGTCTCGTCGAGGGGCGCGCTGATACATTACTTCGACTGAAGCTCCAGCCACGGTATGACTTTCTCTGCCCATGCCTCGCCATGGTGGATCAGGCCGATACGAGAGAAGTGGACATCCTTGCCGCCGTTGCCACGGTTCTCGTCTTTCAGCAGGTCGGTGTCAGGGCCGAGAAACGCTACTCCGTCGGACTCGAGCTGGATCCTTGCCTTTCGTAGGTTGGCAGAGCCGAGTTGGGCAACTATCCATGGGAAGCTCCAACCGGCCACGAGATTTGAGCGTTCAATGATCGCCTTCAGACGCGAGTGGTATTCGGCCTGCGTTGTCGGCCCGTCCGACTCGCCCTGATGCCAAAGCACCGCTCTAAAACCTTGTGGGCCTAATTGCATGATGCGGGTTTCCATCCAATTGAACAGATCGCCGCCAGGCCGCCATTGCTCCACGTTAGTGCCGCCGTGGCCGGTCACGGCGAAAGCCACCGGCACCCTGAAGTGCTTGGCCAAAGCGTCGCCCAGCGCAGGGTAGAAACTACCCTTGTCGCTGCTGTCGTGGACGCCGGGCTGCGGATCGTCGGCTGGCCGCCAAGTCTCGCCGCTGAAGGTGGACACCATTCCGGATGTCGGCTGGAGTTTTTCCTCGCCGCTATTGGTGGAGTTGGACTGTCCTGCGGCGACAAACACCTCGCCGACACCGACATGCTCGACCACATGGGAGGCCACAGTTTGGCCGTTCTTTAGAGCGCGTAACTCGCAACGTTTCCAGCCACCAGCTGTCATCGTACAACTGCCACCGAAGGCGCGTGTCGCCGGGTTGAGCGCTAGCGTCTTCCACTCGCCATCGCCGATCCGGTATTCCACACGTTCGCACGGGATGTTACAACGGCCTCGGATGGCTACAGGGCCATCGGTCGTCGTCTGACGCTGGAACACTTGCCAGTCCAGTGGCGACATGACCGCTAACGGCCGGACATAGACTGGAGGAATCGCAAACACAGCGCCCTCCTCCGGTGTCGCTGGCGCCACCCCTAGGGACAGAATGCGGGTCTGGCCCGGCGGCACATCAACGCGGAGTTTCTCCGATGCGTAGATTCCTCCCCACCCCTTAAGGTTCAACACCTGTCCGGCGGCATACGCCTTCAGCTCTTTCAATCCGTGGACTGTGCTGGGAGCACCAGCTATGGATGTCGGCTGGCCGTTTGCCTGGACGCCCTCGACAGACTTGAGGGTCATGAATAATTTCATGGCCTCAGCGGCGCGGTTGGTGATGCGGTAATTGATGCCGGTGTCGGAAAACTCGTAACGGATCTCAGCGAGGGAACCGCTGCAGAGCAGCACATTGGGCTCGGGTTGGGTGATTGTCGCGCAGATGTGGCCGCGGTCGTTGGGATCCCATTGGCGACCAATGTTGACAGACATCGGCGTGGCCACAAATACCGTCTTGCCGATCTTCTTCGGCACACTCAATTCCGAAAGCAGACCGCTAGGCGGCACTATAGCCGAATAGGTCGTGCCGGTGGCGATGTATTGTCCATCCTGCTGGGCAAGTCGCACATGATTCTCGGCGACGCATGGCGTGCTCAGCACCCCAAGAAACAAGGCCCTGATAATATAGGTTTTAAATCTCATTTCCTCACCTCATTTCAACGAGGTTTCCCATTTATGTCCCAGACTTTCAATGTAAGTTTGCCAGTCTCGGGTTTCTCGAAAGGGCGTGGGATTGATAAGATTTTGCTTTCGCTCCCGTCTCCGCAGCCCGCGCGCCCGGGATCGTCGCGGGGCGTGCTAACTCCGTTTCGCCCCATTTCGACCGCACACACGAATCGAGGAGCTTCAGCAGACGCAAATGACACCGGCAACCTGTATCTGAAAGAAAATGAACACTGACCCCTAGTCTCCCAGTGCACACGCGGCCAACCTCCGCACTCTTTCCCGGAAGACCACTTGCCGGAGGAGAGGCAGAGCTCAAAGCCACATGAAATGGTTGGTGATTTTTCGTTTTAGTGGTCCCCGGACTCGACCCTCACCTGAGGGGCTTTCCCAGCTTCCGCAACTTTTCCCTCCGCGCGGGGTTCCCCCCCCGTGAACATCCGCCTTCTGTCCGCTCTGCTGGCCTTGCTCTGCGTAGCCTCCCTCCAAGCAGCCGAGACCAAGCGGCCTCCCAACGTCATCTTCATCCTGACTGACGACCAGGGCTGGGGGGACGCGAAGTTCGCCGGCCATCCCTACCTCAAGACGCCGAACCTCGACCGACTCGCCCGGGAGGGCACCTGGCTCCGCCAGTTCTACGTCGCCGCCACGGTCTGCTCGCCCAGTCGCGCGGCCTTCATGACCTCGCATTACCCTGCACGCCACCATATCCACGGACACTTCGCCGATCATGCCCAGAACGCTGCCCGTTCGATGCCCGACTGGCTCGACGCCGACGTCACCACCCTCCCTGACCTCTTGAAGCAGGCCGGCTACGCGACCGCGCACTTCGGCAAGTGGCACCTCGGCCACGGCAAGGGCGCACCAGCACCCGAGGCCTACGGCTTCGACGTATCCAAGACCACGAATTCCAACGGCGCCACGCTCGGCGACGAAGGCAAAGAACCCTACTTTCGCGCCCGCTCCACGGCGCTGATGGTCGATGAGACGATCCGCTTCGCTCAGACGAACAGGGACCGCCCGTTCTACGTCAACCTCTGGACGCTTGTCCCGCATGCGCCCCTAAAGCCGACGCCCGAGCAACTCGCCGTCTACGCCGACCTCCAGTGCAATCCGGAGGATCCGGCCTTCGGCGAGTGGATGCAGAATTACCTCGGCAAGGCCAAGGATCCGCGCTCCCAGATGCAGGTGTTCGCAGCGTCCGTCACCGACCTCGACACACAGGTCGGCCGCCTTCTTGACGCGCTTGATGAACTGGGGCTGACGAATGACACGTTGATCTTCCTCTCCAGCGACAACGGTCCGGAGGACTACCGCATCGGCAACGCCGCCAACGCCGGCGTCGGCAGTCCCGGCCCGCTGCGCGCCCGCAAGCGCAGCATGCACGAGGGCGGCATCCGCACCTTCGGAATCGTCCGCTGGCCGGGAAAGGTCCCAGCCGGACGCATCGAAGAAACCGCAGTCAGCGGCAGCGTCGACTTCCTCCCCACCATCGCCGCCCTTGCTGGGGTGAAAGTCCCTGCAACCCTCGCTCCCGACGGCGAGGATAAGTCGGGACACTGGCTCGGCGGCGCCGCGGCCCCGCGCGTCCAACCGCTGTACTGGGAATGGATCTCCGGCGTCCAAGGCCCTGAGGATGGCTACATGCCGCCACCCCTCTGCGTTCGCGACGGTCCATGGAAACTTTTCGTGAGGCATGACGGCCAAGGGGCCCAGTTGTTCGACATCCCAAAGGACGCTGCGGAAAAGCACGACGTCGCCGCCACCCATCCTGAAGTGGTGAAGGAACTCACCGCCAAGGCGCTCGCCTGGGCCAAAACCCTGCCCGCCAGCCCGGCCCGCGACAAGTTCGCCGCCACCCCCGTCCGGACCACCCCGCGGGCGGGTTCCAAAGCCAAGTCCAACTTGGACCGTCCGGCGATCTTCGACGGCTGGGACAAGGACAAGGACGGCTACCTGAGCAAGGAGGAGTTCATCCCCCACATGGCAGACCAGGTCGACGCCCCCGCCCGCTTCGTCCGCTTCGACAAAGACCAGGACGGCCGCCTCTCCCGGGTGGAGTTCGTGAAGGCCGGCAACTAAGACGCACCCCAGACCATGCGCTTCCCCATCCTCCTGTCCCTTGTCTTCGCTGTCTCGCTCGGTGCCCAAGACGCCCCCGGGTCCAATGCGAAGGCTCCAACGGCTGACGCGTATTCGACCAAGCTACCCAAGCCCACCGCGGCGAACGTCCGCTACGGCGAACACGAGCGCCACGTGCTTGACTTCTGGAAAGCCGAATCGACCGACCCGACTCCGCTGGTCTTCATCATCCACGGCGGCGGCTGGGTCAGCGGTAGCAAGGAGCGCGCCGAGAGGTTCGCCGATGTCGACGCCCTGCTCAAGGCCGGCATCTCCGTGGCGTCCATCAACTACCGCCTGATTAAACGCGATCCCGCAGTCGACACTTCGCCGGCCGTGAAGGCTCCGCTGCACGACGCCGCCCGCGCCCTGCAGTTCGTGCGCAGCAAGGCCGGCGAGTGGAACCTCGACAAGGCTTGCATCGGCGCCGCCGGCGGTTCCGCGGGAGCCTGCTCCAGCCTCTGGTTGGCGTTCCACGACGACCTCGCCGACCCGCAGTCGGCCGACCCGGTCGCCCGCGAGTCCACCCGCCTGAGCTGCGCCGCTGTCACAGGCCCGCAAACGACGCTCGACCCCGAGCAAATGAAGGAGTGGACGCCCAACAGCACCTACGGCGGCCACGCCTTCGGCCTCGGCACCTTTGCGGAGTTCCTCGCGGCCCGGGAGAAGATCCTCCCGCTCATCGCCGAGTATTCGCCGTATGCCTTGGTGAGCTCCGACGACCCGGCGGTCTACATGACCTTCGGCGCTCCGCCAGCCATCGGACAGGACCAGAAGGACCCGACCCACTCGGCCAATTTCGGTGTGAAGCTCGCAGAACACTGCGCGGCCAAAGGCGTCTCAGCGGAAGTCCATTACCGCGGAGTCACGGACGTGAAACACGACTCCCCCACGGCCTTTCTTATCGCCAAGCTGAAACCGGCCGGAAAATGAAACCATTGCTTTCATTTTCACGGAGGATTTGTGGGGTGCTCTGGGAGACCAAATGGCCCGGAATTTTCAGAAGGCCCGCGAGGCCGGGCGCCGCCCTGTCCAATCTGCCGCCCCGAAGCACCAAGGGGCAGCGCGGCCTCCGTCCCGCAAAAGACGCCTCGGACCGGAGCGATATCAGCACGCCGGCACGCGGAACTAAAATCCCCCGACCAACACACTTGGCTCTCCGCCTTCTCGGCCGCGGGCTCGCCCCTTGGCACATGAAACCCCGCTCCCACCATACCAACATCCTGTTCACGCTTGTGGCGATCTTGTCGCTCCTCGCCCCGACCGGCAGGCTCGCAGCAGCCGAAAAACGCCGACCGAATATCCTCTTCATCC
>CAMCIN010000230.1 GCA_945874745.1 Akkermansia muciniphila | reverse complement strand
CCCACCGGCCTTTTCCAAAGAATGGGGGCCCCTTCGGATGGCAAGGTTTCCCGCAGACCGGTTTCCGCGGAGCGATTGTCGCGGCTGGGGCCCAGAAATTCGGGCCAGTCCGCTCCGAAAGCGGAAACGGTCAACTGAAGCAGGGCGAGGCTGAGGGGGAGGCAACGGCGCGGTTTCATTTGGACTACCCAAGAATCAAGCCGATGCCGTGCCTGAGAGGGGAATTTCTGCGGTTGGGTTTTTGGGCGAAGCGCCCGCCTGCAGCTCCGTGGGGGAGGAATGTGACCTCCTCCCGCCACGGAGCCAATCGGTTGCAAGGTTTATTCCGAGGGCGGTTCGAGCGTCAATTCGTCCTGGGCGCCTTCCGTGTCGGGGTCGCTGCTGATGACAGGAGCGATGGCCTGAAGCTTCGAGCCGGCGCGCAGCTCGATGAGCTTGACCCCCATCGTGTTCCTGCCGATTTCGCGAATTTGCCGGACGCGTGTGCGCACCATCTTGCCCTTGGTGGTGATAAGCATGAGCTCGTCGGACTCGCGAACCGCGAGCGCTCCGACGACCCCGCCTGTCTTCTCGCCGGTGTTCATTGTGATGATGCCCTTGCCGCCGCGGGACTGGAGGCGGTACTCGCTAAAGGGCGTGCGTTTGCCCAGACCGTTCTCACCAGCAACGAGCAAGGTGCAGTCGTCGTTGACCAGGAGGGCGGAGACGACTTCGTCCCCTGGTTCCAGGCGGATTCCCCAGACGCCGATGGTGTCGCGCGCCTGCGGTTTGACGCCTTCCTCGTGGAAGCGGATGCTGATTCCCTGGCGGGAAACCAGTATTATTTCGTTGTCCCCGTCGGTGAGATTGGCAGCAATCAGGCCGTCCCCTTCCTCGATCTTGATGGCGATCAAGCCGCCCTTGCGCATGTTCTTGAAGTCGCTCAGCCGCGACTTTTTCACAATCCCACCCTTGGTCGAGAAAACGATGTTCAACTTCTCAGAAAAGGTGTCCTCGTCGGTTTTGCGGCCGGGAATCCGGATGGTCGCGGCGATCTTTTCGTCGGGGCGCAACTGCAGGAAGTTGGCGATGGAGCGGCCCTTGGCATTGCGGCTCATCTCCGGCAGTTCGAACACCCGCTCCACAAAGCAGCGGCCGCTCTGTGTGAAAAACATGAGGTAGTCGTGGGTGGTCGCCGTGAAGAGGTGCTGGACGAAGTCGTCCTCGTCCTCTTGGTTGACGGCCTCGCGCGTCTGCATGCCCTTCATACCCGTGCCGCCCCGGTTGCGGGTGGGGAAGTTGGAGATGGCGGTGCGCTTTAGAAAGCCCTTGTGGGTCATGGTGATGACCGTGCTCTCGTTGGCAATAAGGTCTTCGATGGAGATCTCGCCCTCATCCGGCACGATCTGCGTTAGACGCGGGGTGCCGTACTTGGATTTGATTTCGAGAAGTTCCGTTTTGATGATTTCCATTACGCGGGATTCGCGGGCCAGAATGTCAATGAGGTCGCGGATGGTGGTCAGCAGCTCGTTGTATTCCTTCTGGATGCTTGCGCGCTCGAGGCCGGTCAACTGGTAGAGGCGCAGGTCGAGGATCGAATTGACCTGGCGTTCCGTGAACTTGTAGGAGCCGTTGACCAGTCGGGCCTCCGAACGGATCAGGATTCCGATCTGTTCGACCGTCTTGCGCGGCCAGGAGAGTGCGAGCAGCTTGCCCCGGGCGTCTTCCCGGTCGCGGGAATCGCGGATGATGCGGATGAAGTCGTCTAGGTTGGCCAGCGCGATCAGGAAGCCCTCGAGCTTCTCGGCGAGATCCTCGGCCTGGCGCAGCAGGAACTTGGTGCGGCGCAGGACGACTTCGCGGCGGTGCTCGATGTAGCAGGCGATGGCTTCCTTGAGCGAAAGGAGCTTCGGCCGGCCGTGGTCGATGGCCAGCATGGCCGCTGCAAACGTGGTCTCGAGGGAGGTGTGCTTGTAGAGGTTGTTGATGACCACCTTCGGGTTGCCGTCGCGCTTGAGCTCGATGACGACCCGGGTCTCTTCGGTGGACTCGTCCCGCACGGCACTGATGTCGGTGAGCACCTTTTCGTTGACCAGTTCGGCGATGCGCTTGATGAGCTCCGCCCGGTTCACGTTGTAGGGGATCTCGGTGATGATGATCGCCTCACGATTGCCCTTCATCTCCTCGACGCCCGCCCGGCCGCGCACGCGCAGCGAACCCTTGCCGGTCTCGAAGTACTGCCGGATGGGTTTGGTGCCCAACAGCATACAGCCCGTCGGGAAGTCGGGTCCTTTGACAAAGTGCATCAGCCCGTCGATGGTGATTTCGGGGTCGTCGATCTGTGCGCAGATCGCGTCGATAATCTCGGAGAGGTTGTGCGGAGGGATGTTGGTGGCCATCCCAACGGCGATACCCGTGCCTCCGTTGACCAGCAGATTGGGCCAAGCAGCGGGGAGGACGGTGGGCTCCTCACGCGTTTCGTCGTAGTTGGGCACGAAATCAACCGTGTCCTTTTCCATGTCGTCCATCAGGGCGGCCCCGAGGTGGCGCAGCCGCGCCTCGGTGTACCGCATGGACGCGGGCGGATCGCCTTCGACGGAGCCGAAGTTGCCCTGGCCTTCGATGAGCATGTCGCGCATCGCCCAGGACTGGGCCATGTGGACCAGCGTCGGGTAGATGGCCTGGTCGCCGTGGGGATGGTAGTTGCCCATCGTTTCGCCCACGATCTTTGCGCACTTGAGGTGCTTGCGGTTGGGCATCACGCCCAGTTCGCTCATGGCAAAGAGAATGCGGCGCTGGGAGGGCTTGAGCCCGTCGCGGGCGTCCGGAAGGGCGCGGGAAACAATCACCGACATCGAGTAGGCCAGAAAAGACTGGGACATCTCGTCGGCTACGTTGATTTTTTCTATTTTCTCGTTCTGCGAATACATCGTTTACGTCAGGGAAAGGAGTGGAGAGGCGTTGGCTCTGGGAACCCGTGTTAGATGTCCAGGTTGCGCACGTTGAGCGCGTTGTCTTCGATAAACTGGCGGCGGGGTTCGACGATGTCGCCCATGAGGATGGTGAACATGCGGTCGGCGTCGACGGCGTTGTTCTCGTTGAGGTCCACGCGCAGCAGCCTGCGTTTTTCGGGCGCCATGGTCGTCTCAAACAGCTCCTTGGCGTTCATTTCTCCCAGCCCCTTGAAGCGCTGGACGCTCATTCCCTTGCGCCCGATTTCAAGCACCTTTGCCAAGATGTCCGGGATGGCAAAAAGTGGATGGACGTTTGCCTTTTCACCGTCGCCTTCGACCAACTCAAACAGGGGTTTGTCGCTGTTGGAGTAATGCTCGATCTTGAGCCCCTTGCGGCCCAGTTCGGCGATGAGCTTGCCCACCGAGCTCGACTCGTGCAGCTCCACCCGGATACCGCGCCGGCGCGGGCCGTCGCTTTTCTTGGTGGGTGCGGCGACAGGCACCGGGGGGAATTGTCCCTCTGCATCGGGCTCCGGTGCGGGGGGCAGTTCGATGGCGAAGAGGTTGAGGTCCAGGTTTGCCAGGTGGAAGGCGTGCAGGTCCTCTTCGTTTGTGAAGTAACTCACTGCCTCGTTGTTACCCTCGCGCACCCGCACCAAGTGTGTGGGAAGCGCCCCGGCGGCGTTCCTTGCGGTGAGGTAGGACTCAAAGTCCCCCCCGTGGCGGCGCAGCGCGTCGGCGTATTTGGCGAGGCGCTCCAGCAGCGAGAGCAGCTCCGTCAGTCCGGAAGCATTGAAGGTCTTTCCATCGGAAAGGTTGCGGAGTTTCACTTCCTCGGCACCGAAAGTGATGAGCATCTTGTTGAGCTGGGCGTCGTCGTCCACGTACTTCTCGCTCTTCTTACGCTTGATTTTGTAGAGCGGGGGGCAGGCGATATAGATCTTTCCGGCGCGCACCAACTCCGCCATCTGGCGGTAAAAGAACGTCAGGAGCAGGGTCCGAATGTGAGAGCCGTCCACGTCGGCGTCGGTCATGATGATGATCTTGCCGTAGCGCAGTTTCTCCATGTTGAAGGAGCCTTCCTGGTCGCCGCCGCCGATACCCGTCCCGATGGCCGTGATCATCGTCTGGATTTCGGTGTTTTGGAGCACCTTGTCCAAACGCGCCTTTTCCACGTTGATGAGCTTTCCGCGGATGGGGAGGATCGCCTGAAAGCGGCGGTCGCGTCCCTGTTTGGCGGAGCCGCCTGCGGAGTCACCTTCGACAATGTAAAGCTCGGTGAACTCTGGGTCGCGCTCGGAGCAATCGGCCAGCTTTCCGGGCAGGCCACCGCCGGTCAGGGCGCTCTTGCGGACGGTTTCCTTCGCCTTGCGGGCAGCTTCCCGCGCGCGTGCCGCCATAAGGCCCTTTTCCACGATTTTCTTCGCAACGGCCGGGAACTCCTCGAAGTGGGACATGATGCCCTCGTAGGTGATCGAGCTGACGATGCCCTCCACCTCTGGAGTCACGAGCTTAACCTTGGTCTGGGACTCAAAGCTCGGGTTGGGGTGCTTGATGGACAACACACAGGTCAGCCCCTCGCGGACATCGTCCCCGCTGATGGAAGGATCCTTGTCCTTCTGGAGGTTATTCGCCTTTGAATACTGGTTTACAGCCCGGGTGAGCGCTGTACGAAAACCCGTGCTGTGGGTCCCCCCGTCTGGGTTGGGAATGGCATTGGTATAGCAAAGGATCTGGTCCGAGTAGGAGTCGTTGTATTGGAGGACCAGTTCCACGATCATGTCGTCCTCGATTTCAACCTGGTCCTTGCTCTTGAACTTGACCTTGCGCCGTCCGCTGATGAGCAGCGGCTTTGGATGCAGGAGGCTCTTGTTTTCTCCCAACTGGCGCACGAACTCGGCGCAACCGTCCCGGTAAAAGAAGGTTTCACGCTTCAAGTCCTCGCCCCGTTCGTCGGTGAGGCTAATCTCGAGTCCGGGGTTGAGGAAGGCCAGTTCCCGCAGGCGCGTCGCCAGTTTTGTGTACTGGAACTCCACGGTGACGGTGAAAATCGTCGGATCCGGCAGGAAAGTGATCAGCGTCCCGGACTGCTTCAGATTCTGCACTTCGCCGATAACGCTCAGCTTGTGGGTGGTGACGCCGCGCTCGAAGGCCATGTGGTGCACCTTTCCGTCGCGGGTGACCTCCACTTTGAACCAGTCCGAAAGGGCGTTGACGCATTTGGCTCCGACCCCGTGCAGACCGCCCGAATACTTGTACGCCCCCTGGCCGAACTTGCCGCCCGCGTGCAGATTGGTCAGCACCAGCTCGATGGCCGGAATTTTAAAGCGCGGATGGATGTCGACGGGGATGCCGCGGCCGTTGTCCCGCAGGGAGCAGGAACCGTCCACGTGCAGGGTGATCTCAATCCGCGTGCAGTAGCCGGCGAGATGTTCGTCGATCGAGTTGTCTAGCACCTCGAAAACGCAGTGGTGGAGGCCCCTTTCATCTGTTGGCCCAATGTACATGCCGGGGCGCTGGCGTACGCCAGCGAGGCCCTCGAGCTTGTCAATTTTGGAGGCGTCGTAAAGTTGGTCTTTTGCAACGGAAGTTTGGGATTCAGCGAGGTCTGACATGAGCTAGGGCCTAGGAAGTTTGGAAGGGGAAAAACACCACTTTAATTGGCGTTGGTGGTTCGACAACTAGAATCTGGCGCCCCCACAACCGGTTGGGGTTGGAGCCGGGCTCGCACGCAACAGGCTGCGGTAGATGCGGTGCATTCTCCCTTCCCCTCGTCCCAACAAAGGATACTGGCGTTGTTTGCCAGCGCTGTTTGGCGGCGAAGGGGGCCCAGCGGGCCGTTGCAGGTGGCGGGCAATCCGCTTGCCAGTCCGCCTAGGCTGGTGGATATTGCTATGCTCGCTGTTTTTAGGTTTTTCCCGAGGCAGTACCTTTCCTCAACCAGTATTTTTCACCAAACTTTCCAACTTTTTAATTATGGCAGCAGCAAACGATCTCCGTAAGGGCATGTGCATTCGCTACAATGGCAACGCCGCTATTGTGCTGGAAGTCATGCATCGCACCCCCGGCAACCTGCGCGCCTTCGTGCAGGCCATCATCCGTTACATCGGAACGGGCAAGTCCGCCGACGTGCGTTTTGGTTCCACCGACAAGGTGGAGACGGTGGAAGTGCACCGGCAGACGCTTGAGTTCTCCTACAAGGACAGGACGACCTACCACTTCATGGATCCTGAAAACTACGAGTCGGTGACCTTTGAGGAGGACTTTATCGGCGATGCCAAGGCGTACCTGACCGAGAATTTGAAGGTGGAAGTGCTTTTTGTAGAGGGAAAGCCCGCTACCTTGGAGTTGCCCGCTTCTGTAAACCTGAGAGTGACCGAGTCGGCTGAAGGAGTGCGCGGCGATAGCGCCAACAATGTGCAGAAACCGGCCACCTTGGAGACTGGCAAGGTTGTGACCGTGCCGCTTTTCATCAAGGAGGGCGAACTGGTCAAGATTGACACGCGTACCGGTGACTACATGGGTCGGGCGTAACGCGGCGTGTTTCCCGGGCGGGACGCATGGGAACGGATGCAAGCGTGAGGATCGGGACCTTGAGCCGGCACTTTTCCGGCCAAGATTCCTTCCGCCTGCTAGCCGCTGAGGGTCTGGGTCAAGCGGTTCACCCTTTCTGTTTCAGTCTCCCTTGAGGTGAAGTCGAGTCGCCAAAGTGCGGGTGAGAAGGGACAAGGCCTGCGGCTGCGCGCTGGGGCTGGGACCGGTCCTGTGGGGCCCGGTAAACGCGCGGAGGCGCGGCCGGTGAGGCGGCCGGGTTACCGGGTGAGGGTTACGCTGTTGAAAAACATAGCGGGATTCTTTCTTTTGCCCGTGGCGTGGGTGTGGACGGTCAGCTTCGTGGCTTCCCTGGGCCGGGTTACGGTGCACCATCATTTTTGGGCGACTGAGGATTTTTGGTTTTTCTCGCTGGGGGTGGTAATTTGGCTGCTTTTTTTCACGGGGTGCCTCTCCCTGTTCGGCGAGCCTCGCGGACGCTGGCTGTACGTGCTCGGCCACGAGGGCACCCACGCGGTTTGGGCCTGGCTAAGCCGGGGAAGAGTCAGCGAGTTCAAAGTGCACCGGGACGGGGGCCACATTCTCACTGACAAACCAACGGTTCTGGT
>CAMCIN010000229.1 GCA_945874745.1 Akkermansia muciniphila | reverse complement strand
CTCCGAATGCCCCTTGTAAACGATCCAGCGCCTGCCGGGCGACGCCTCTCTCTAGGCTGTTTAATAAGTGGACATTGGTTCCCTCATTTTGAATCCGGGCTTCGTGCGCCAGTCGGAAGCCTTTGGCCTCCGCTTTGGTGGCAAAACTGTGGCGTTCGGCCTTACCGCTTTCGGACTGCTCGGCGGGGATACGAAGTCTCCAGCGCTTTGTTGAACTCTCGAAGTAAGGATCGGGTAGGATTTGCTTCGGCATAGTTTGGGCCAAATTGGGCCAGATTTAGATAGCAGTACACCTGACAATCCGCAAGCATGACGAAGTATCCAACAGAGAAAGAGTAGTTTACAGAAGGGGCTATGCCTGATTTGTAATCAGCAGGTCGTCGGTTCGAGCCCGACTGCCGGCTCCCTCTCCCAGAGGGACTTATGAAAGAGCAACCAGAATTCGGCTCTCACTAAGCCGAAAAAGTATCGTTAAAGTATAGTTAAAACGGACGGCGGCCTACTCTCAGCGCGTGCTTTTCCCGCCGTAAGTCGTTGAAAACGGAGAGGACGAACTTCCACTCCTGACGGTCAAAACACCATGGGGCATCCACCCCCTCGGGGGGGCAGCGAAGAGTCAACCGCACTCCCCTGGCTCACAATCTAGAAACTGGGAAGATTGTCGCGGAACATTTCACCGGAGGCGGACGAACGCGCGCACTCCACGAAAAATCAGTTCGCCTAAAAGAATTCCTAATAAAGGCGTACGCTCAAGATAGTCGTCTTGGAAGAAGAATTTTGAAGAACTAACCATGAGCTATCCCACTGCAACTCGGAATCTATCCGAGAACTCCGGATTGAAAAGAAAAAAAGGAAAATATTTTTATTCCACAGTAACCTCCTCCCCCGACAGCCACTCGTCGCCCCAACGATCGACCAGTACCTCGGCGAGCTCTTTCAGATACAGAGGCCTCAAGATCACGGAGTGTTGGCACAACGGAAAGATGCAGCCCCGAGTGTACTTTCCAAAGGGCTCCCCGCTGAAACCCAGTGGCGGGTACCGATGGTACCGCTCCCGTGGGGAGGCTGAGCAGGCCGTCGTGGAGCACGAAGCACTCCAGAGACGATTTGGCGAGTTGGCGCGCACGGTCACTGTCGAGGAGTTGGTGGAAGCCCGGTCAGCCAAGGCTTGGCTCGAAGGCACAGGCGTGTCGCTCGTCGAGGCAGCCCGGCAGGTCAAGGTAGCTTTGGACAAGGCGCTGGAATCCAGAACTGTCAAAGAGGGGCTTGGCGCCTACCACGCCGGTGTCTGGGAAAGGTTTCAGGAACGAAAAAAAGCGCATCCCCGCTGCCAGCCTCGGCACTGGCGCAGCGTCAAACACACTCTGGCGCGGCTCCAGAGCTTGGAAAAAACGAACCTTCTGGCACTCACCCCGAACCAACTGCGTCCCCTTTTCAAAGACCTTAGCAAGTCTTCGTTCAGAGCACACCTGCGCAACCTGCACGCCGCGTTTGAGTACTGTATAGACTTAGGATGGATGGACTTTAACCCCACCCAGTCACTGAAGCGGATGAAAACGGACGGCGTCTCACGGCAAAGGACTGTCCAAACCTTCAAGGTCGCTGAAGTGCGTAACTTCATGACGGCGGTTGCCTCTACCGACATGAGAGCAGTGCCGTATTTTGCAGTCTGCTTCTTCGCAGGCGTGCGACCCGAGGCCGCAATGAAGTTGCGGTGGACAGACGTCGGCCGCAACGGACATCTCTATGTCCCACACACGGTCAACAAAAGCGGCCATGCCTATTCCGTGGCAATCCTGCCGACGCTTAACCGCTGGCTTGAATGGTGGGAAACTCAAGGCAACACCCGGCACGGCGACCTCCTTCCAGTGTCAGAGTCAACACTGAAGCGTGTGCGCAAGAGGGCCATGAGCGAGGCTGGAATCGCGGAGTGGGTACAGGACGGGACAAGGAAGACATTCGCGACTGCCTATCGCGGAACATTCAAATGCAAGGTCCTGACTAGTGCCGCTCTTGGTCACAAGGGCACCACCGTCTTGGATGAGCATTACGACAGCCGTTTGATGACGGAGCAAGAGGCAACGGATTACTGGAGAATCCTCCCCTTGGAGACTCAAGCACTGACGGAAAAGGAGGGTGCCTGAAAATGGGACGCAAAACCAACCATGCACGGAACAATGCCACGAAGTTCCAAACCCACTTGCTGGAGGGCCTGCTCACGCATCGGCTGATGGAACATCTCAACCCTCAGGACAAAGTGTCTGCCCGGGAGCCGGACAAGATGGAGCGAGGAGCGGTTCACCTGCAGGCAGCTCCCAAGACGAAGTACACCAATGCAAAGGGAGCGGCCGATCACCTTGGCATTTCAAAAGCCACGTTCTGCCGGCTCAAAGCCAAGGGGTTCTTTCAGCCCTCTCCCATCACCGGACGCTATCACCTCGACGCCCTGGACCGCGAGGCGCGGGGAGCCCTTTCAATGCAAAACGGCCGCGATGCCGCAAACACGCAAACCCAAGAAACTTTCGGACATCCCGAAACCATGCCTTCGCTGGCTCACGGCGAAAGCATGTCTAACCAGTGAGCCCTGAGTAGATGCAGCATGGCAAAACAAACAAACATCAGCTGGACCGACCACACCTTTAACCCGTGGATCGGTTGTACAAAGTTAGCGCGGAGTGCCTCTATTGCTACGCGGAAACCGTTGCGAGAAAGCCTGCCATTCAAACCGAATGGGGCAAAGGCAAGCCGAGGCGTCCTGCGAGTGCAGATACATGGAAAGAGCCCATCCGATGGAACGAACAAGCAAAGCGTGACGGAGTGCGTAGAAAGGTTTTCTGCGCCTCCATGGCGGATGTCTTCGACCCGGAAGCTCCTGAAGGCAGTCGCACGCGTCTCTTCAAACTGATTCGCGAGACTCCGAACCTGGACTGGTTGCTGCTTACCAAGCGCCCCGAATTCATTCGGGAGCAACTCGAAGAGATTGGCGTTTCGGAGCTGTTGCCCCTCGCGAACGTATGGATCGGATTCACCGCCGGCGATCAGGAGAACTTCGACCGTCGATGGCCCATCATCCGCGAGATTCCAGCAGTGGTCAGGTTCTGCAGCTACGAACCAGCCCTCGGTCCAATCACCCTGCCCCCTGATACCGTTGGTCAGCTCGACTGGCTAATCTGCGGTGGCGAGACCCATCACGAAAAGTACATGGGACGGAAAATGGAACCTGCATGGGCCCAGAGCATTCGAAATCAGTCCCTCAAGAAGCGCATTTCCTTCTTTTTCAAGCAATGGGGCAACTGGATCCCGGAAGGCGACAAGCACGACTGGTACGGCAAGACCTCGGCCACCTTCGGAGAAAAAGGCGAACTCCTCGACGGTATGGAGTGGAAACAGTTCCCAAACCCAAAAGTAAATCGCAACCAATTGGCGACAAGTCACTAAGACGCAGTGGGTTCACCCCCAACGTGCAAAAAAAATCTTTGCCTCTTTGAGATTCAGCAACGTAACCACCTGATATAGAATGAGTACTAACGAAAAAACAAAATCGGTCGCAGACGCCCTTGTTGCTCCCGAGCTTACTTTGCCAAGGGTATTGAATACAGAGCTTTCCCGGCCTGCAAAAAAACCGATTGAGGAAGGAACGGTTGACGCGTTCCCTTCCATGGATGGGGATGATGTTGTCGATAATGCGGTTTCCAAGAAGTTGGGCGCCCCAACAACCCGTGGCAATACCTCCTTCTCATCCGAGATTCAATGGTGTGATACGGAAACACTTCGAATCAACCCGCTAAGCGACACCATCTACGGAAGCGATGTTCCCCCTGCACTCTTGGCCAGCATCACGGAGAACGACATTCAGTCGCCCTTGATTGTCTGCAAGGTGACCATGAAGATCCTCTCGGGCAATACGCGGTTGAGGGTGGCGCAGCAATTGTCCAAGGAGAAGGTGCCGGTCCTCTTCGTTGATGGTGATCTAACAGAGGCCGAGGAGCAAAATCTCGTGCTCAGCCACAATGTTGCACGGGACAAGACCAATGAGATGCGCGCTCGAGAGTACAAGTGCTACCTCGACATCGAAAAGAAGCGGGCAAAGCAGCGAGTTGCGGCAGGACGGAGCGGCACGACGCAGGTGCAAAATTTTGCACTGCCCAAATCCCGCGAGATTGCAGCTGAAAAAGTCGGGGCCTCGCACACCTCCCTTGATACGGGGGTAAAAGTTGTAGCGACTATCGACCAACTGCTCGAACTGGGTGAGTTCGACAATGCAAAGCGCTTGAGAAAGGTGCTGGAACAAAACGGCTATTCCAGTGCCAAGGCACTAGCGATCAACCAGAACTGGCTTTCCGAGGGTGGCAATGCGCAACCCACCAAGACACGGAAAGGCGCCAAGTCAGCGTCGAAGTCGTCCCCAGATCAGCAGGAACATTCGCAAGAGCTGGCTCGGCATGAAGCACCCTCACTGGAGACCTGCGCGGAAGCAGCACCGAATCAGGCAAGGGCGGAAACCCCTGCCGACGCTCAAGGGCCACTCCCCATTGTCGAACCCTCGAAAGTGGAAGCTGCATTCGAGCAGATGAGAGCTTTGGAGGCGTTTCTTCGAGATGTGGATTCTGCGCAGTTCACCGACGAAGTTCAGACCAGAATCGGAGCAGGGATCGGAAAGATCAATGAAGCCGCCCTTATCGCAGGTTTCACCATCAAAGCACTCTAGGAGAACACATATGACAACTCAACTCGCTGAAATTACTCTGGGTCAAACAGATCCGCTGCCCATTAAACAGAATACTGCCTCGGAGGACACCCTCCGAAGCGAGGAGAAATCCAGTATCCCATACGTCTCAGTTCCCCACATCGATCAGGATGCGCCCCCCCTTCCCGTTGTCTACCTGCCGGGAGACCTAACCACCATCCGCGAAAGTGCCGTTGGGCTAATGGATGTACTCGCCAAGACCGAAACGGTTTTTAGTTACATGGGATCGGCCGTGACGATGGCATCCAAACAAGAGCAGCGCGGAGTTTTCGAAAAACTCGCAAAGGAGCGCCTGCCCAGTTTCGCTGAACGACATGCTCGTTTCCGTCGGAAGGAATGGGTGAATGGTGGTGCTTCCGTTCGTGACCTGCCACGCGCATTTTCTTCGAGCCACGCGGGCGCTATTCTCTCGTGCAAGGAGGCGTTAAATGGGTTGCCCAGAATCTCTAGGTTGTGTTCCTTCCCTCCGATCTCCTCAGACGGCAAAGTCCTCTCCGTTGGCTACCACAAGGAGCATGAATTATTTGTGACCTCAAAAACGCAGGTCCCCGAGGTGACGACAGACGAAGCTGTTAAGCTTCTTCTGAACCTACTCGGTGACTGGAAATGGAGCTCACCGGCAGACCAGTCTAGAGCCATCGCCGCAATACTCGCACCGATGCTGCGACTGGGTTTGTTCCTCGAGAAGTCGCTTGTGATGCCAATCTTTATGGTCGAAGCCAATCATTCCCAGAGCGGTAAGGGAATGTTGGTGAAGTTGATCGGCTCCATCTATAACGAACCCGTTCGCTTGATCAGCAAGCGAAAGGGCGGTGTTGGGAGCCTTGACGAGGAGTTCAACAAAGCCCTCTTGGAGGGGCGTCCACTCATCTCGCTGGATAATCTTCGGGGGCGGATCAACTCAGCCACACTAGAGTCGTTCGTGACCGCGGACGGGAGGTTTAATGCGCGGGCTCTCCGCTCTGAGGGTGAAGTAGACAGTCGCGGGTATGTGATCTATGGCACCAGCAACGCATTTGAAACCACTCAGGACCTCGCAAACCGGCTTTGTGGAATTCGGATCCTGCAACAGGCAGATGATTATCGGTGGCGCGAATGGACGGAGGGCGGAATCATTGAACATGTGAAGGCGAATCATCCGCTGTACCTTGGTGCGGTTGCTGCGGTTCTACGGTCTTGGATCCTAGATGGAATGCCCCGTTTAGACTGTCCCCATCGACAACGGGAGTGGGCCAGCGGTATGAACTGGATTGTGCAGCGAATCTTTGGCCTTCCCCCGCTCACTGAGGGGCACGACGCTCTCGTGGAACGAGTACGCGATCCCGTGCATGGTTTTCTCAGGGAGCTGGCCATCAGCTTGCACGGTGATGAACAGACTTTCACGCTGGCGGAAATGATCAGTGAGGCCCATGCAAAAGGCATCGATGTACCTAGCTTGAAGTCCAGCGGTAGCCCAAAAGCTGAACAGTTGCACTTGGGCACACCAATTAGCCGGCTCTTCGCAGACCAAAACCTTCTGGAGTTGGAGGGGTACACGATTGAGCGAACCGTGGTCCGTGAACCGAGGACGGATGGCGAGGGGTATTTCGATTCAAAAGTCTATCGCTTCCGCAAAACGACCGCAGCAACCGCAGCAACCGCAGCAACCGCCGACTTGGATTGAAATTAACCCAAACTACCCCCAGGAACGGTCGTTCGAGGGCACCGCCGAGTTAGGGTTGAGGGTGCAAAATTTTGCACCCTAGGCTCAAAATGACCCCCACGAGACTGGGTAAGATGTCTGCTCTGGTGGACCTGCCCAGCAACAGCCACCAGATTGATCTTGTGGAAGAACGGTCTGGCTATCGTGTCACCGCCGGTGAATCTGGAATCCGTGGCCGTGAGCTTTTGTTGCTCCCCCCCTCCCCATTTTCTCTCAAAAACGGGTATAATCATTTGAGGCGCGAGTTTCGCTGTGAAACCCGCAATTTTCCTCAAAAAGGAGGTGAAATACTATGTCCCTACCCGTGAAAACCCTTGTTAGCGCATTACTTGCGGCTGCAACCACGATTGCCGAAGAGGTGATCAAGGCGTCAACCCGTAAACGCTAGCCAGTTTAGAAAAGGAGACCGGTCTCCCATTTCACAGGTGCGCAGGTTTTTCTCCTTCGCCAGTCCAACAACTCATCCAAGAGCAACCGGCCCGTCCTGATCCGACGGGCCTTTTTGCTGCCTGGATACCACCGAAACCAAACCATATGGCCGTAAAATTAGTCGCCAACTACAGCAAACGACTCGGGCTTCCCGGGTACAGCAGTCATCAGTTCAGCGTCACCGTCGAAAGTGAACTCCACAACACCGACAACGTTTCAGCTGAAGCAGAGAGGCTCTATA
>CAMCIN010000228.1 GCA_945874745.1 Akkermansia muciniphila | reverse complement strand
GGTGCAGCAGTGTGGAATCCCAGTCGACCGGCTTGGCGTCGGCGGGCTTTGCTGAATTGCCAGCGGCCCAGCCTGCAATCAGAGAGAGGCGCACGGCGCCGCCCAGTTATAGGTTCCGGTAGAAACTGCTCCATGTTGCTTGCGGCGCGATGGCAACGAGGCCCGGAGGGTGTTCTACCGCCGCCTGCCATTGGACAGCCCCAACATAGGAGCCGCCGGTCATTCCGACCCGCCCGTTGCACCACGCCTGTCGGGTGACCCACTCAATGGAGTCGTACCCGTCCTGTCCTTCGTTGTTGTACGGAATCAGGATGCCCTCGGAGCCATGGGTGCCCCGGCAGTCCTGGATGACCGCCACATAACCCGCACCTGCCATCTTTTCGGCGGAGGCCTTCGCCTTCGCCTTGTCGTAGGGCGTGCGCATCAGGACCACGGGTCCCGCAGGCAGGCTGTCGTCCCGGTACACGTCGGTCGCCAGCTTGATTCCATCGCGCATCGGCACCAGGACGGTATCTACGGTGATGGCTGCGGACGCAGTAATGGTGAGGGCTAGTGTTGGGAGTGATCGGAGAAGGAATTGCATGGGGTTGGAAAATATTTTGCCTTCGACGAATCCAGATGCATGTCTGCCAGGCCGGAGGCGGCATGTTGGCGCGAGGCCTTTGCCGGTGTGTGTGGCCCGCGGACCTTGATGGAAAGCAGGATTTCCCTGTGTTGCGCCGAGGTGAGAGGTCATACCATTTGATCCCAGTGGAAGAGGATTCTTAGGACATCTGCCGTAAGGGAGGCCAAACCAGGGGGTGTCTTCGTTGCCACGTTTCCCTAACGATGTGGAATGGCGGGAGTGAAGCCGCTCATACCTAGGGGAAGCGGCGAGGCACCGCCCTCGCCAAAGGCGCCTGAGAATGCTTAGTCTTGCTGTTTCACCCGCTCCCTTGCTTTTCCCATGTTGATTCTCGCCGGTTCCCAAGCCCTGACGGATTCCCGTCTGAACTCCTTGCTCCAATTGCTCCTGTCCGATGGGGTGCCCGTGACCGGACTCGGTGCTGTTTTTGTGCACTTGGTGCAGTGCAATAGCCCCCTTTCCGAGGAGAGACAGGCGCTGTTGGGGCAGTTACTCACCTACGGGCCGAGACGGAGCGCGATGGAAAAGCCCGGTTTTTTGCGCGTGGTTGCTCCAAGGCCGGGGACCATCTCCCCCTGGTCCTCCAAGGCGAGTGACATCGCCCGCATCTGCGGCTTGCTTGAGGTGGATCGGATTGAGCGTGTCCTTGCCTTCAGGGTGGACACTGGGGGTGTGGCATTGAGCGCGGCCCAGGCAGCGGCTCTAGACAGTCGGCTCCATGACCGGATGACGCAGGCTGTCTTTGACGCGTACGAGGCAGCAGCGGGACTTTTCCGGAAGGAAGAACCGCGACCGCTGCGCACGATCCCCGTTTTGAGTGGAGGCCGTGCGGCGCTTGAGGCTGCTGACCTCGAGCTGGGGCTGGCGCTGGCAAAGGACGAAATCGAGTACCTGGTGCGGAGTTTTGAGGCGCTTGGCCGCGACCCGCACGACATCGAATTGATGATGTTTGCCCAGGCCAACTCGGAACACTGCCGGCACAAGATCTTCAATGCTTCTTGGGAGATAGACGGGGTCAAGCAGGACCACTCTCTGTTCCAGATGATCCGGAACACCTACGAACTGCACAAGGGCGGCGTGCTGTCCGCCTACAAGGACAACGCAGCCGTCTTCGAAGGAACGCGCGCCGGTCGGTTTTACGCCGACCCGCTCACCGGCGAGTACGGGGCGCATTTCGAACCGATCCACATCCTTTGCAAGGTGGAGACCCACAACCATCCGACCGCGATCTCGCCTTACGCGGGGGCGGCTACTGGTTCCGGCGGGGAGATTCGCGACGAAGGGGCAACCGGCCGGGGCTCCAAACCAAAGGCGGGGCTGACGGGATTTACGGTGTCTAACCTCCGAATTCCAGGGGCGGTGCGTCCGTGGGAGAAAGACAACGGTAAGCCCGAGAGAATCGTTTCGGCCTTGGATATCATGATCGAGGGCCCCCTTGGGGCGGCCGCGTTCAACAACGAGTTTGGCAGGCCGGCCTTGTGTGGGTACTTCCGGGCTTACGAGGCGCAGGTGCCTACAGCGGATGGGGAGGAGTGGCGGGGCTACCACAAGCCGATCATGCTCGCCGGGGGCCTTGGGAACATCAAAGCCGAGCACGTCTCCAAGGGCGAGGTAGCCGCAGGAGACGCACTGGTAGTGCTGGGCGGACCGGCCATGTTAATTGGTCTGGGGGGAGGCTCCGCGAGTTCGGTGGCAAGCGGCTCTGGGAACGCCGACCTAGACTTTTCCAGCGTGCAGCGGGACAACGCCGAAATGGAGCGGCGTTGCCAGGAGGTCATCGACCGGTGCTGGGCGATGGGGGGGCAAAATCCAATCCTCTTCATCCACGACGTGGGGGCCGGGGGCATTTCCAACGCGCTGCCCGAACTGGTCAACGACGCGGGAGTCGGGGGCCGTTTCGAACTGAGAAAGGTCCCAAATTCCGAGCCGGGAATGAGTCCGGTGGAGATCTGGTGCAACGAGGCGCAGGAGCGGTACGTGCTGGCGGTGGCCGCCGACCGACTGGCGGAGTTCGCCCGCCTCTGCGAGCGCGAGCGGTGCCCCTTTGCCGTGGTGGGCGTGGCGACACAGGAACGCCAGTTGGTCCTGAAGGACGAGCATTTCAAAAACACGCCCATCGACATGCCGCTGGACGTTTTGCTCGGAAAACCGCCCCGGATGCATCGCCAAGCCGCGCGCCTGCTCCGTAACCTGCGTCCGCTCGAACTCAACGGCATCTCGCTCCAGGAGGCTGTCCAGCGTGTGGTCGCCCACCCCGCGGTTGCGGACAAGGGCTTCCTGATCACCATCGGCGACCGCACCATCA
This sequence comes from Akkermansia muciniphila, assembly GCA_945874745.1. GTDB lineage: Bacteria > Verrucomicrobiota > Verrucomicrobiia > Chthoniobacterales > Chthoniobacteraceae > Chth-196. The sequence goes on along the minus strand of CAMCIN010000228.1, from coordinate 4,342 downwards.
CCGGCTTGGTTGCCCGCGACCAGATGGTCGGGCCCTGGCAGGTGCCCGTGGCGGACTGTGCCGTGACCGCCGCCGCCTTCGACACCTTCACCGGCGAGGCCATGTCCATGGGGGAACGCACCCCGGTTGCGGTAAATAGCGCCGCCGCCTCCGCCAGACTGGCGGTGGGCGAGGCGCTCACAAACCTCGCAGCCGCCCACATCGGAGCGATCGGCCAGGTCAACCTTTCCGCCAATTGGATGGCCGCTCCCTCAGTCGAAGGCGACGGGGCCGACTTGTACGAGGCGGTGCGCGCCGTCGGAATGGAGCTTTGCCCCGCGCTGGGAATAACGATCCCCGTGGGGAAGGATTCCATGAGCATGAGCACCGTCTGGACGGACGCAGCCCTGCAAAAACGGGTGACGGCTCCGGTCTCGCTGATTGTGTCTGCATTCGCGCCCTGCAGTGACATCCGCAAAACACTCACCCCGGCTTTGCGGTCCGGTGACGGGACGGTGCTTTTGCTTGTGGATTTGGGACGCGGCCAGAATCGGTTGGGCGGCTCCATCCTCGCCCAGGTCGTGGCCCAGACCGGCAGGGAGTGCCCTGACGTTGACGGTCCGGCTCTGCTAAAAGGCTTTTGGAACGCCGTTCAGGAACTTTCCTCCAAGGGATTGCTGCTCGCCTACCACGACCGGTCTGATGGCGGACTGTTCGCCTGCGTTTTGGAAATGGCGTTCGCGGGACGCTCGGGCGTCGCGCTTGAACTAGGCGCCGGGGACGAGGCCTTTGCCGCCCTGTTCAGCGAGGAACTGGGAGCGGTGCTGCAGGTGCGCGCGGAGGACGAACCCGCCGTCCGCCGGGTGCTGGAACTCCACCAGATCGAGTCCGCTTGCCACAGAATTGGCGCTCCGGCGGCGGGTCTGGCACTCAGCGTGCGCCAGTCGGGGGCGGTTCTATACGAGGCACCGCTTTCCGAACTGCGTGCCGTGTGGTCCGACGTGTCGCACCGCATTTCGCGACTGCGCGACAACCCGTCCTGCGCCGACCAAGAGCTGGCAGGGAAGCTGGACATGCAGGATCCGGGCATCACCCCGAGGGTGGCATTCGATCTGGAATTCGGGCCCGACTTTTCGAGCCGCGCGCCTTTGGCCGTCCTGCGCGAGCAGGGGGTCAATGGACAGGTCGAGATGGCTGCTGCCTTCACCCGGGCCGGCTTCCGCGCGGTGGACGTGCACATGAGCGACGTGCTTGAGGGGCGGGTGGCGCTCTCCGATTTCCGGGGCCTGGTGGCCTGCGGCGGCTTCAGCTACGGGGATGTCCTCGGGGCGGGCGAAGGCTGGGCAAAGAGCATCTTGTTCAACGAGCGGGCGAGGGCTCAGTTTGAGACCTTTTTCCGACGCAAGGACACCTTCTCCCTTGGGGTGTGCAACGGGTGCCAGATGATGAGCAATCTGCGGAGCCTCATTCCCGGGGCATCGTGGTGGCCGCGGTTTGTGCAAAATGAATCCGAGCGGTTTGAAGCGCGTTTTGTGTCGCTCCAGATCGAGGCCAGCCCGAGCGTGTTTTTCAAGGGAATGGCCGGCTCGGTGCTCCCGGTCGCGGTGGCGCACGGGGAGGGGTTCACCGAGTTTTCGGATCCGGAGGCCGCGCGTGCGGCCTCGGCTTCGGGCTTGGTCGCCGCCCGGTTTGTGGACAACCACCACCGGCCCACCGTCGCCTACCCGCTTAATCCGAACGGCTCGCCTGAAGGCATGACCTCCTTCACTAGCGAGGACGGGCGCGCCACGATTCTCATGCCCCATCCCGAGCGGGTGTTTCGCACCGTGCAAAACAGCTGGGCCCCCTCCGAATGGGGCGAGGACGCCCCGTGGCTGCGGTTTTTCCGCAACGCGCGCATCTGGGCCGGGTAGGGGAGTAACGCGTCTTAAACAAAGCTCCGCCCTTGCAGATGCGATCCAATTCTCTGGTGCTACGACGGAGGCCCTTCAATGGAGGGGCGGAGCCCTGCCAGCCTTGTTCTCCTCGAACCCCTTCGCCTTCATGTTGCGTTACTTAAAAGTGTCTCTTTTGCAGGCGAGGAATTCCTTGATCCGGGAGATGAGCTTCAAGGCCAACTTCCTGCTTTGGACGGTGGTGGAGGTCCTCTGGTTTATGGGGCAGGTCCTTTTTATTGACGTGCTTTTCGCCCATGTCGACCGGATCGGCGACTGGACGAAGTGGGAGGTAGTGGCACTGGTGGGCACCCACCAGGTGATTGCGCAGCTTTTCCAGGCCTTTTTCTACGTCAACCTCACCCAAATCCCGGAGCTTGTGCGCACTGGAAAACTGGATGTGTTTCTGACCCTCCCGCTGGACGCTCAGTTCGCCGTGTCAACGAGGCAGATCGGGTTGGACAACATCGTCAACACCGGGATCGGACTCTCGATTGTGGGTTGGTCGCTCTCAAAGCTGGGAGTGGTTGTTACTCCCAAAACCGTCTTTCTCTATACCTGCTGCGTCCTTGTGGGGGTTTCGGTCCACTACAGCGTGATGTGTTCCCTTTCTACGCTCTGTTTCTGGATCGTGCGCGCACAGGGGCTGATTTACGGCTACTTTAACCTGTTTAACATTGGCAGATATCCGGATTCGGTTTACCGGGGACCCTTTCGGACGGTTTTCAGCTGGGTGATTCCAGTGATTTTGGTGGCGAATGTTCCGGCCAGGATGTTGACGCGGGGCGGGGAGGTGGTGTGGGGGACGACGGTGCCGTTGTTGTCTGGCGCTGCCGCGCTGCTCTGTTTTACCCGCTGGTTCTGGCTGCGCGGATTGCGCCGGTATTCGAGCGCGAGTTCCTGAGTGTCTTTTTTCTTGAGTGAATCCGTGGCGGTGTGTACGGTCCCACTCCCGTCGGTAGCATAGCCAGTGGCTGTGGGACTCGACAAGTTTTGGCCCGCGCGGTTAGCTCAGTGGTAGAGCATTACCTTGACACGGTAGGGGTCACAGGTTCGAACCCTGTATCGCGCACCACCTCAAAGTCCCTCAAACAGAGCGGCTTACACAGTAGAAAAGACCCGGAAACAGGGCGCCCCCAGTCACTCCAAAACAGCCGTTTTTTGCCATTTTTAGGGGTTTTTTGGCTTTTGAATGGCAGTAAATGGCAGTGGTTTCTTCTTCGAACTCTGGGTCCGTGAGCTGCCACCGCGCCCCCACTGCCATTCCGAATGGCAGTAATCGGGGCTCCTTTTGAGAGACAGCCTTTGCTTCGCACCGGTCAGACCTGGAGCCGGCGTCTCCGAAAAGGATGCCTCTGAGGAAGGCGGGCGCGTTCTGTGTTCCGGGGGCGTGCTCCTGATCTCTGGCGGCGGGCGCCTTTGAAGTCGCGGATGCGTAGTTTTGAGGCGGCCGCGGATGCGGGGAGGCATGGGGGTGTCTGTTCGGTTTGCATGGGTATGGTGGGTGAAAACAGGCGACGCGCGTCTTGTTGCCACTCAGGTGGCAACACACCGGAACCGTCGGGAGCGCGGTTGAGGGGGAAGAGAGGGGGCGCTTTACAGCGGCAGGCGCCAGTCAACCGGGGCGTCTGTCTCGGTGATTGTGTAGGTCTGGACGCCCTTTTGATGCGGTCCCTTCCGGACCAGAAGCTGGTATTCGGTCGCGTACAGGTCGCTCCGGTCGGCAAGACGCCCCAGATAGGTGCCGGTCGCCTTCGGCCAGTACAAGAGTTCCTCGGCCTGCCGCCGGTTGGGGGCGCTGGGGCCGGTCAGGATCGCCTGCAATTCGGATGCTGTCCCTCGCCAGATGCGCCCCCGTTCCGCATCGAGTAGCTGGACGGTGATGGCGGTCTGGATCAGTTCAGCCATGAGGGCTTCCGGTTCCTGCTGGCGCAACAGGCGCAGAACCGTGGGATTGATGTAGGTCGCCACTCCTGTCCGCGCCTCGGTGTATTCACCGGGAATCGTCCACGATTCCAGATCTGCGAGGAGTGCTGGGATTTCGGAGGAGACGGCGGCCCGGTATGCTGCCCTTTCCTCGGAGGTCGATGCCGGCATGGGCGGTGTGGCAGGGTTGCAGCGGAGAATGTGAATCTTTCCCTGAATGTCATCCGAGAGATCGGGAAGTACCCGCAGGTTCTCGGGGTTGTCGTTGCAGAGAATGAACAGGCGTCCGAACGGCGTCAGCGTAATGGGCGTTTTGCCTTTCGCGTGGAATGAGACGGCACCGGAGTACAGGTAGGCTTTGAGGTTGGCTGCAAACTGCCGGCGGACCTTGGATTCCGTGGAACTTTCCCGGTCGTCGATCTTCCACACCTCGCCGGTGAGGAGTTCGCTGTTGAAGCCGTCGGCTTTTGCCGAGAACGATTTGAAGGCGTCCACGACGCGCC
>CAMCIN010000227.1 GCA_945874745.1 Akkermansia muciniphila | reverse complement strand
CGACACTCCCTTCCTTTTGGCTTTCTCGCCGGCATTTTTGCGGTAACGGGCTCCCTCGTTTCTCTTCACGCCTATGAACCGTTTCCCGGAAAAAAGGCGGACCACTTGGGGGCGGCGCTTTATTCGATCGCGCTGGGAACCGAGAAGGTAGCCGTCTTGGTTCCCGAAAGGCCCGCCTCCGGGAAGCCTTGGGTGCTCGTGCCTTCCCTCTACAGCGCCGACAGTGCTCCGGTGGCTTTCATGAGCGCGACGGAACTGGCGCTGGTGAAGCGGGGGTTTCACGTGGTGGCGCTGGGGCCTGGCAATACGGTTGGGGCACCGCAGGCTATCGCAAAGTGGGATGCGGTCTATGAGGCGATGACCGGCACCTACGGACTATCCCCGAAGGTTTCCTTGCTTGGGCTTAGCCGCGAGGGCTTGGCGATTGCGCGCTGGGCGGCGGGGCATCCGGGCAAGGTGGCCTGCCTGTACATGGACAAGGCTGTTTGTGATTTTAAGAGCTGGCCCGGGGGCAAGCTGGGGGCGGGGAAGGGGAGCCCCAAGGACTGGGCCTCCCTGATGGAATTGTATGGTTTTGGCACGGAAGCCGAGGCGCTCGCCTACAGCGAGAATCCGGTCGATCTCGCCGCCAAGCTCGCCAAGGACAAGGTGGCGATCCTCTACAATACCGGGGGCAAGGACGAGGTTGTTCCCTACCTGGAAAATGGGGCGCCCATGGAGGCGGTGTACGCGAAGCTGGGGGGGACTTTCCGATTGCTACGCCAGGAGACCGAGGGGCATCATCCGCATGGATTGCAGGATCCCACACCCGTTGTGGATTTTATTCACTACCGCACCTACGGGGTGTCCGAGCCAACCTTCCGCGCCGTCGCCTACGGTCCGCATCCCAAGCAAGTCATGGACCTCTGGCAGGCTGCCTCCGACAAGCCCGCCCCGCTGGCGGTGCACATCCACGGGGGGGGCTGGAATGGCGGCAGCCATATTGCACCGGGGTACCTCGACCAGCTGCTGAAAGCGGGCATTTCGGTTGCCTCGATCGAGTATCGTTTCATTGCAGAAGCGGTTGCCGACGGGGTGGTCCCCCCGGTAAAAGCTCCCTTGCATGATGCGGCTCGGGCCGTTCAATTCCTGCGTAGCAAGGCTGGGGAATGGAACCTGCGGAAAGACCGGGTGGGCGCGTGGGGCGGCTCGGCCGGCGCTTGTTCCAGCCTGTGGCTGGCCTTTCACAAGGATCTTGCAGACCCCGCCAGCGGGGATCCGGTGGCTCGCGAATCGTCCCGTTTGCAGTGCGTGGCCACCAGTGGAGCCCAAACCACACTGGATCCGGCGCAGATGAAGGAATGGACCCCCAACAGTAGCTACGGGGCTCATGCGTTCGGCATCAAGGCACTCCCCGGGGAAAAGAAGACCTCGTTTGAGGCTTTTCTGCAGCAGCGCGAAAATATCCTTCACTGGATTGCAGAATACTCCCCCTACGCGCTGGCGAGTGCAGATGCTCCTCCCGTATACATGTTTTTCGGGTCCGCCCCCGGGCTCGGGCAGGAACAAAAGGACCCCACGCACACTGCAAACTTCGGGGTGAAACTTCAGGAGCGCTTGAAGGAACTGAACGTGGAAAGTGAGTTGGTCTATCCGGGCGCCCCCGAGGTAAAGCACGCTTCGATCCACGAGTTTCTCATTGAGCGGTTGGGGGCGCAGTAGGTTTGGAGTGGTGTCCGGTTGGTCCCTTGGGGTAAGCGCGGACCCGGTTTTATGCGGTTTTGCTTGCGCACACTACCGCTTGTGGTATCCGGTTGTAGCGAGAACGGATTGACACAAGAAAATGTATTGCTCTAAGTGCGGCGCGTTAGAAGACAAGGTGATCGACTCCCGCCCTGCGAAGGACGGCAAGAGCATCCGCCGCCGGCGCGAGTGTGTGGCTTGTGCCTACCGGTACACCACCTATGAGCAGCTTGAGCAGACGGAGGTTCGGGTAGTAAAGCGCGACGGACGTTCCGAATTGTTCGACCGGCAGAAGGTTTTGGATGGAATGCAGAAGGCCTGCGAAAAGCGCCCCGTGTCCCATGCTCAGATCGAAGAGGCAGTGGACGAAATCATCTCCAGCCTGGAAGCGGGCCTGGAGCGGGAGGTGCCCAGCCACACCATCGGAGCGAAGGTAATGGAGCATCTGCACACACTGGATGAGATTGCATATGTGCGTTATGCGTCGGTTTACCGACAGTTCGAAGACTTGGGGGAGTTCATCGACGAGATCCAACTGCTGGGCAGTCGCCCCAAACGCAGTACGCTCCAGCCTGACCTTTTTAAGCCATGATCTGGCTGGTTAATGAGCCTCCGGTGATCGATTTGGGTGCTGCTGGATCTGTCGCACTGGAGCAGGACTGGTTGGAGCAGTGCCTGGAAGAGGCGGCTTTTGCTGCCGGTTACGAGGAGTGGCCCGCGGAGGACGTGGCGCGCAGCGTGACGGCTTTTTTCTTGGCTGAGCGTTCTGAGAACCCCTATTCGCTGGAGGCGTTCACCTCGACGGTCCACCGGGTTTTGCGGGGGATCGGCTACGATGAAGTCGCCCCCTTTTTCCTGCGTGACGGGTTGGAGTTGCGCGTTTCCCTTTTGGATTTGGCCAGGGAAAATCCATCCGGATTCGAACTGGGTTTTTTCAAGTCCTGTGAGCGCGCCTGCAACCAGTTGTTGACGGGAGGTCTCGCTTCCAAGATTGCGTTTGAAGAGATGCAGCCAGCGGTCAAGGCAATCCTACAAAAAGCCCACTGGTGCCGCCGGTGCGAGGTGTTTGCTGGCGACTTGGTCGCTTTCCTGCGTGGATTGCTGCAAAAGCTGGCGCTCGGAAGGCGGGTTACCTTCGCGATCCGTTAGCGGCACGGGCCGCACGCGGGTTCAGACGCGGCAGTGGAAAACAGCACCGTTGCGGTTGGAAGGCGGCTGTTTCATCCTTTGAGACCATGAGCATTTTTGAGAAAATCATCGCCCGCCAGATACCGGCCCGGATTGTGGCTGAAACGGATGAGTGGATCGCCTTTCACGACATCCAACCACAGGCTCCGGTGCACGTCCTGGTGGTGCCCAAGAAAGTCATCACGCGCATCGGCGAAGCGGAGGACTCCGACGCCCTCCTTCTTGGTGCGCTCTTGCTCGGAGCGAAGCAGGTTGCACGCTCTCTCGGGCTGCTTGATTCAGGCTTTCGTGTGGTCCTCAACCACGGCCGCGACGGGGGCGAAACGGTGCCCCACCTCCACGTGCACGTTTTGGGAGGACGTCCCCTCGGCTGGCCCCCGGGATAAGCGGCGCGCTGCCTGGGTGCCGGGTTTCCTCCCCGGTGAAGGCGTCCGCCCAATGGCGGATTTCCCAGTGCCCGTCTGAGTGGAGGACTTCGATCACGTCAAAGCGCACGCTCACTCTGCGGCTGGCTTTGTGTGTGTGCCCCGCGTCCCGCTCCTTTTGCTGCTCCAGCAGGGCGTACCATTCGCTGGCGGCCCGCACGATCCGGCGTTGTTTTTCCCAGTCCACGGCGTCGGCTGGGGCTCCGTAGACCTCGCTCGAGCGGGTTTTGACCTCCACAAAAACCAACTCGAGCGCGCCTCGGACGCGGCATACCAAGTCCACTTCTCCGCCATTTGCGGGGCGGAAGTTTCGATAAAGGATTTTGTATCCGGCTTGGCGCAAAAAGCGCGCTGCCCTGCGTTCGCCGTCCCTGCCGAGTTGGCCGGCATCCGTTTCTGAGGGTGGTTTGGCGGCGTCCGGACGGCGCCATGCCAGCGTCCGGAGCCGTTCGCTAAAGCGGTAGCAACAGCTGGCGCACAGGCGCAAAGCTGCGACGATGAGCGGGACACGGGCCATGCATCTGCAATCGCGCCAGATGTAAGGCTGTTCCGTATCCTTTGTGTTGAGCAAACGCGTACTGGGGGTACTGGGCGTCGAGGGCAAGCATCAGACGGTCACGGGTCACCTTGGCGAAGATGCTGGCAGCGGCGATGCTCAGGCTCAGGCCGTCGCCCCCTACCAGCGCGGTCTGGGGCTTGGGAAAGGGCCGGACCGGTAGGCCGTCAATAAGCACGTGGTCGGGCTCCGGTAGCAGCTTGGCAACGGCGCGCCGCATCGCCTCGTGGGTGGCGCGCAGAATGTTAAGCCGGTCGATTTCCTCGGGGCCGACCTCCACGACGGCACTTGCAACGTCCGGCGCCTCAGAGAGCTCTGCAAAGAGACCTGCCCGTGTCTTTTCCGACAACTTTTTGGAATCGTTGAGGCGCGGGTGCGAAAAGCCCGCGGGCAGGATCACAGCCGCCGCGACGACCGGGCCGGCAAGGGGGCCTCTGCCCGCCTCGTCGACCCCTGCGACATTAGAAAAACCAGAGGCGCGGAGCCTTTCCTCGAATTCGAGGGTGCACCGCGCCTTCATGGACACGCTTGAAAATGGGGGAAGCGCCGAGACTAGACGCGAGCTTTTTCGCGCACAGCCATAGCAGACTTGCCCTTGCGCTTGCGCAGGTAGGTCAGCTTGGAGCGGCGGGCGGTGCCGGCGGTCTCCACTTCGATCTTCGCCACGCGGGGCGAGTGGATCGGGAACACACGCTCCACGCCTTCTCCGTAGGAGATCCGGCGGACGGTGAGGGTCTGGTTCATCAAGGTGCCTTTGCGGCCGATGACGATGCCAGAGTAAATCTGGATACGTTCCTTGTCGCCTTCCACCACGCGGGTGTGAACACGTACTGCGTCACCCACATTGAAGGGGGTGACTTCTGGCTTCATCTGCTCCTGATTGATCTTGGCGATAATGGCTGACATAAGGATTCCTCCGGTGAGGTTTTCTTCACGGGGGGCGGGATTCAACTCGCTCTCGGGAGGGAACGCAAACAAAATTCTCGTTTGAGCCCCACTTCCTGCCCCATGGATCCGATTATTGACCTCCAAAGCGACGACTACTTCATGGGCGAGGCCTTGCGTCAGGCGCAGGTGGCCCGCCGGCAGGAGGAAGTCCCCATCGGGGCGGTCGTGGTGCGCGAGGGGCGCATTCTCGCTAGGGCGTGCAATCAGGTCGAGCAATTGCAGGACGCCACTGCGCATGCTGAAATGCTTGCCATCACACAGGCTGAGGCTGCGATGGGACACTGGCGCCTTACCGACTGCGATCTGTACGTCACCAAGGAGCCTTGCCCCATGTGCGCTGGCGCGATTGTCCATGCCCGGTTGAGGCGCGTCATTTTCGGCTGTCCTTCGCCCAAGGACGGGGCCGCTGGAAGCCTCATGAATCTGCTCCAGCATCCTCAGCTCAACCACCGCTGCGAGGTCACCGGGGGCGTCCGCCACTTGGAATGCGGCTCTCTGCTTCAGTCGTTTTTTCGGGAGCGTCGGGCTGCCGGACCATTGGAATTGGAGTAAGGGAAGACGGGGGCGAAGCGCTCAGAGCTCCAGAATTTCCGCGGGGACGCCCATCTCTAGGAGCCGGATTTTTACGTCCCGCGGCGTGTGGCCCGCCGCGCGAAGGGTGCGCAGGGAAAGCGCATCGTTGCGCTTGGCCAGCCGTTGGCCCGCCGCGTCCGTCAGGAGGGAGCAGTGGTAGAGCTTTGGGGGCGTGTGTCCCAGGGCGCGCCAGAGGAGGAGTTGCCTGAAGCTGCTCGTAATCAGGTCCGCTCCTCGCACCACTTCGGTGATCCCCATCAGCGCGTCATCCACGGCGGAGGCGAGTTGGTAGGAGGGCACCCCGTCTTTGCGCCACACCAAAAAGTCACCGAAATCCACGGCGGCCGTTGCGGACTGGCTTCCTTGGCGGCCGTCGACAAAGCAGACGCGTTCTGGCCCGGGGATGCGGAAGCGCCAGTTTAGCTCCGGCTGAAAGCCGGGGGAACAGCTGTTTGAGAGGGGCGTTTTCGGTCGACAGAAACCTGGATACACGGGTTCCTCGTCGGAGGGATGGGGGGCGCTCAGGGCGAGGGCAAGATCGCGTCTGGAGCAGCCACAGGGGTAAACCCAGCCCGCCTCCAGCAGGGAAAGCATGGCGCCCTTGTAGAGACTGATCCGTTCGCTCTGGGAGTAGGGGCCGCGCGGACCACCCGTGTCAGGGCCCTCCTGCCACTGAATTCCAAGCCAGCGCAGGTCCTGGAGGGCAGCCTCGGTGAAGTGGGGGCGAACGCGGGCGCAGTCCAGGTCGTCGTTGCGAAATAAAAGATTGCCGGCGTTGCTCTTGGAGCGGTGAGCTGCGGCGAGAAAGGTGGCGGCATGGCCCAGATGCAGAAAGCCGGTGGGGGAGGGGGCGAGGCGGCCGCGATAAACGATTGGCGTAGATTTCACACGGATACGGCAGGATCGGGAGTGGGCTACGATGTAATGGGCGATCCCCTTAAGATAATCCAAAACCTATGTTTTCCTGTACAAAAACTAACACGACGCCCCGCCGCATTCTTCTGGTAGACGACCATCCCTTCATGAGGATGGGTCTGGCCCAGTTTCTGAATACCCAGCCCGACCTGGTGGTGTGTGGGGAGGCGGGGGACCCGAGGGAGGCCATGTTGCAGGTGGAGAAGTCGAGGCCCGACCTGGTGTTGCTGGACTTGAACCTGCCCGGCAAGGGCGGCTTGGAGCTCATCAAGGATATTCGGGTGCTTTTTCCTGAACTGCCTATCCTGGTGCTTTCAATGCACGACGAGCCGCAGTATGCGCCGCGCGTGCTGCGCGCCGGCGCTCGCGGCTACATCATGAAGAGCGAGCCGGTGACCCGGATGGCCGATGGCATCCGCGAGGTTTTCCGCGGAAAAATGGTAGTTAGCGACCGGATGGCCTCCCTGATCCTCGAGATCTTCGCAGGCTCTGGTTCGAGCGAAGGCAACCTGCCCGAGACGCGGCTTTCGGACCGGGAACTGGAGGTGCTGGCGCTGGTGGGAAGTGCGCAAAGCACCCGCGCCGTGGCGCAGCGGCTCAACATCAGCATGAAAACCGTCGAGGCGCACCGGGCAAACATCAAGCAGAAGCTCGGGCTATCTTCGTCCCAAGAGCTGGTGCGTTACGCGGTGTGCTGGGTGGAGGAGGGCGACCGTGCCTCGGGGGCCTTGAGCCTTGCGGGGTAGCCCGTTGCGGACGGCGGCTTGCGGCGCTTCCGATCCTCCAGTGGTGAGACGATGGGCTGGGGGAGAAACAAAAAAGTGTTTCCTAGGAAGTGGGCAGAGATTCGAGGAGCTTGACGGCGATCTGCATCGCTTCATGCGCCTTCACCAGCATTTTGGCGCCTGTCTCGGAGAGTATCTTTGCTCGGGTGAGGGCAACGGTGGCTTG
>CAMCIN010000226.1 GCA_945874745.1 Akkermansia muciniphila | reverse complement strand
GGGCCCGGGCTTGTCCCTGGCTGAAACAACAAAAACACCCCGGAAAACCACCGTCAGCGTGTGGAATTTATAACTGTCGCTGAAGGGATTTATAATTGTCGTTGCGCGGGCGTTTTCCCTGGCGTGCGCGAAGAAATGGTTGTGCGGACCATTTTACACATGGCAGTTCAGCAACTTGCCAAGCTGAAGGTCGGCCGTGACAAGGATGGCAATTTTCTAATCAGCGCAAGTTTCACGCTCTCTCAATTACGTAAGCATTTGAGTGCGGCAGGTCGGAAATATTCAGTCGTACAGATCGATGAGGCTATCCGTGTCTGTCGGCTGTCGTCTTTGGACCTGCAGTCTGAAGCAGGAGGTAAAAAAGGCCTTATTTCGAGCGGGATTTTCATGACCTATTCGGCACTGGATGAGGACACCAGTGATAAAGACGGGGAGGGATCACACCGGTACGTTGTCTTCAACCCACTCGTGACTAGATCGATTTTGGAGAAAAGTTTTAGGGCGATCAATTATGAGCGATTGATGAGTCTTGAGTCTCCATTGGCACGTTGGCTCTATGAGCGATTATCGCACAATTTCCGACAGGCGGAAAAAACCGGGTCGATTAAAAAGTTCGGGTACAACATTTCTCTCAGTACCATTCTTTTAGAAAGTGGATTTACAGCCGAAAAACGGGTGCGAGACAGTATAGATGCGGTCAGGAAAGCACTGATTCAATTACGGGACCAAGGCGTTCTTGAACGATTCACGCCGTATGAAGAAAATCTTACGTATGGAGTGAAATCGAAAGGCCCAGCACCGGTCGTTGGTGCGGTCTGGGTGCTATACCCGGCTGTAGCTGTTGTGGACGAAATTATTGAGGGCAATCGATCCGCCAAACAGCTCTCATAAGATGCCCTTTTTCCTGCTAGAATTAAACCAAGGGATAGAAACCAGCTGGGACGTGCGATTTTCTCTCTGTAAGAGGGGGGTGTTTTGGAGCGCGAGTACTTCCAAAAGCGTCCTTTCTGGACGTTGTTTTCCTCTGTAATAAAAAGCTGCCAGTGAACGCTTTTATCTCTTTGGCGGTTTTATGCGTGCCATGTCCTTGACTCTCTTTAAATGGGGTGTTTTGGAGCGCGAGTAGCAAAACGAGGGGGTGTTTTGGAGCGCGAGTACGAAGTTTTGGAGCGCGGCACGGGCGTAAGTGACATTTCAGGAATCCTTGCGGAACTCACCCGCCAAAAATTCGCGGGCTGTATCTTCGTCGAATACGAAACGAACTGGCTCAATAGTGTACCGGATGTGAAGCAGTGCCTGGACTTCGTTCACGATGCTGCCTCTAAACCAACAAACATCCCCCCCTCCAAGTGAACCGCATTAGTGCGTTCCACAAAGAGTCGATTGCCTCCGCAGGCGCTGTTCTGATTCCGAAAATCACCTCAGGGTAGCGTCGGCCGCTGCGCCTTTCTGCCCGGCTCTCCGTACCTGCGACATCCATTGTCAGGTTGCCTCCCAGTGAACACCCATCCACACCGAACCGTTCGGGATCCAATTCCGCCTGCTGCTCCAAAAAAATCGGATAAGGGACCGTTTGAAGCACCTACCTCGAAGCGTTTCTCACGATGAAATCTACAATCGGCGAAGGGTCCTCGAGCCCGTGAGGATGGTGGCCGGCCCCCGCTTTCAAAATCAGTTCCATCTTGCCTCCCATGGCCTCATACCGGCTTTTGATGATGCCGCTATTCTCCTCGAGCGGGACAACATCATCGGCATCCCCGCACACGTGCAGCAACGGCACCCCCGCCAGCGCCAGAGGCTTGAGCAGATCAGTCGGATTTTTGTCATAAGCGACCGCCTCTTCCTCTGAAGTAAACTCGTATGTCTTCAACATCGCCTGCCATTGCTGGCGATCCCCTTTGCCCTTGCCCTTGCCTCCGGGCCAACTTTTGAGATCACACACACCATTGTCCAAATAGATGCAGGCCACCTTCTCAGCGTTCTCCGACGCCCACCGGTAAACACCCAACCCCTCCCGGCTGAGACCGACCAAAGCGGGTTTTTTTGAAAACCCATACTGGACTGTGAGTTCCTGATAAACCTTGTCCAAATACGCATTCCCACTCGGATGCCCCAGCAATACGGGCGGTCCCGCAATCACCCAGTAGAACCCGCGCTCGACCAGTTTCATGTTCGCAACAACTGTCTGCTCCAGTTCAGGCCGCAATTTCGCGCCCCAAAATGAGCCACTCCAAACCCAGGGCCTTCCCGGAGCCGCGGTCTTAGGACACACGATGATCACCTTTGGGTTGCCAGGTTTTACGCTGATTTCATACCGGTCGAAGCCGCGAAAATCGGTCTTTTCGGCCGGAAACGCAGGCTCGGATGCCATTAACGTCGTCGATAAGGCGCCGCCGCACATCAAGACGCACAACCCCAAACTCGCCCTGACCACAAGAAGACGAAGACGCACCTTGGATAGGGCGAGTATTCTCGCAAACGACAGAAAAACAGGATTGGAGCAGAATTCTTGAAGGGGGTTCATGAAGGGGGAATTTTGGGTTCGCATTGAGTTGTGAAGGGTTGAATTGCAGATAACGCAGTCTGGTAAATCCACGTTATTTGGAGGGTACATTTTGAGGGACGTGAACCATTCGACTGGAAACGCTCACAGGCCGATCATCACTCACCAGGGCAAACCAGTCGGTCGCGTCCTCGGGAACGGACGCCTCATAAATCCCCCCCGGCGTTTGGGTGGCCGTTACCGAAGACCACTGCCGGTTCATCACGCTGGGATCCTCTTTCGCCCAATAGATGCAAGCACTCTGCACCGCCTCCGTTCCCTGCACACGAAATCGGGCCGTTCGCTGGTCTGGAGACGTTTCAAGCTCTACACCTGGAAACGGGCTCCCGAGTCCCTTGAGATGATAATCAAAGTAGGGAATCTCCATATCCACGAAGGTGCCGAAAGCAGGTTTCGTGATCGCCACAGGCGAGGAACCCGGTTGCAACGGTGCCTGTGAGAAAATCGGCTGCTTCGTGCTCCCACCGGGAACGGGTACACTGTGATTGGCGTTCGGTGCAAAAACGTGATTTTTTGCCCCTCCGATGTGGTCCAAGGTGTTTTGAACAGCTTTGGGAAAAAAGAAAAAGTCGTTCGTCGCCCCAGCGATAAACAGCGGGGCTTTGAGTCCGCCGAGACGCCGACCCGCGTCGAGCCAACGCAACCAAAGGTCCCGCTTTTCCGGCGAGAGCCGAGCGAGAGCTTCCTTGCCTGGGCTCGCGTCTTCAAAGAACCCGCAACCATAAACCGAAAACGCCGCACGCACTTGATCACCCGCAAGCGCGCTCACCATGCAGGTCATGTACCCGCCGTAGGACACCCCAACGACACCAATACGGGTGGGGTCCACGTCGGGTTGCGCACGCAGCAGAGCGAGTGCTTTGACCCCGCTCGTGACAGCATCAAACAATAGGCTGTTGCGGATACTCGGCGTCACGTTGTAGCGCTCTTCAAAGGTTGCAAGGGAGTTCCAGCGCCCGCGGGTATGGATGAGGGACTTGGCGGCTGCAACTCCCGGCAAATCGGGCGCCACGGCCACATACCCTCTCTGCGCCCAGTACATCGCACGACTCACCTCCGCAGCACCTCCGGACCCGTGGAATATCAAAATGCCCGGGTACTTTCCGGGAGCCTTGGGTCGTGCAATGAAGGCAAAAACCTCCGACCCGTTGAGCTCAAATACCGTCGGATTTACAGTCACATCCTCGGGAACTGGCCGGGATGCTGGTACCTCACGGATGATCCTGGGGGGCAAGCCATCCAGGTAAGGCGCCAAAGGATCGGTCTCGACCTGTGCCGTCTTGGGCGCAGCCAAGTCCCCCTGAGCGAAGCCCGTATTGCCTCCGGACAAAAAGGATGGAACGAGGAACGCAGCGATGAGGGAGGAGGAACGGTATTTTGGCATGGGATTGAGCGCGATTAAAAGGAGGCGAACGCCAGGCAGCGGAGCACCCCTACCAAGGAAAAGGCGTCGTGTGCCTTTTGTTTACTCTCGTCGTTTCGAGCACGCGTTTGGCTTGTCTTAAGACGCATCACGCGAGCAAACCCGGCACCGTCGATGCGGTACTGGAGCCGAACTTGGTGGCTTCCCCGCCCATCTCATTGAGAATTTGCAGCCAGAGGTTGCAGAGCGGCGGCGGTGTCGCAGGGTCAAACGCCAGATGTTGCCCGTGCGCGAACCGACCACCAGCAAGCAGGATAGGCAGATTGGCGTTGTGGTGGAGGTTGGCACTCCCCATGGCTGCCCCGAGCACACTCATCGTGCGATCCATCAGTCGAGCGTCGCCATCTTTTGTCTCCTTCAACCGCTCGAGAAATCCGCCCCACTCCACAAGAAGGTCGCGCTCCAGACGCGCGAGGATCTCAAGTTTGTCAGGACTCTGGCCGTGGTGGGTACAATCGTGATGGGAGTAACTGGTCTGCGGATCCGAGGGCGTCTTTGTCGTGCCACCATAATGAATGGAAACAGAGCGCGTCAGATCCGCCTGCAGTGCCAATCGAGAGACTTCCAACAACAACCCCAGCCTCACGGTATCTTCACCAGGGGCCGGATCTTTGATCGGAGGCGAGTTCGGTTTGGGTTTGGGCATCCGCGCATACTCTTGGTTCTGCTGCAGACGTTGCTCAAGCTCCCGGACACTGGTGAAATACTGGTCCAGCTTTTCTTTGTCACGCGCACCGACATCCTGCTGAAGCCGCTTTGCCTTGTCTTGCAGACGATCGAGGATGGACTTGCCCTGCTGCAGACGCTTCACCTCCTGCGCGACCTCCTCAGGCGTCCCGTTTATAAACAGCTTTGCAAAAAGCCGCTCCGCACTGGACTCAGCAGGAAGCGTCACTCCATTCCGCGTATAACTGCAACTGCCGCGCCCCGCGTTTGTGGTGAGACACAAGGCCGGATAACGTGTCCCCCGCCCCACGGACTCCCCGATCGCCTGATCCAGAGAAATGGTATTTTTAAACGTGGGCGATGTCGGAAGGGGCGCCCCAGTGAAAAACGAGAGATCGCCACTGTGGCCGCCACTCACATCGGGGTGACTCATGCCCGAGATGATCGAAAAATCCTCCCGGTGCTCCTGCAACGCATCGAGATACGCGTTCGACTTGTAACCCCGACCCGACTCTGTTGGGAACAGAAACGGGGTGTGAAAGCTGAAGATATTCAGGATGCCGACAAAGCGCATAGTCGGCTTTGGGTCAGCGCCGAACGCGGGCATCATGGCATCCAGCCAGGGAAGCGCGAGCGCCACCCCCGATGCTCTCAAAAACGTACGTCGTGACAAATACTGTTGAGTCGTAAAGTTGCTCATAAATGGACCTTTTAATTTCGCAGGGACACTGACCTTCGCTGGCTCACACTTTCTGAGGCAGGAAGCGTCTTAATTGTTTATTTAGAAAGAAACCCATCTCGGACATTTGGCGTTTATTTTTCGCGGAACAGGCGACTTTGGATGACCTCGTGAATCAACGAGCGCACGCCGTATCCGTCCTTTTGCGCGCGCTTCACAATGTCTGAAACCACCTCCCGGTCCGCAAACTGCATCCGGGCGCCGGTGAAATGGGCGACGAGTTTCTCGGTTAAAGCGCGGGCGAGCTGCTCCTGGTTGGAAAGCAGCAACCGCTTGAATCCGTCGATGTCTTCAAAGACCCGACCATCTTCCAACGTGTAGCCAGGAAGCACCTTTGGCCCCTCGGCAAACAGCCGCGCGTCGCAACCCGCAATTGTCACTACGCGGCCCTTCGCAGATTCCGGAAGCGTGCGGTAGTTTGTCCGCCAACGCCCAGTCACATCAAAGCTTTCGAGTGCAAACCCGGGCGGATCCAGCGTGGCGTGACAGGTAGCGCATGTGGCGTCTGCACGGTGTTTTTCGAGCTGATCACGAATGGTCGTCGCCCCACGAATGTCCGGTTCAATCGCTGGAACACTCTTAGGCGGGGGCTCGGGAGGCGTGCCAAGGAAACGCGCGAGCACATACGCACCCCGGACAACGGGCGAAGTGCTTGTGCCGTTTGCTGAAACTTTCAAAACCGCGCCTTGGGTCAGCAAACCGCCGCGACGGGAGTGCTCAGGAAGAGCGACCTTGCGAATTCCAACACCTCTGACCCCCGGAATCCCGTAGTGCTCAGCAAGCCGCTCGTTCAACATCGCAAAATCACTGTGCACGACGTTTTTGACGCCTAGATTCTCTCGGACTAGCTCCCCGAAAAACGCCACCGACTCGTCTACCATCGAATCCCGCAAATAGTCTTCAAACTCTGTAAACAGCTTGGTGTCCGGCTGGGTTG
The DNA here is from genome assembly GCA_945874745.1 of Akkermansia muciniphila. Lineage (GTDB taxonomy): Bacteria > Verrucomicrobiota > Verrucomicrobiia > Chthoniobacterales > Chthoniobacteraceae > Chth-196. The sequence goes on along the minus strand of CAMCIN010000226.1, from coordinate 968 downwards.
CATTGATATCACGCAGGTTCAACCAACTGTCCAGAAAGCTGCGCACAAAACGATTGGATCTGGGGTCCGCAAGCAAGCGATCCGTCTGTTCGCGCAGAACGCCGGGCTCATGAAGTTTTCCCTGAGCCGCAACTTCAGCAAGCGCCGCATCCGGAGGACCGCCCCACAATGCGTAACTCAGCCGCGTCCCGAGCGCGTTGTCACTGAGCCTGCCGGGGTGTTCCGCGAAGAATAAGAACTCGGGCGAACAGAGCGCCATTTTGTAGGCCATGCGCAGCGCCTCGTCAAAACGCATGCCGCTTTGGAGGTGCTCCTTAAATATGCCAACATGCTCCTCGACCTCGTCGATGGTTGCGGCCCGTCGAAAGATTTTTGTCAGGAACCCGCCCAACAGGCGCCGCGCATCAGCCTCCGGAGATGCGGAAGTGACAATGAGCTCCTTCTGAGGCTGTTTGACGTCCAACGGCACCAGGGGAAGATCCCCGTAGAGGAATTGGTGCCCGCGTGGCGGCCACTGGTCAAGAAGCGGCCCCTCGATTTCCACCCACTCCACCACGGCGCACAACCCGTGGAAAATTCCTCCTTCTTCACCGGGTTCGTCAGGAATCGCACGATACGCCTGCAGCCGCAACGTCTGTCCCGCCGACACCCTGGCTTCATATACAAACTCCCGATACTCAGTGGGGCTCATCTCATAATACTGTCCCGTGATGAACTGATAAGAAATTCCTTTTTGCGTACGCATGGGGGGAAGGGCCGAATCAGCATGGTGCGTTAAATTCTTCACGAAGGCGGCTCCTAAATTTTCGGGCATCTGCATCCCGGCCAGCACAATCTGGGTCTGTGGATTTTTGTTCCGGACGGCTTGAATGATCGCCGTGAGGTTCGCTTCGGTTTGTTCGGGCGGGACGCCGCGAAGCCCGTCATTGCCACCGAGCGCAATAATGCACACGGCGGCTCCCGGCCCG
>CAMCIN010000225.1 GCA_945874745.1 Akkermansia muciniphila | reverse complement strand
GGTGTTTGTGCGACTGCATCCGGTGGATCCTGTCGAAGGAGTGTGGATGCAAAGAGTGGAGTCGAGCCGGCTTCACCGCCCTCATGCAAACCTATGAGTGCCTCAGAAATTTTCAGTAAGGATAATTCCGGGGCCCGCGCTGGGTGGTCCCGCAAAGACCTCACCGGGCTACAACACCTTTCCCGTGAGGAGTTGGTGCTTTTGCTCGACACAGCGGCCGCGTTCAAAACGGTGGGAACGCGCCACATCAAGAAAGTCCCGGCGCTCAGGGGTAAGACGCTGGTGAACTTCTTTGTTGAGCCGTCCACACGGACCCGGGTTTCTTTTGAGCTCGCAGCGGAACGGTTGAGTGCGGACGTCATCAACATGAGTGCTTCAGGGTCGAGTTTGACCAAGGGTGAGACGCTCAAGGATACCGCCCTCAATTTGCAGGCGCTCCACGCGGACGTGATCGTGCTCAGACACAGTTCGGCGGGCGCTGCACAGTTTTTGGCGGAGCGTCTCGACGCCTGCGTCGTAAATGCGGGAGACGGGGCCCACGAGCATCCTACTCAGGCCCTGCTTGATGCCTTCACCATTCGTGAACGGAAGGGCAGTATCGAGGGACTGCACGTTGCCATCGTGGGGGACATCTTGTTTTCAAGGGTTGCCAGGTCCGATATCTTCGCGCTGACAAGGCTCGGGGCGAAGGTCACTTTGGTTGGCCCCAGCACGTTGGTGCCAAGGGATCTGGAGCGGTTGGGGGTGCACATTTCGCATGATCTGGACTCTCTCCTCCCTGATTTGGACGTCATTAACCTCCTGCGCATCCAACACGAGCGCCAGCGCAAGGAGTATTTTCCGAGCCTCGGCGAGTACACGTCCTTCTTTGGTCTGACCAAAGCGCGCGCGGCGCGGCTCAAGGCAGATTGCCTTGTGATGCACCCCGGGCCAATCAACAGAGGGGTCGAGATTGACAGCGACGTGGCGGACAGTTCCCGCAGTGTCATTCTGGAGCAGGTCACCAACGGGCTGGCTGTGCGCATGGCGGTGCTTTACCTCTGCAACGCCGCCCGGTCCGGAGAGTCGGCCTGAGCTCAGGCCGGCTGTTGACCAGACTCATTCGCAGTCGACCTGAATTTTTATGTCCCACTCCATTCTATTCCGTAATGGCCGCGTCATTGATCCAGCCTCCCACCGGGATGCCGTGGGGGATGTTTTGGTTTTGGACGGACGGATTGCCGCGGTGGGTGCTCCGGTCCCCGGCGACGTCTTGACGGTGGATTGCTCGGGCAAGGTGGTGTGTCCCGGGTTGATTGACTTGCATGTGCATCTTCGGGAGCCCGGCCAGTCGGCAAAGGAAACAATTGCCTCAGGGGCACGCGCCGCGGCGGCCGGTGGGTTTACCACGGTGGTGTGCATGCCGAACACCTCCCCTTCGATCGACAGCGCTTCGGTGGTTTCTTGGGTCCAGGAAAAAGCGAGGGCCGAGGCGTGTGTGCGTGTACTCGCTACGGGTGCGCTGACCAAAGGGATTGCGGGTGAGGAGATGGCTCCAATCGGGGCGCTCAAGAAGGCCGGGGTGGTGGCGCTCACTGACGACGGCCGCTGCATACAGAGCCACGAGCTGATGCGGCGTGCGTTGGAGTATGCGGGAATGTTCGGTCTTGTAGTCATGGACCATTGCCAAGATTACAGCTTGGTAGGCAAGGGGGTGATGCACGAAGGGTATTGGAGTACGGTGCTTGGGCTCCCGGGCTGGCCGGCGGCCGGGGAGGAGCTAATCGTCCAGAGAAACGCGATGCTTGCAGAACTGACTGGGACGCCTGTGCACTGCCAGCATTTAAGCGCAGCCGGCAGCGTCAGGGTGCTGCGGGAAGCGCGGCGGCGCGGGGTGCGGCTGAGCGGTGAGGTTTGCCCGCACCACATCGCGCTGACGGATGCCTCTTTGCAGGGGTACGACACCAACTTCAAAATGAACCCACCGCTGCGCAGTGAGGAGCACGTGGAGGCGCTTTTGGAAGGAATTGCCGATGGCACAATTACGATTCTCGCCAGCGACCACGCCCCGCACTGCAACTTTGAGAAGGAGGTGGAATTTGACCAAGCTCCCTTTGGGATTCTGGGGCTAGAGACGGAACTGGGTCTGTTTTTGGACATTCTGGTGCACAAGCGCAAAGTCATTTCCCTGCCGCGTCTGATTGAAATGTACACGCTCAACCCGGCCCGCCTTCTCGGACTCGAGTCCGGTACACTCGCCCCAGGGGCTCCGGGCGACGTGACCGTGCTCGACCCAGATCTGGAGTGGTGCGTCGACAAGCATGCTAGCCTTTCTTTGAGTCGCAATACGCCCTTCCACGGTTGGGAGCTTAAGGGCCGCGCGGTGCGCACCGTTGTAGACGGTAAAACGGTCTGGAGCCTTTGACCCGAGGCCGGGAAAGGGGCGGTTCTTTAGAGTAAGAGCCGCGGGAACTGCGGGCGGCGAAGCGGCCCGTTCCAAGACAGGCCGCAGCCGAGAGCTTCAGGTGGCCCAAAAAACGAGGGCCTTTTGTTTTCGCCCCTTTCCCCCGAGGCCGGAACGTTGCACGTTTCTAAGGAGCCGCCATGACATCCAAACCCCCCTCTTTTCCCGACCGCTGGTCTCTTGATTCTTGGTTTTCAGGCTTCGGAAATCCGGACTACCTCGACTTCAAGGAAGCGATGGGTCCCGCGGTAAAGGACCTGCTGGAGCGGGCCTCGGGCGGGGGGCGCGAGATTGGTGTGGTTGCCTTGCTCCTGAACGACCTTGAGGCGTTTGAGCAGCGGATGGGGCTTTTGGGTGCCTTTCTTGGGTGCCTTTCGGCGGACGACGCGCACAACGAGGGGGTCAAAGCCGATGAAGCGTGGCTCTCCACCTTGGAGGCGGAGCACACCAAGCTGTGTGCGACAGTCCAGTCGACTCTTGAGGGAATGCCTGCCGAGGCGTTCGCCGCTCTGAAGGAGCACCCTTTGTTAAAGGGCGCTGGATACATGCTCGAGCGGATGCGCGAGACCGGCCGACGCCAGATGCGCAATGAGATGGAGGCGCTTGCGGCGGATTTGAATGTGAACGGGCTGCATGCTTGGGGCCGGCTTTACGACACGCTCTCGGGAAAAATGACCTTTGAAATGACTTTTCCCGATGGGCATGCCGAGACCGTGCCGATGGCCAGACGGCGCGCACTCCTTTCGGAACCTGACCGCGGTGTCCGCGAGGCGGCCTTTCATGCCGGCCAGAAGCCCTGGCAGGAGCATGAGGTCACTCTCGCCGCCGCCCTCAATGGGATTGCTGGCACGCGGCTTAGTTTGTACGGACGGCGCGGAATCGGGCACTTTCTCGACACTCCCCTGTTCGATTCGGGGATGGAACGCGCCTCTTTGGACGCGATGCTGGAAGCGATCCGGACCCACATTGAATTGCCTAGACGTGCACTGCGCAAGGCGGCTGCCCTGCAGGGAACCACAAGGCTGCATTACTTTGACCTTGAGGCTCCCCAGGTTGCTGCTCCAGCCGGAATGCTGCTCAGTTGGGAGGACGCCTGCGCCACTGTCGAGGGGGCCTTTGGTTCGGCTTATCCAAAGCTGGGAGACTATTTTCGAGAGATGCTCGACCGGCGTTGGATCGAGGCACAGCCAAGGGCAGGAAAAAGACCGGGAGCGTTTTGCACCAGCTCGCATTTGCGCAAGGAGGAGCGGATCTACATGACCTTCCACGGGACGGTTCATGACATGGTGACTCTCGCTCATGAGGCGGGCCACGCTTGGCATTCCCGGGTGCTGCTCCCTGCGCGCGCTTTTGCAGCGGGTTACCCCATGACGCTTGCGGAAACCGCTTCCAACTTTGGAGAAATGATCCTGCTGAGCGGCCTGCTTGGGGATCCGGCGATCACAGCCGAAACCAAGGCATATTTGCTGGACCAAGAGATGCTCCGGGCCCACTCGTATCTGATCAATATCCCGATGCGGTATGAATTCGAACGGGCTTTCTACACGGAGAGGGCAGCGGGTGAGGTTTCAGTAACGCGTCTGGGCGAACTCATGAGCGAGGCGCAGCGCTCGCTCTACGGGGATACGCTTTTTGAGGACGGGACGGATCCGATGTTTTGGGCATACAAAATGCACTTCTTCATCACGGGCGTCTCTTTCTACAATTTTCCGTACGTATTCGGCTACCTTTTGAGCCAGGCACTTTTCGCCAGATTCCGAATGGAGGGCGCGTCTTTCCTTCCTCAATACGAGGCTTTTCTAGCACTTACAGGTAGCGCTTCGTGCGAAGAAGCGGTCCGGCTCACTCTGGGTCAGGACCTGAAGGATCCGGCCTTTTGGGCGACGGCGCTGTGTTCCATGGAGGAGGCGCTTGGCGCTTATGAAGCGCTGCCTGTTTCCGAGGGACAGAAGGCGGTTCGGAAGGGCGGCTGAGGCACCGCGGCTGTGGCTGGCGTATTGCGCGGTAGGACGGGCCTTTTGGGGGGCGATTCTGGAGCGGGACACTGGCCGCGCTTGCCAAGGGGTCTCTCAAGTGGTGGTCTTTCAATTTAAACAATTCTATCTATGAGTGCTCTCTTTGATTTGACTGGCGAAGTGGCGGTGGTTCTGGGCGGGACAGGCGTGCTGGGTGGCGCGTTGGCCGAGGGCCTAGCTCGCGCTGGTGCCAGCGTCGCCGTGTTGGGGCGAAACGCCGCCCGGGGCGAGGCCCGCGTTCTCGCGATTCAGGAGGCTGGCGGGAGAGCTTTTTTTACAGAGGCCGACGCCTCAAGCCGCCCCTCGCTGGAAGCCGCGCTCGCAGCTGTCACCGCGGCCTTGGGGGCCCCCACGGTACTGGTAAACGCCGCCGGTGGAAACAATCCAAAGGTTACTGTCACCGACACCCAACCGATTGAGGCCATCCAGATTCAAGACTGGGTAGCCTCCTTTGATTTGAATCTTGTGGGCGGAGCGTTGCTCCCTTCCCAAGTCTTTGGTCCCGGCATGTGTGAGCGAGGGAAGGGGAGCATCATTAATATCGCCAGCGTTTCCGCTCACCTGCCGCTCTCCCGGGTGGTTGCCTATTCCTCCGCAAAGGCTGCCGTGCTGAACCTCTCCCAGTTTCTCGCCCGTGAGTGGGCTCCCCGTGGGGTACGGGTCAATACCCTCACTCCGGGATTTTTCCCCGCCGAACAAAACCGCGCTCTGCTTTTCAATCCGGATGGCAGCCCAACCGCGCGGACCCAGGCGATCTGGGGGCACACGCCTATGAAGCGTTTTGGGGACGGAGCGGAACTGGTGGGCGCCTGCGTGTTCCTTGCCAGCCCCGCCGCTTCGGGCTTTGTCACGGGCACGGATATCCGGGTCGATGGGGGCTTTCTAAGCCAGACTATCTAGCCCCTCGACGCCCTGTGTTCATGCGCAAACGCGTCCTGATTTGCATGGCTGCACTCTTTGCGGTGCACCCACAAGTCGCCAAGGCTTCGCCTGATTGCGAGGTGATTCTGGTCTCCGGCGGGGTGTCTCTGCACCGTTGGGAGCAGTACAAGCCGAACCCGCACGACCGTTGGTGGATGAACTTTGTGCGTGCTGCACGCATTCGGATTCAACAGATCCGCGCGGCCGAGCCGGACGCACAGATTACCTGGTTTGTTTTCCAACCTGCTTATGTGCGCCGCGGAAGTGAGGAAAAAAAGGATCTGCTCAAGCTGGTGGATTCGGTTAGAGACGCCTACGGGGTCCGTAGGATTTATTTCTCCAAAACGCAGGAGATCCTCGACTACATGAACAAGGGTAAAAACCGGGAGCGTGTCAAAATCGGGGATTTTGAGTATTTTGGGCACTCCAACAAGGCGTGCTGGATGTTTGATTACTCCAACTTTATTGATAGCGCTTCAAAGGCGTGGCTCCACGAAGACGATTTGACAAAGTTGTTACCTGGCATTTTCGCAAAGGACGCTTACGCCAAAAGCTGGGGGTGTTACACTGGGGAAAGCATGAGCCGTCACTTTCAGAGCGCAACGGGAGTGCCGCTGTGGGGGGCTGTCGGCAAGACGCAGTACCGGACCGACGAACTGCCGATGCTTGCGGGGTGGCGGGGAAAGTGGACCCGCTAGGAAGCCGTCCCGCTAGGAAGCCGTAATTCTCAACCAAAGAGTCGCGCCGGGATTGGCCCGCTTCACCGACTTGAATCGTCCGCTCGTTGCCACCTTTGTGGAAGCGTGCTAAATTTTCATCTAGTTGATTTTAAAAATATATGTCGAGTCAAAATCCTCTTCTGAGTCCTAGCGTAATTGCAAACGCTCCCATGGTTTATTCCGCCCCGATGACGGTGCAGGGGGCTGTGTACCGGACTGCCACGCTCCTCTCTTTGGTTGTGGTTGCGGCCATGCTGACGTGGAGCCGGACGACCGGCGGGCATGGCGACGCGCTGGTTCTAACCATGGCCGGTGGGATTCTCGGACTGATTGCTTGCCTCGTGACCGTTTTCAAAAAGGAGTGGTCCCCAGTGACCGCCCCAATCTACTCGCTTTGTCAGGGGCTCGCACTCGGCGGGATTTCCGCTTCGATGAACGCGACGTACCCGGGAGTAGCATTGCAGGCCTCCTTACTCAGTTTCGGGGTCCTTTTTGCGCTTCTTGGTGCGTACCGGTTTGGCTGGATCCGCGCCTCCGAGAAGTTCAAGGCCGTGGTGATCGCGGCAACCCTGGGCGTCAGCTTGGTGTACCTTGTTTCAATGGTGGCAAATATCTTCGGGGCAAAAATCCCGTTTCTTCATGGGTCGGGAGAGTTTGCGATTCTTTTCAGTCTGGCGGTCATCGTCATTGCCGCGATGAACCTCATTGTGGACTTCAGCTTTATTGAGGAAGCTGCGGCGGCAAACGCACCAAAGTACATGGAGTGGTACGCCGCATTTGGCCTGATGGTCAGCCTCATCTGGCTCTATATGGAGATCCTGCGCCTGCTTTCTAACCTGTCTCGCCGCCGGTAGCATGGGGGGCTGATTTTCGGCAAAACAAAGATTAGGCGCGAGCGACTGCTTTTAAGGGGGCGCCCAGAGCCGGTTGTGTTTCACTCGCCCCGCCAGTCCGAAGAGGGGAAACTCAGCAGTCCCAAGTAAGGGGGCTCCTGCCTCAGTCGCAGCCGCGGAACCTGAATCGTTCTTCAGGGCAATCTTGCACTGCAGGCCCGCTAGGGTAGAGTGAGGGAAGCAACGGTTTGTTCGCCTTTGTTTTTAGAGCCGAACAGAGTCCGTCTTGCCAGCACCGAAAGGACACCAATCATTGAAGCCGAATTATCAGTTTGAAAAGCGCCAGCGGGAATTGGAAAAGAAGAAAAAGAAGGCTGAAAAGGCGCTAAAAAGGGAAAGCGCCCCAGAGGCGGCACCAACTACGGAAGGAGATGCCCCCACCGAACAGAGTGAGGGAACTCC
>CAMCIN010000224.1 GCA_945874745.1 Akkermansia muciniphila | reverse complement strand
GGAAGAGGGCAGGGAAGAGGGCAGAGAGCAAGGCATCGAGATAGGCCGCGAAGAGGGAATGCGCCGAGCGATCGGGGGGCTTTTGGAGGTTCGGTTCGGAGCAGTCCCCGAGGGGTTGCGTGAGGAGTTGGGGCGGGTCAGGGAGATGGCGCGTCTCGAGTCGCTGCACAGGCATGCCATTCGGTGTGGCAGTTTGGACGAATTTGCTTCCGGGCTTTGATGGCTGAGGGGAGCGGGAGGCTCCAAGTAGCGCCGGACGCGCTTCTGTTGCGGGTGGGGCGATTTGGGTTGTGGCGGGAAGGGTTCCGGCCAGCGCATGCCCGAGGACGAAATCCAGTAAGCGCACGACAAGCTGTTCCGCGTAGCGTTCTCCAATCCCGAGACGGCCGCGGCTTTCCTGCAGGCGTACCTGGATCCGGCGCTCGTGGCCCTCGTGGACTGGGACAGCCTCCACGTTGAGCCGGGCAGCCGCATCGATGCCCAGAGGACGGCTAGCAAAGCGGATCTGCCATTCACGGCCTAGGTGCACGTGGAGGAGACGCGCTTTTTCTTTTTCAACCTGCGCCTCCACGCGTCGTAGCAGCATACCTTCGTGCTTGGCGTTCTTGAGCACAATGAGCTGGTCCTTGAGGATGCTTTTGACGCCTTTAGTCAGGGTCTTTTTTGCCTTGTAGGCCATGTTCTCTTTGGCGCGGCTCACCCACTGAAAGGAGCGAGGAACCCCTGAAGAAAGCCTAGAAGGCTATGAAACAGAGAATTATGCGTAAATGAGACAGATTTCGGAGGAAAAGAAACCCTGAAGAACATCTGTGAAACTCTGGGACATCTGTGGATCACTCCCCGTCATCTGTGGATCACTCCCCGTTCCCTCCGAAGTGAGTCAAAAGACACCCCCCGAAAACAGCGAGGAACCTTCTTTTCGGCCTTGCTCTGGGCTTGGTTTGCAAGCGAAACAGCACCAGGGTCTACGTCAAGCGGGCGCTAAAGATCCCTCGTCGTGATGATATTATGAAACTGCATTCCCTCTCCGGACACACGCATCTCCTAAGCCGCCGAGAGCTCATACAGTTTTTGGGTGCGACCATCGCTGCCTACGCTCTTCCCAAGGCCGCCGTTGCCGCGACAGAGACAGACTCCCTGCCCATGCAGTTTTTCAAGAGTCTCTCCGAGGAGCAGCAGCTTAAGATCTGTCTCTCACAGGATCATCCGAAGCGACAGTTTGTGAGTAATTGGTGGTACATCTGCCCGGAACAGCGACTCCATACTTTCTATACAGCAGAACAGCAGGATCTTGTGAGGCAGATTTTTGATTCGCTCCATTCTCCGCAGTACCGCGAAAAAATGACGTGGCAGGTGCAGAAGGATTTGATGGGCCAAATTAAAAACACTCCTTCGGTCGCGTTTTTTGGAACGCCGGCGCACAAGGACTTCGAGTTTATCTACACAGGCCATCATGTGACCCGACGCTGCAACGCGCATACCGATGCCGGCCTTGGGTTTGGTGGCGCTCCGATCTTTTACGGAAACTTTGCCAAGGCCTTTAAGGAGACGAAAAACCACGAAGGGAATCCATTTTGGTACCAGGGCCTCCTGTTTAATGAGTTCTACAACGCGTTGGATGGCAAACAGCGTGAAAAGATTCTTGTTTCACAAACGCCTCGTGGGGAGAAGCCTTCGGAAGTCATTGCGATGCGCAAGACGGATCTACCAGGACTCTGCGGTGCTGATCTCGCCAAGGACCAGCAGGAGAAATTAATCGAAACCATGGGACTCATGCTGGCTTGCTTCCGGCCGTCCGACGTCGCCGCAACGCTGCGGGTGATTCGGGAAACGAATCTCGTCGAGCGACTCTTCCTTTCCTGTTACGGCGGGGCCTTCGATATCGGTGAGGACAAAGTGTGGGACACTTGGCAGATCGAAAGCCCAGAGCTGGTTTGGTACTTTCGGGGAGTGCCGCACATCCACGCCTACTTCCATTTGATGGCCTGATCGCCCTCAGGGGCCGTGCCGTTTGAAAGGGAATAATGAGGCCTTTGGTGTGGTGGGTATCCGGACGCTGGACGAGGAGCGGGATTGTGCAATCACCCGGCCGCGTCGGCTCTCTAAAAGCGGGGGACAGGGGCGGGGAGAGGAATGCCCGCGCAATCGCGCAATGGACGCTTAGAGCAGGAACGGATTGAGCACCAGGACTTCGGCATGTTCAAAGTCTGCCGTGTTGCGCGTCACGACAGTCAAGCCATGCGCCCGGGCGGTGGCCGCTAGCAAACCGTCGATTGCCGGAAGCGGTTGCCGCGCGCACAACAGTGCCCAAGCCTCCGCAACGGCTAAATCCACTGGCAGGATGCGGTTTTCAAACTGTAGCCGCAGCTGGCCGATCCAGTGATCGAGTGCCGCAGCTGCGGGTTGGTCCCGGCTGCGCAGCAGGTTTGCTCCGCGGGAAAGCTCCCCAACGGTCAGTACGCTCAGGAAAAGAACCTCCGAGGGCGCGCCTTTAAGCCAGTCCAAGACGGAGAGGACTGGGCGGGGCCGTCTCAATTCGGACAAGATATTCGTGTCGAGGAGATAGCCGTTCACAAATCCACGGGTCTGGGCGGGTCGCTTTGCCGCTCGAAAAGTTCCGGTGGTTCCCCGGCTTCCGCCTTTGGAATGGAGAGCAACGCAGCTCCAAACGAAGGGAATGGAGTCCGGTCCCCCAGAAGAACTCCTCTGAGGAGCCGGCGGTGCTCTTCTTCCATCGAAATGCCATGGGCGGCAGCCCGGGAGCGGAGTTTGCGAACGAGCTCCTCCTCGAGGTTTCTGACGATGAGCTGTGGCACCGGAACAGTGTGCTATCAATGATAACAGTTCGCAAGGGCATTCTTCCCGGTTCCCCGCTGTTTCCAGATTTATTTTCTCACTCCGGATGGACCGGGCAGTGATCCACTGCGCGATCGACGAGAAAGGGCGGGGCTAAGCGCACCCTTGCCCTTTCTCGCACACAAACCTCTGGACTGGAGCGAAATGCAAAACCTTACCATTTCGCCTCAAAAGCGTATGTGCCGCACAAGGGTACCGAAGGATCGCATCCCTCCTCCTCCGCCAGCTTTGGTTTCTGCAGCGGGCGTTCGAGCGTCCTCGCGCAGGTCGGCATCCGATTCAGATGGATCGGAAAAACCTCCGGGTTCCCCGGTAGACGGCTTCCTAAACGGAAGGTCACACAACCCTCAACCACCCTCAGGAGCAAAAATGATTTGTGCTCTTGTCGGGCGAAATCTGGTCAAAAACTTATGAACTCCCAGAACAGCTCAAGAGCTTGGAAAAATACAGCCTCAGGGCTTGCAGTGTTTGCGGTCGTTGGTTGCGCGACCTACCTGGCTACGAGTGGGGAGGAGAAGCACAAGAACCTGTCGTCCGCCGACGAGTTGAGGGCCAGTGGGCGCCCGGAGTCGGATCTGGTGCTTGGGGCAGGACAAACCGTTTCTCCAAGCGGACCGGCTGCTCCGGCGCCAAAGGCTGAATCAGGCTCCGCGGCACGAATGACCTCCTTGCTGGTGCCGAAAGCCCCGGTGGAAGGGGTACCCTTGGTTGCTGCGGGAATGAACCCAGATGCGGACAAGGGGCGGGTACTTCGGTTGAACCCGGCAAGCTTTAAGAGTTGGGGGGCGGTTGCGCCAGGGGAAAGGATCTTGCTGCCGACAGCCGGTGGTGAGGAGCTGTACGGAACGGTGAATCTTGTGAGTTCCGACCCCGGGTGGTTCCGTATGGGCGGGACGCTGGACGGGGAAAAGGGCACGTTTCAGCTGAACGCGGGCGCAGAGGGGATTCACGGAGGCATTTACCTGCTAGGTCTGGGGATAGGCTACCAGATCCAGATGGACGGTTCAGATGTGGTCCTTGTGGAGCGCCGTTTGAGCGCGCTGATGTGTCATCCGGGAGCTAGGCTGGACCCTGCTGGAATCGAGGCGGACAGCTCCGGTAAGGTCGCGAACGTGGCCGGCACCCAGGTGATCCCAGCGCTCAATACGCGTCCGGGGGCCGCGGGGGTCATCTACATGGACTTCGCGGGCGGGGTGATCAAATCCACTCTTTGGGCGGAGTCGCTTACTACGCAGCCCTCGGCCTTGAGCGGGGATTCAATCACTCAGGTCATCAACCGCGTAGCAGAGTGTTTTGCGCCTTTTGACATGACCGTGACAACGAACCTCTCGGTCTACCAAGGGACCCCTGTGGGTCGGAGAATGCGCGTGGTCGTGACGCCCACAGACACAGTGGCGCCCGGCAAGGGAGGGGTGGCGTACATTGGCAGTTGGAGATGGGGCGGTTCAGACATGGTCTGCTGGGTCTTTACAAAAACGGTGAAAAAAGTTGCCGACGCAGCCACCCACGAGGTGGGGCACACTTTGGGACTGTGGCACCATGGAACAAAAATCGGGAAGCTGGACTATTATAGGGGACACGGCGGGGGGGTGGGCGTGCCCACCAGCTGGGCACCGATCATGGGCTCAGGATATGACGTGAATCTAACGCACTGGAGTCGCGGGCAGTATTACGACGCGAACAACACCGATCAGGATGATCTTTATATTATCGGCAGTGGGACATACAATTTCACCAAAACGGTAACCCCGGGGTCTAACGGCTTGGTGAGGGTGTTGCCGCTGAGTGGAACTGTGTTCCAGACTTCTGGAACGCTCACTTCGCAGGAGGATTCAAATGTCTTCCAGTTCTCCACCACTGGCGGCCGGTTGACGGCCAGTGTGCGGCCGGTATCGGCGGTGAGCATGGGGGATTTTAGGCTGGATTTGGTGGACGGAAACGGGGCCTCCATGAGCGTTGCAGATCCTGTGGACACCCTTGGGGCGTCGCTTTCGCAGACTCTCGTTCGCGGGGTTTACAGGTTGAAAGTCGTACCCACGGGCACCGGGCCCCAACCGCCCGCCGGCTACACAACCGGCTACTCGGCCTACAGTGCGTTGGGGGGGTACTCCCTGACGGGGATGGTCGAGGGGGCAAACAATCTTCCCGCGTTCCTCAGTCCGTCGTTGATTTTGGCTACCGTGGGGGTGCCGATTTCAGTCAAATTTGAAGTCACTGATGCGGGTAACACAACGGTGACACCGCTGGTACAGAAGCTTCCGGCGTGGGCGAAGTTCGATTCAAAAAACCTGGTGCTCAGTGGGACGCCCACGATGGACACTTCGACCGGGAGTTGGTCGCTCACTTTGCTGGCCAAAAGCGGCGCGGGAGAGACCCGGATGGACTTCAATCTGGTGGTTTCGCCCGAAAGCCTCTCGCTCACGGACCCGTTGGGCTCTGCGGTCAGGGAGATTACGACATTGCCGATGGCACCTTGGATTGGCGTTTCCAGAACGCGGGCTGACGGGGCTCCAGGGACTGTGGCCCAGAGTGCGCCGGTTGCGGACAAGGGGACTTCGCTGCTCCGCTGCAACTACACGGCGCCCGCCCCCGCTGAAGTGGGACAGGCAGCTTCCTCTTGGAGCATCATGACCTTCTTCTGGCAAAGCGACACGGAGCCGGGCAAGGACATCGTCCAGTGCAAGGTGGACGGGGTTGTAGCAAAAGACATGCTCACCGGGCAGCCGGTGGTGTTGAGTGGCAAGAGGGATTGGGTAAAGCAGACCGTTCTGCTCTCTGGCGCCGGGACGCGGAGGATCGAGTTTGTTTACACAAAGGACGCAAACCTGAAAGCCGGCGCGGACAAGGTTTGGGTGTATGGCATCAATATCGGGCAACCGCCGCAGATCAAGACCTCGCCGGTCTCGGCCCTTCGGGTGACCCCCGGGACCGCGGTCGGGTCGGGAAGCTTCTCGTTGAGCGCCGCGGCCACGGGTGCTGTGAGTGTGGCCTGGTGGAGGAACGGCGTCGCTTTGGCCGAAGGAACCAGTGCCAGTGGCAGCACGCTTTCGGGGGTGAGGACGGGGACGCTGACCGTGTCGAATGCAAAGGCCGCAGACGCTGGAGTCTACTGGCTGGTGGCCAGAAACAGTTGGGGGGCGGTTGCCTCCAAGCGCTCCGAAGTGGTGGTTTGGGTGCCGCCGGTGGTCACTTCACAGCCCGTGGCTCCTATCGGCTTGAGGATTGGGGACCCGCTGATTCTCACGGCGCAGGTCAGTGGCGCCCAGCCGATGTATTACCAATGGAAGAAAGACGGGGTGCCCGGCAGGTGGAGTACGAAGCCCAGCTTGACGCTCAACAGGACCACCGCGACGAGTGCCGGCAAGTACGTGCTTGTGGCGGTGAATCCGAGTGGAACGGTCTCCTCTCAGGAGGTGACGGTCAGCCTCAGCCAGACGTCTGGGAAGACCGCCTCGGTCGCCAAGTAGGCGGCATGGCTGAACGGTTACGTGCCGTTTGAGCGAAGGAAGGGCGGGTGCGCTTCTGCGCCCGCGCCTCCCAGCCGTGCCATGGAGCGGTCATGCCAGCGTGGCAGGCTCACCAGTGCCACCGTGGCCCCAACGAGCGCCAGGAGCATGTCCGTCTGCGTATCCCACGGGTCTCCCTGCGTGCCCAGAAAATCGTCCGCCGCCGCCCCGCTCGTCAGCGCGGTGAACCATTCGATCAATTCGTAAAAAGCACTGAACGCCAGACACACGCTCCCTGCGAGCACCGGCAGCCAACGGCTCGGTTTTCCGTTTCCAGCATCGCGCAGCGGAGAAGTGCGCAGCAACAGCTCGCGCATCAGGAGCGCCGGCACAAAACCCTGCGCAAAGTGCCCCAGCTTGTCGTAGTGATTCCGCGTCCAACCAAACCACGTCTTGGCCCACTCCCCCAGAGGCACCAGCGCGTACGTGTAGTGTCCGCCCACAATGAGGATCACGCTGTGCCACCACAAGAATCCGAGCAGTAGGGAGGACAGCGGAAAACGCCGTCCCGTCGCCAAGGCCAGCGGCACCCCCAAAAGCACCGGCGCCACTTCCAAAAGCCAAGTAAACCGGTCATGCGCATCCATGGCCGACCAGACCAGCACCGGCGTCAGCAGACAGCAGAACCAAACGAGTCGCTTTTCCATGGCCATACCCTGCCACACTCCGCCCATCGCCTCCTAGCGGGCGCTCCCCAATTCAGCGGGCCCAGATATGACCATTTAACGCATGGGGCAAGAGAGGAGGGATATGAGGACGCTTCATGGGCATGAAACCTCCGTGTTCTTTCCACAGCCATTACCCGAAGCGATTGCGGACATGCGATTGCGTACAGTCCACTGCACCTTTTTGGAGCACCTCGCGAAACGGAGAGAGGACGTGAGATTGTTGAGCCACGCGAGATACCCCCATCTTAAAAGCGATGACAACCTCAGCAGCGTCCGAACCGTACGCAAAAAGGAAAGCCAACCGACCCTGTCCCTTTTCTCTCGCCAAAAATGGGGGTAGCCGCCCGGTTGCGTTCACGCCCATAGTACAAGGGGTG
>CAMCIN010000223.1 GCA_945874745.1 Akkermansia muciniphila | reverse complement strand
AGTTCGCGGCGGCCGCCAACGAGCACGGGGCGACTTGCGTGGAGGGCCCCTACACGCCCAAACCCAAAATCACCACCGGCGCCGGGGATCATTTCAACGCGGGCTTCTGCACGGGGCTGATTCTCGGATTGGACCTGGCCCAGAGTCTTCAAGTCGGGG
Source organism: Akkermansia muciniphila (assembly GCA_945874745.1). Lineage (GTDB taxonomy): Bacteria > Verrucomicrobiota > Verrucomicrobiia > Chthoniobacterales > Chthoniobacteraceae > Chth-196. The sequence continues at coordinate 7,269 of CAMCIN010000223.1, read as the reverse complement.
TGGCCACATCAGGGTACTACGTCCGCAACGCAAAGAGCCCGAAAATCTCGGATCTGAGCAAGTTCTTGAAAACACTCTGAGTTCGAGGCCGTCCAGCCCTGCGTGACCGAGTTCCTGTTTGGACCGGGGAACCCGGGGGAGAAGCGGAATCTAAAATTCGAGTTTGGGCAGAGTCGACTGTGCAGGCAGGGGTGCGTTGGCGGGGACGCCCTCTCCGGGGCGCACGGCCTGCACTCGGGGCGGTTCCGGGCCCTCCGCGGTGGCCGGCTTACCGGTCGGCGCCTTGTTGTCCAGAGGCGCCGCCTTGCCGCTCTCGCGGAAGTTTTTAATTTCCAGGGCGGCCTGTTCCGAGCGCAGTGCATTGAACGGGTCCTCCCCTAGCACCGTGGGGGCCTTGAGCACCACTGAAGTCACGGTACTCAGATCCATGGCCAGTTCCACCCTGGGTTGTGCCCCCTCTTCCGAGCGCCGCCGGCGAGCCCGCTTGGGACCGTGGACATCGCAGGTCTCGTCCGGTAAAGGCCGCTGGGCGATGGTGAGCCAGGCCTCCAGCGTGGTGGAGACTGCCCCGGCGTCCGGGCCTTTTTCCTGGCAGGCGGCGATCGGGGCGTAGCCCGATTTTGTGCAGACCTGGCAGCGATGCAGGTCCTCGGGCCTCTGCAACTGGCGCGGCGGGTACTTGGCGAGGGAAGCCGTCATCACTTCGGTCCAGATCGGCAGCGCAAGATCGCTTCCAAAGGCGCCCCGGTAAATCTGGGTGCGCGGCTTGTCGAAGCCGGCCCACACCCCGCAGGTCAGTTCGCTGGAATAGCCCAGAAACCACACGTCTGTGAAATCGTAGGCGGTGCCGGTCTTGCCAGCAAAGGGGAGGTTTTTGAGGCCGAACGAGGTGAACGCCTTGGCACCGGTACCCTGGGCGAGCGCTTCGGTTAGACATTCGTGAACCTGAAAGGCGACGCCGGGCTTGAACACGGGCTCTCTGGAGGTGCTTTCCTGAAAAATCAGCCGGCCGCTGCTATCCTCGATCCTCTCGATGATGTAAGGCTTTGCGGGGCGGGAGCCGCCGCTCGGGAAGGTGGTGTAAGCGAGGGTCAGCTCCAGAAGGGAAAGCTCGCTGCTTCCCAGAAAAGAGTAGGGGAAGGGGCGCACGGGCGACTGGATGCCGGCGGCCCTGGCCGTGGAGGAAACTGCTTCGAGGGAGGACTTGAGGTCGTCGGCAATGAGCATTCCAAAGCGGACGGTGGCCGCGTTCTTGGAGCGGATGAGCGCGTTTCGGCACGGGATCAAGCCGTCGTAGGGGGTATCGGACTGTTCCCTAGCCCATTCCCCGAGGATGCCGCTGGTGCCGCCGACCATGACTTTACGGTTGTCCATGACGGTGTCCTGCACGATGGTCTGGGGATGCAGGCCGCGCTCGAAACCGGCCGCGTACACCAGCGGCTTGAAGGCGCTGCCCGGGGGCTTTTTGGACTGGGAAACCCGGTTGAACTCGCTGTGCTGCACGTCTCGCCCGCCCACCAGCACGCGGATCGCACCGTTGGAGTTGTCCAGTGCGACTACGGCCCCCTGAAGGTACTCCGGTTTCGGGGCGGTTTCCTCCGCGCCGGCGGTGACACGCTTTTTCCAAGCCCGGTACACCGGGTCAAAGCTCGCAAGGGTCGGTTTTCCCTGAAAGTCGGGGCGCCGCTCCACCTGATCCATCTGTTTGAGAAGCGCAGCCTCGGCCCTGCGCTGCAGGTTCAAATCAATGGTCGTATAGATCCGGTAGCCCTCGCTTCCAGCACTTTCGAGCCCTGCAATCTTCGACATCTGCGACTGGACCATGCCCGCGGCGTAGCTTTCCTGCACGATGGAACGCTTGTTCTTTACCAGAGGATCCTCCTCCCGCGCCGCCTTATAAGCGGCTTCCGAGATGGTCCCCAGGTCGCGCATCCGTAAAAGCACATAGTTGCGCGCATCTAGGCAGGCCTTCCGGTTGCGCCAAGGGGAAAGGTGGTTCGGACTGCGCAACAGTCCCGCCAACAGGGCCGACTCCGCCAGCGTGAGCTCCTTGGCGCTTTTGCCAAAGTAGCCCTGTGCCGCTGCCTCCGCCCCATAAAAGCCGCTGCCGAAAAACACCCGGTTAAGGTAAAGCTCGAGAATCTCCTCTTTGGAATGGAGCCTCTCCACCTCCCAAGCCACAAACATTTCGAGCACCTTTCTCTTGATAGAGCGGTCCTTGCTCGGGAGTTCCTCGGTGAAAGTGTTCCGGGCCAGTTGCTGGGTGAGGGTGCTCGCGCCCTCCCGCCCGCGGCGGGCCCTCAGGTTTTTGGACAGCGCGCGCGCGACCCCGAAGTAGTCGACTCCTCCGTGTCTGTAAAAGCGCGAATCCTCCACCGAAACCACCGCCTGCTGCAGGTATTTGGAAAGATCCCCCAGCGGCTTTTCATCCCGGTTTTTGATAAAAATCCGGCCGATGAGCTCCGCGTTCCGGTCGAAAATCTGGCTCCCCGATTCCATTTCTCTCAGGCGGCGGTAGTCCAGCGCACCCGCTTTGCCCGACCAGACGAAATACTGCCAGCCACCCACCCCAGCACCCGCCATGCAAACGACCCCAGTGCCGATGGCTAGCACCTTGAGCGAGCCGCGCAGGCGTGCAAACACGCCGCGGAGACCGTGGGGTTTTTTGCGCTGGTTGGTGTACTCGGTCATGTTTGGTGCAGGGGCACTATAATTTCCTGTGTCTTGGGGCCGCTGCCAACAGCTAAAGTGGATTTAGCGTTCCGATGTCGGCGCTTAAGGAGAGAGCGCGCCCGTCCAGGCTGCGGATCGGGAGGAGGCCAAGCCAGCTGCTGCTTAAAAACATCGAGGAGGCCTCCCTGAGCATTTCCCGCGTGATGGGGGCTTCCTGCACCGACAGGTTTTGCAGAGTCCACGCCCTGACCACCCCGTCGCGCGCACCGCAACGCAGTGTCGGGGTGAGCCACCCTGCCCGGGTTTTCACAAACGCGTTCGCCATGCATGCCCCTGTGAGCCTGCCGTCAGGCAGAAAAAGCAGCGCCTCATCCGCGCCCGCAAGGCGCGCCTGCCTGAGTGCCTCGGCGTTGGCCCAGTAGTTGGCCGTCTTCAAGCCTCCGAAGGGCGGTAGGTGCGGAGCAGGGGAGTTGCGGAGGGCGTAGCTTGCGGGCAGACAGGGTTCCCTCTTTTCAAAGAGGACCACCACCCTGCAATCCTCCGCGGGAGCCGCAGGCGCCCCGTCCCCAGCGGTGAGGTACACCCGTGCCACCCCTGTCCCTTTTAGGCTCCCCAGAAGCGCGGGAAGTGCGGAAAGCGCCTCCCAAGGTGGACAAAAACCGCAGCCGAGCGCGGCCACACGCAGTCTGTCCAGATGGGGGCCCAAAAAGCCGGGCGTCCCCTCGAAAATCCGGAGCGTTTCAAACACGGACATTCCGTAGCGGAACCCCCGGTCCGAGACGGGCAGGGAGCGTTCGGGCTGAAAGCCGTCCTTGAGCCACAACCACGAATGGGCGTCTTTGGATTCCACTGGAGGCTGGGGAACGGAGGAAAAAAGAGTGTGTCGGGCTGGGGTTACGCCACCCACCCGTAGTCCCGGTACTCGTAGGAAAAGGTGCCGTCCTGGCGGCAAGTGACCACGCCGAAGCCCTCCGGGTTGCCTGCCACCTTCCCTTTCCACCACATGCCGCAGACAGCCCCACCCTGGATGAACGTGGTCTTGTTGTAGTGGGAAAGTTCGATCCTCTCTGAAACGTGCCCATGGCCGCACAGGACAAGTTTGACATTGAAGCTGCCCAGCACTTTCCGGACGAGGTGTCCGTTGTTGATCAACCCCTTGGGGCCTTCGCCCCTGCGGGGATCCGCGTTGAGCTGCCCCCAGACGGACACAAAGGGAATGTGCGTGGAGACGATGATGGGCGTCTGCTTGCCAGTTCGGGCCAGGTCGGACTTGAGCCACTCCAACTGCGCGTCGTCGATCCAGCCATAGTAGTCCCCGGAGCTCTCATCCAGCGCGACCGAATCCAGAATGATGAAGTGCCAGCCTCCGTGGTCAAAGCTGCGGTAGGTACTCCCTTTGCCGTACTTTTCCGCAAAGTAGGACTTTCCGTATTCAGGGGCGTTTTTGCCGATGAGCGCCTTGTGCGACCAACCGCCGATGTCGTGGTTTCCAATCGTGTGGTGTGCCGGCAATCGGAGCGCCTTCATTGCTTCGTCAAAGCACGCCCACTGGTCCCGTACGTAGGAGGCCTCTTCATCGAGGGCGTCCATGATCAGGTCGCCGCCGGTGAGCACGAAGGCGGTGCTCTGGGGCAGGGCGTTGACGGCCTGGACGCAGAGCCGCAGCCCCTCGGGGGCCCGCAGTTTGGGGGTGACGTGGATGTCGGTCAGGTGGGCGAAGCTGAAGGAGCCGTCGCCTGTGGGAGCGGTCTGTGCAGCCGGAGAGTTTGAAAGAAGCCGAGTCTGGGAGAGTCCGAAGAGACCGCCGGCGAGGCCCAGAAGCGAACGGCGGGAGAAGGAGGAACGGGTGGACATGCCCCAAGGTTTGCAACATGGGTCGCATTTGCAACGCCACAGGAGCGGATTTGGAGAATCGTTTTTGCGCACCAAGGTAAATCTGGCTTTGGCTACCGACCTGTTTTGGTTTGTGCTTGGCTGTATGAGCCAAACCACCCCCCGTTCCCGACTGCTCCCCTTGGGAGCGACCCTCTGTCTTTTCCTCTCGCATTCCCAGGAGGCTGGGGCCGCCAACGAGTGGCCGCAGTTTCGCGGTCCCGCCGGGGATGGCGCCGCCCAGGCTGTGGGCCTGCCCGAAGCGCCCGCAGAGAGCGAGGGGGTGGTGTGGAAGACCGCCATTCACGGGAAGGCGTGGTCCTCGCCGGTGGTTTCCGGAGAGCGCATCTGGTTGACAACAGCCTCCGAGGACGGCACCGAGCTTTCGTTGGTGGTGGTCGACCGCCAGTCGGGACGCATCCTGCGCGACGAAGTGGTGTTCAAGGTGGAAAATCCTCAGTTCTGCCACAAGTTCAACAGCTACGCTTCCCCCACGCCCGCCATTGCCGGCGGAAAGGTCTACCTGAGCTTCGGCTCCCCGGGAACCGCGTGTTTTGACGAAGCCAGTGGCGCCAAGCTCTGGGAAAGGCGCGACTTTGTGTGCAACCATTTCCGGGGCGCAGGCTCTTCTCCGGTGGTTTGGCGCGATTCGCTGCTGCTGCACTTTGACGGCAGTGATTTCCAGTACGTGGTCGCTTTGGACCGACACACGGGAAAAACCCTCTGGCGCACCGAGCGGACCGTCGACTTCAAGGATCTCACCGCCGAGGGCAAGCCGACCGGGGATGGCGATTTTCGCAAGGCTTTCTCGACGCCGGCCGTGGTGGAGTGGGAGGGCAAGTCTATCCTGCTGAGCAGCGGCGCAAAGTGCCACTACGCCTATGATCCCGCCACCGGCAAAGAACTCTGGCGGCTGGAGGAGCGGGCGCAGCACAGTGCGAGCGAGCTTCCGTTGTTTTGGCGCGGCACGGCGTTTTTCCAGAGCGGCTTTAAGGGCCAGATCCTCGCGGTCAAGCTGGGGGGCAGCGGCGTGCTGGAGGAATCCCAACTGGCCTGGAGGGTGAAAAAAGGAGTACCAAGCAAGCCCTCGATGCTTTTGGTGGACGGCATGCTTTATATGGTGGACGACTCGGGGATCGCCTCCTGTGTGGACGCCACCTCGGGCGAAGTGGTTTGGAGCGAGCGCATCGGAGGAAACTTTTCCGCCTCCCCGGTCTATGCAGATGGGCGGGTCTACGCCCTTAACGAGGAGGGGAAGGTAACCACCTTTGCCGCGGAAAAGACCTTCAGGAAGATTGGGGAGGGACAGTTTGAGGCGGGCTTCATGGCCTCCCCAGCCGTTGCCGGGAACGCCCTGTACCTGCGCAGCAAGACCCATTTGTACCGCGTGGAGAAGGCGCGCTAAACGGTCCGCGGCAGGGTGTGCAGGGGTTGGGGCAAAACCACTGCGGAGGCGGGTTTGACCGCGGCCTCCGGCGCTGGTAGAGGTAGGGAATGGAAGCGGCTGTGCGCGACCGGATTTATGAGTTTTTGATTGAGAGAGGTCTTCGCCGGACCGCTCAGCGGGATGCTATCATCGAGGCGGCATTCAGCCACACGGACCACTACACAGCCGAGGAACTGCTGGTGCGGGCCCGGGAAATTGAGCCGTCGGTGTCCCGGGCGACGGTGTACCGGACTCTGCCTCTGCTGGTGGAGAGCGGACTTCTGAAGGAACTCGACCTTGGGAAGGATCAGATGCTCTACGATCCAAATTACATCGACCATCCCCGCCACAGCCATTTGATCTGCATTGATTGCAATCGGATCGTAGAATTTGAGGATCGCAACATTGATACGCTGGAGAATTGCATCACCAAGCGTCTCGGTTTTTCACCTGCCAAAAAGCAGACTCGAATCGAAGCCAGTTGCGATGAACTCAAGCGTTCCGGGGCCTGCTTGCACCGGGTTGCCCAAGGCGTCGAATCGGCATTCTAGGGAGTGTTTGCTGCGATTAAACCCATGGGAGGAAACGGAAACTTGCGGGTCTCCAGCGAAGCGTTAAGGTTTCCCGCTACCTGCATTGGGGGAGAGGTGCAGGAAAGCGGGGCAGGACACGAAGGCAAACAGTTTGAGGATTGAATGGCTGTCGGTCCGGAGGCGATAGCGTCCCACTCCGTCGGTTCTCCTAAACGAAGCCTATGGGGCCCTTATTTCGTCTACTATCCGCGACTTCTTATATGATATCAGGCCATAAAAGCATGGCTGAGTGGGTTAAAAGGTGCCCGCCAAAAACAGCGGGGAGCCAGAGTTGAAAATGGTATTAGCTCCCCCGTTGGATTGGAGGCGATCATGCAAGGATTGCCAGCAGATGTCATGTTCACAGTGGCCACTGCGGTGCCCTCTCTCTTGAGTTCGAACCGTGGCGGCCTGAAGGTCTTTGCGCTTGGCCGCCCATGCTTTCAGGTGGGCTGCGAAAAGTTCACCGCCAGAAGTACGCCCGAGTCGAGCCTGTCCCAGGCAGGCGGTGCAAGGGCAGATATGAAACTGGTCGGAACGGGCCACTTTGAAACCGGAGGTTTTTTGTGTGCGCCAGCGGGTTCCCTTCACTGCCACGATCCAAGTCTCTTTCGTCTCTCTGTAAAAAGCACAGCACGCCGGATCGGGACGCAACCTTCGTGCTCGTTTTTTACTCCATCCCTCCGTTTCTGAATTCGTGTCCTCACGGCCGACTTTTATTACGCT
>CAMCIN010000222.1 GCA_945874745.1 Akkermansia muciniphila | reverse complement strand
AGGCGGGCCTCATCTCCTCATTCCCGATGCGCACCGCCGAAGATGGCACCCTGGAAGTGGCAAAATGGGTGCCGATCAGCGGATTTTCTCGTTCCCGCATTGACGCTTCCGTCGCCGAACTGCAAGAGGAACGGGAGCTTGTTCGGGAACTGCTGGGCTAAATCCCGGCGAAGGATTCGAAGGTTCATACGAAAGGGCTTTCGAATTTTGCAAAAACCCACAAAGATTCCCTTGGACGTACAGAATTTCTGAAATCTGAATTGCCAACTGCCACCCAGCAGCCCTAAAGCAGCACCCGCACTCAACCAACCCAATCAACCGTTTCCTGTTTTTATGTCGGAAAAATCCATTGAAGAGAAGGTCAAGGACATCATCGTCGAACAGCTTGGAGTCAATCCCGAGCAGGTCACCCCAGCTGCCTCGTTTATCGGGGACCTCGGAGCAGACTCGCTCGACACTGTCGAGTTGGTGATGGCCTTCGAAGATGAGTTCGGGGTGGAAGTGCCCGACGAAGACGCTGAAAAACTGCAGACCGTGGCAGACGTGGTCAAGTACATCGAAGACAAGACCGCCTAAGGGTCTCTGTTAAGGGCCTCCCAAACGGGAGCTCACTGGTTCGTGCGTGCGCCCAGAGAGGCGCATCTCGAGCCAAGTTTCGCGCCAAAGGCACGGTTCATCCGTGCCTTTTCGCTTTGGCAGATTCAACGCACGCCTTTTCAGCAGAGTGGCACGTTTTAGGCTACTCTTGGGTATCCCGAATGAAATTTCTTCCCGAGTCATTCCAAACGAACGCCGCAGCCGTAGAGAAGCTGGTGGTGCACCTTCCCTTCGGCCTCATCGGCCTGCGGCACCTCAGTGTTTTTGAGCTTGAGCCCAGCGGGGAAGGCGGACCCTTCCAGATCCTCAGGGCCCTTGTAACCGAGGGCGAATCCCCGATGGAGTTTGTCGTCATCGCCCCAAGTCATCTCTTGGACGGTTACAAAATTTTGCTCCGGGATGAGGATGTCGAGTCCCTCCAGATACACGAGCCCTCGGCCGCGATGGTGCTCAATATCGTGGCGATCCACTCCCATGAACCGCAGCATGTCACGGTCAACCTGGTGGGCCCCATTGTGGTTAACCGGCACACGCTCATCGGCCAGCAGGTGATCATCGAAAACAGCTCAGACTTCTCCATCGAACACGTGCTCGTGGATCAACGGAATGGAGGCGTGCACACCGAGAATGAAGCCCCCCCCCTATGCTGATCCTAAGCAGGCGCGAGGGGGAGAGCATCATGATCGGAGACAGCATCGAAATCTGCATCTCTCGGATCGAGCACGACTCTGTCAAAATCGGGGTTATCGCCCCCAGAGAATTGCCCGTATTTCGCGACGAGGTCTACCGCCGCATCCGCGACTCCAACCTAAGTGCAGCAAGCAAGGGTCCGGCCATCCTTCCCCAAATCCGGATTCCCCCCAAGGCGTCCTGACCCGCAGGCCACACAGGCAAGCAAACCGTCCTTTGCCAGGCTTCAGCTCGGGGGAGGCCCCCGGCCGGGCACTCTGTCCTTTGGCGGGTCCAGGTGGCATCGCCACTGCGTCGTTCAACCACCGGCTACCGCTTGGAATGCCTGCAGCGACCGGACGCAATCTCAACTGAGTCTAGTACCAAAAATCACCTAGAGCGTCGCTTGGCGAGAGGGGACGCTCTCGCCCCCGGAGGGAGCAGTGAGAGTCAGCCGGGCCGCAGCGAAGCGTTGAGAGCCCCCACAGTGCCCATGGGCGGAGCCGCCCCGCCCACGGCCCTCAGCACGGCCCTCAGCACGGCCCTCAGCACGGCCCTCAGACTGCACCCCTAGGCGACCTCGCCAGCCGGTGTGCCGGCGGCGGCGCTCTCGGGCACCGTGAAGGTCAGCTTCCCGTCGAGGGAGCTCACCTTGACGGTGTCCCCGGATTTGATCGTCCCCCGCAGCAGCTCCTCCGCCATCGGATCCTCCAAGTGCCGCTCCACGGCACGCCGCATCGGACGGGCGCCGTAGTCCGGGTCGTAGCCCTTGTCCGCGAGGAAGTCTTTCGCCAACTCGTCGAGCTCGATGAGAATCTCCTTGGTCTTGATCCGCTCCACGACCTTGCTGATTTCCAGGTCCACAATCTTGTAGAGCTCCTTTTTTGCCAGGGGATGGAACACGATCAGGTCGTCAAGGCGGTTGATAAACTCCGGCTTCAGCACCTTCTTGGCCTCCTCCAGAATCTTGTCCCGCATCACGTCGTACTTGGTTTCATCCCGCTGATTCCCGCCGAAGCCCATCACTGACTGCTTCTTGATCAACTCCGCCCCGATGTTCGAGGTCAGGATGATGATCGTGTTCCGGAAATCAATCTTGCGCCCCAGCGAGTCAGTGAGCTTCCCCTCCTCCAGAATCTGAAGCAGCAGATGCATCACATCGGGATGTGCCTTCTCGATCTCATCAAACAAAACCACCGAGTAAGGCCGACGGCGCACCGCCTCTGACAGCTGCCCCCCCTCCTCGTGCCCCACGTAACCTGGAGGCGAACCGATCAGACGAGAGGATGTAAACTTCTCCATGTACTCGGACATGTCGATCTGGATGAGCGAGTCCCGGTCGCCAAACATGAACTCGGCGAGGCTCTGTGCCAAAAAGGTCTTCCCCACCCCTGTGGGCCCCAGGAAAATAAATGAGCCGATCGGCCGCCGCGGATCCTTCAGGTCGGCCCGCGAACGGCGCAGCGCCTTGGAGATGGCCACCACCGCCTCCTCCTGCCCGATTACTTTGCCGCGCAACTCCTCCTCCATCCGGAGCAGCTTGGCCGTTTCCGCTTGCTCCATCCGGCTCAAGGGTACGCCAGTCCACTTGGAAATGACATGCATGATGTCGTCCTCTCCGACCACGACTTCCTTTTCCTCCCTCTGTTCGCGCCACTGGGTGAGAATGCTCTCGAGCTTCTCCTTCGCCTGCTTCTCCGTGTCCCGCAACGCGGCCGCCTTCTCGAAGTCCTGCGCCTTGATCGCACCCTCCTTCTGGGCCCGGATATCCTCGATCTCCTTTTCAACCTCCTTCACGTCCGGCGGACGGGTCATGGAGGCGATGCGCGCCCGAGAACCCGCTTCGTCCATGATGTCGATCGCCTTGTCAGGCAGAAAGCGACCGGTGAGGTAGCGGTCCGAGAGCTTGGCCGCCCCGATGAGCGCTTCCTCCGTGTAACGGGCCTTGTGGTGCGCCTCGTACTTGCCCCGCAGTCCCTTGAGAATCTGGATGGTCTGGTCTACCGAAGGTGCCTCGACCTTCACCTGTTGGAACCGGCGTTCCAAGGCGGAGTCCTTCTCGATGTACTTCCGGAACTCATTGAGCGTCGTCGCCCCCACACACTGCAGTTCGCCGCGGCTCAGGGCGGGTTTAATGATGTTGGAGGCATCCATGGCCCCCTCCGCAGAGCCGGCCCCGACGATCGTGTGCAGTTCGTCAATGAACAGAATAACGTTCTTGGTCCGCCGGATCTCATCCATCACGGCTTTGATCCGCTCTTCAAACTGACCCCGGTACTTGGTGCCAGCCACCATCAGCGCCAGATCCAACGTGATGACCTTCTTATCGCGCAAAATTTCAGGCACGTTGCCCCCTGCGATCTCCTGAGCCAGGCCTTCGACGATCGCCGTCTTCCCGACCCCAGCCTCCCCGATGAGCACCGGGTTGTTTTTGGTCCGGCGGCAGAGCACCTGGATGACCCGCTCGATTTCACTTTCCCGGCCGATCACCGGATCCACCTCGCCCTTGCGGGCCATTTCCGTCAGGTCGCGGCCGAAGGCCTTCAACGCGGGCGTCTTGGAGTCTTTGCGCCCTCCCCCGGCCGAGGCAGGCTCGCCTTGGGAGCCGACGGACTCGGGTTCGCCCTCGCTCGGTGTAAAGTTCGGATCCAGTTCCCGGAGGATCTCGTTGCGCGTGCGCTCGATGTCGACTTCCAGGTTCTTGAGCACGCGGGCGGCGACGCCCTCGCCCTCCCGGAGCAGCCCGAGGAGGATGTGTTCCGTGCCCACATAAGAATGGTTGAGGGACTTCGCCTCCTTGCCGGCCAGCGCCAGTACCTTCTTGACCCGAGGCGTGTAGGGGATGTTGCCGACCATCTTGGTCTCCGGCCCCGAGCCCACCTGCTTTTCGACCTCGCTCCGCACCGTTTCCAAGTCGAGCCCCATCTTCTGCAGGACGTTCACCGCCACCCCCTGCCCGAGTTTGATGAGCCCCAGCAGCAAATGCTCTGTGCCCACATAGTTGTGGTTGAAGCGGTCCGCCTCCTTGCGAGCGAGGGCGAGGACCTGCTGGGCGCGGGGAGTGAAGTTGTTCATCATAGCTCTAGGGTTCGGTTGCGGGGCCGCCTGAGTGGAAAGGAAAAAGGGCTCGAAGGGGCTTTCAAAACGGATCTCCCGCCCTGCCTGCCCCCCTTTTCTTGCCAACAGGGGTCCCTGGTCTCTGCGTCTAACATGTACCGCGACCCCCACCCGTGCAAGTGGGAGAAACGTGTCATCTTGTAAAATATGCCCTCCCTGTGCGGCGGCAACTCCGCCGCAACAACGCTCCCACCCAATTTCTCCCCTCTCCGCTCTTTTCGCGTCCGCCCCCGCCTGCCAGCATCCTCCCCAATGTCCACCCCCATTCGAGTTCTCTGCGTCGGCGCCGGTCACATGGGCCGCTCCCATGCCCTGGCCTACCACCACCTCACCGGCTTTAGCGTCGCCGGCCTGGTCACCCGTTCCGAGGCCTCTCGCGCCGCGCTCCTCGCCGAACTCGGTGGCACAGTTCCCGGCTTCAACAGTTTTTCAGAAGCCCTGCGCCTCACCCGCCCCGACGCCGTCTCCATTTCCAGCTACCCGGACACCCACGCCGCCTACGCCATCGCCGCAATGGAGGCCGGTTGCCACGTCTTTGTTGAAAAGCCCCTCGCAGAAACAGTCGCCGAAGCCGAGGCCATCGTCGCAAAAGCGGCCTCCCTGAAGCGCAAGCTGGTCATCGGCTATATTTTGCGGGTCCATCCGAGCTGGATCCGCTTCATCGAACTGGCCCGCACGCTGGGCAAGCCGCTGGTCATGCGCATGAACCTCAACCAGCAAAGCTCGGGCCCGGAATGGCGCACCCACAAGGCTCTCCTCAGCTCCATTTCCCCCATTGTCGACTGCGGCGTGCACTACGTCGACGTGATGTGCCAGATGACCGGCTCCAAGCCCGTCCGCGTCTCGGGAATCGGAGCGCGGCTCACAGACGAGCTCCCCGCCGACAAAATCAACTACGGGCAGCTCCAGGTCTCCTTTGCCGACGGCTCAGTCGGTTGGTATGAGGCGGGCTGGGGCCCGATGATGAGCGAGGTGGCCTTTTTCGTAAAAGACGTCGTCGGCCCGAAGGGCTGCGTTTCCATTGTCGCCGACAAGGCAGCCTCCGAAGGCCAAAGCGCAAACGTGAACGCCCATTCCCAAACCCAGTCCCTGCGCCTGCACCATAGCGCGCTGGGCCCCGACGGTAAGTTTACCCAGACCGACGAGCGCATCTGCCTCGAGGACGAGCCAGACCATGACGGCTTGTGCCGCCGGGAACAGGAGTACTTTCTGCGCGCCATTCAGGAGGATTTGGACCTGAGCTCGCACATGCTCGACGCCATCCAGTCGATGCGGATTGTCGCCGGTGCCGACGAAAGTTTCCGGACCGGAAAAACCGTCGACCTTTAGGGCGTGTTCACAGGGTGGCAGCTCTCCGCTGACTGCCTCGTAGAACAGGCAGTTATCCGCAGATGAAAAAGAAGTTCGCAGATGCGCCTCAGGGCCTCCTCCCATCTTTTGAATCTACGCAATCGCGGATAACACTCTTAACAAACGGCTTGCCGTTTTGTTCCACGGGAGCCGCTGGCGTGGCGCGCCTGCATCTGTCCTCACCTGTTTTCGAAAACCTGTTCCCACGAGGCCTTGCACAGTCCGCAGAAGGTTTCCTCCGCCAGCGAAAGTCTCCGCCCCTTCAAGATGGTACACCCCCAACTTCTGCGGAGTTTCCTCCGCCCAAGTGGGATGGCCTGTAAAACTCCACGGTTAAGCGGCTCCTGAATGACCCAGTTGGCCAGAATCCCCACCCCCAAACCCAGCGACACCAGCTCCAAAATCGCCTGCGTATTGGCCAGCTCGATCATGCTGCGCAGCGTGATTCCCTTTGCCGCAAAATAGCGCGTCACAATCCCGGCCGTCAGACTTCTCTTGCCGTAGAGGATGTAGTTTTGCGTCGCCATTTGCGCCGGATCGGCCGCTCCTTTTTCGGCCCACGGATGCAGCGGGTGGACAATGAAGGAGAGTTCGTCCGAAGCATGCTTTCGAAAGCTCAGGTCGCCCTGCGACTCCGGTTCCAAACCCACGCAAATATCCACCCTCCTCTCGCGAAGCGCCGCGATTCCGTCCGGCGTGTCGACCGGTTCAATCTGGATGGTCCAGTTTGGAAAACTCTCCCGAAACTCACGGATCACCGCTGGAATGACGTACTGGCACACGGTGGCCGTCGCCGCCACGCGGAGCCGGCCGCTGCCCCACTGTCCCAAGTGAGTGAGCTCGGTCCGCGCCTGCCTCATGGTTGCGAGAATCTGAACTGCGTGCTGCTGCAGGGCTTCGCCCGCCTGGGTGGCTGTGATTCTTTTGCCAAGCCTGTCCAAAAGACGACACCCGAGATCCCGCTCCAGCGCGTGCATGGAGTGGGTCACCGCGGACTGTGTCAGCCCTAGCTCCCGCGCCGCAGCGGTAAAACCGCCCTGCTCCAAGACGGTGACGAAGGCCAAAAGCTGCCGAGAATCAATGACATCGCTCATGTATTACTGTTTTTCATAGCGCTCATGAAATTCTTTACGAACAAAAACCAGCGGATTTCGGCGCCGTGGCAGCGCCGGTGCTTAGGGGTTTGCCGTGCCAGATTCCACGCTCCTCGCCAAATCCCGTCCTCCACGCGCTTCCCGCCAGAGGGCAGGGTCCCGCGTGACCGGTGTGCTGCCGGCCGTGTGGACCGCTGGGTTTGTCGGACTGGTGGACGCCGCGCCCCTTTTGATGGCCCGTGAACTGGGTTTGTTTTCCAGACACGGGCTGCGGGTGGACCTGAGGCGGGAGATTGGCTGGGCGTCAGCGAGGGACGGCGTCGTGGGCGGTAGCCTTGAGGTTTCCCATGCCCCTGCGGGATTGGTGGTTGCGGCCTCGATGGGACTGGGTACCCCGCGGGTGGACTGCGTGGGATTCATGGAACTCAACCGCCATGGAAACGCCATTACTCTTTCCAAATCCCTGTTTTCAAAGATTGCAGGGAACCCGCGCAACCTCGCCGCTGTTTTGGCGGAGTTGGGCAGAAAGGCGGTTTTTGGAATGGCGCACTCCCACTCTTCGCACCGCGCCATTCTGAGCCGCTGGCTTTTGGATGCCGGCGTTTCCTCGCTGGA
>CAMCIN010000221.1 GCA_945874745.1 Akkermansia muciniphila | reverse complement strand
CCCAGCCAGTCCGCCGGGCTCCAATAGGCAGTGGCCTCCACCCCGTAGCGGCGGGAGCCGGGCCCCGCCTCGTTCGTTCCCGCATCCCCCACGTAGACCAACTCGCTTCGGCTCTGGAGGTACCACAGGCTCAGGCTCGCCGTTACCTTGGGTAGCACCTGCGTGCGCAGACCCAGTTCCCCCCCAACCGTGCGAACCAACGCCGGCACCCTCGACACCGGGTCGCCGGAGGAAGGGTCTATCGTGGTGTTCACCCCTCTGGCGTCGTTGCTGTGAAAGCCGGTTCCGAAGTTTACGTAGTACTCCGTCTTGTCCCACGGCCCGAAAACCGCTGTGAATTTGGGACTGACGATACCCGCCATTTCGCCCCCTGAATTGCCGGGACGATTGGCGGTGACATCAAAGAGAAACCCGTCGGCACGCACCCCGGTGATGGTCCTCAACCAAGGGAACCAGTGCACCGTGTTTTCGGCAAAGACGCCGACGCTGGACTGGTGAACGTCGTCCTCGCGCACGGTCTTCCAACGCACGCGGTTCTGAGTGTTGTAGAGGCCGATCCCGTCGATGAGGTCCGTGCGTGCCTGCAGACCAAGGGTGAAATCCGAGTCCCGTCCAAACCAGTGCAGCCCTTCCCATTTATGGAGAGCACTTCCGCCCACGATGTAGCGTTTCTCCGTCTGCTCGAATTGGTTTCCGTTGACCGAGTTGGTCGCATACGTGAAATCCGAGAACAAATCCAACGCGTAGCGGACCGCGTACAGGTTGAGTTTGGTGGTGGTGTCCGCCTCCCTGCGCTGCAGATCAAACTGAAGGCTGTAACGGGAACTCTTACCGCCGTTGGTTGGGTTGAGGTTGCCAAACCGATCCACGAGGCCCGACTCCACCGCCCGGAGCGGGATTTGGTCGGAGCTTTGCCATTTGCCATGGTACCCCATGAGTGTCAGGGCGATGAGGTCGTCGGAATCGCCCTTGAAGTAGCGTGAGAACCCATTCCAGCGTTGGAATCTTTCCGGGAGTACCCAGGGCCCGTCGTACTGGTTGTATTCACCCGCGAGCGTCAGCTTTCCGGAATCCGGGCCGGTGCCGGTGTTGAAGGTGTTTCCCGCAGCGGCGCGTTAGTACCCATACTCCCCAAACTCAGCGGTGACGAAGTTGTTTGGAAGGACGTTGTAGAGGTGGAAGTCGGCGCTGCCGGCGCTGGAAAGGTCCCCGTTCCGGGCGGTGTAGGTGCCTTTGAAATAGTCGACGCGTTCGAGGAGTTCGGGAAGGAGCAGGTTCAGGTCGGCGTAACCCTGCCCGTGGGCGTGGGTACGCATATTTAAGGGCATCCCGTCGAGGGAGAGCGCGAAGTCTGTACCGTGATCGAGATTAAAGCCCCGCAGGAAGTACTGGTTCGCCTTGCCCCCGCCGGCGTGTTGGGTGACGACCATGCCCGGTACTGTCTCCAGCGCCTCGCCACGGCGCATGAGGGGACGGGCGCGCAATTCTGCGCCACTTGCAGTGCCCTCGGAGGCGGAGGGAGCGATCCCGAGGAGGTCCGAACGTTTTCCCGTGACGACAATCTCGTCCATCTTGGTGGGAGCGGACTCTCCCTTCGATGCGGCGTCCGGTTCCTGGGCGACAGCCAGCAGGGCGAGGCTCGCGAAACTTCCGCAAAGAAGCACTTCGGGTAACGTTGTATTCATGGGGTGGTGGGCAGACGTTAGGGGGCGCTAAAATATTGTCATCTATCTTTCATGCTCACCCGTCGAGGGCGGGTCGCAAAAAACAAGGCCACGCCCGCAACAGCCACCAGAGCGGTTGCGGCGGTCAATCGGACAAACCCCCAGTCGCGCACGACTTTGTTTGGAATGAAGGCCAGCTTGTGGAAGTTGCTGAAGAAATCTGCCTCGAACTGTCACCGGTTGTCCGTGTGGCGGGTCACGCTACCTGTGGTGGTGCTGACGTAGACCCGCGTGCCTTTGCCGTCGGCAGGATCAAAACGTTGGAATCCGGAGGGATATGTTCAGGTACCTGCGACTGAGGGCGTGGAGGTGATCCGTTTTTTCAACGGCACCGCCTCCCCCAACAAACACGAAGGCGAGTTCGCGGGCGTCGGTGGAAGCATGGGACACTGAAGCTTGGGGACAGAAATCGCTGGAAGCTTGGGGAAATGGAAGCAATCCCGGTCCAATCCAGTCAACGCGGTGGCGCAACGACGGCCATCGCTCTGAAGAGCATTTATGCCACTGGCTCTGCCCTGGGGCCCTGCGGGCCCGCCGATAGCTAGCCGGTCGGCAAGCGAGGCCCGCGAGCGCCGCCACCGGTCTCGCCAAAAACAGCGTCCCGCCCAGGGAGGGGCGCAAGACCGCCCCGCTGTGGGTGCGCCCTGGTTCTCCGGCCCCGCCAGGGCAGGCGCTCTCGTTGGAAGGGACCGGGGGCGCTCGAAAAGACTCGCTGCCGCCCGGCTCACTCTCTCCGCTCCCCCCGGGAGCGAGAGCGCCCCTCGCGCTACGCGAAACTTTGGCAGCTTTGGGTGATGAGCCGCAGATCTCTCAGCACAAGCCGCGGAGTGGAAACCCGAAAAACATCTGCGAAAATCTGAGCAATCTGTGGATGACTGCCCGCTCTCTCCGGCGCAGCGTCAGCTGGTCCGCACAATCTGCGCGAGGCACTCCAAAATTTCAGAGCGGGTAAACGGCTTTGCGAGAAACGCATCCGGTCCGCCCTCGGCCGGGGGCGGCAGCACGGTTTGCGACTGCATGCCCGAGATCAGCAACACCCTCTGGGAGGGGTGTCTTTTTTTGATCTCCCGGGTCAGCTGCAGGCCGTCCATTCCGGGCATGGTCTTGTCTGTGATCACCAGGTCAAAGGCTCCCGGTTGAAAATGGCGCAACGCCTCTTCCGCGCTTTCCGCCTCCACGCACTCCGCGATGGAGTCCTGCAAAAAGCCCGCAACAATGAGGAGGATGAGCGGTTCATCGTCCACCACAAGGATGCGCCGGAGCGCGAACTTCCCGCCAGCGGACGATGCAGCCTGCGGATGGATCGGGGTCGACATGCGCTGTGTATAGCCCGCCCGCTTCCTTGCTGGCTAGGGATTATTCCCTTGGAGAGTGGCCCCGGCCCTGGCCCCGCCGCCGCCGCTCAAAGCGGTCGCAGCAGCCAGCGCACCGCGTTTGCCTGCGCCTCTTCCGGCTTTCCCGTAAAGGCGTGCAGCTGGCCGGCCGCTCCTGAACTTTCGAAAGTTTCACGCACGATCCCCCCCGCGTCTCCTTCGCCCGCCAGCCAGAGCGCGGCCGGGCCGCCCGCCGCCAGCAGGCCCGGCACGTCCAGATATTTGGCTCCGCCTGGCAGGAACTGCGGGTGGCGGAAGTCCAGAAGCGACCCGAAGCGGAACCCGCCGGTGTCGAGTGCCGAGCGCGCGAGGGCGGGGCCTGCGACGGCACGCGCGGCGGCTGCAATCGGGCCGGCGCTTCCCCAGGCGATCAGGCTGACAGCGGAGGGTTTCGGGTGACCGCCCATGCTGGAGGTTTTGAGGAAGCCGAGCAGCGAAAGCACGTCGTGGGTGCGTTGGGCAAAAAGGGAATGGTTGTAGCCGAAGGTGTAGCCCGCGAATTCCCGGGGGTTGGCGACGCTCCGGGTGGGGGCGTTGGGGTCGGAGGCGGGTGAGAACAGTCCGGCGCTGACCACAAGCGCCCCTGAGGCGAGGAGTTCCTGGACCGCGGGAAGCGGGGAGCCATCGGAGGAGAGGGGGGAGCGGGTGCCTGCGTCACCCAGCCAGACGACGGCCTGGCCGTTCCACTGTTTGGGGTAGAGCCACTTCACCGGCAGGCTTTCCTTGTGGGACAGGTTTTGGAGCACGCCATCCATTTCGATGTGGGAGCCCCGGTCGTGCTTGGCTCCGGACGTCCAGTCCACCTTGCCTGCGGTGGCGAGGGTCCTGCCGATGAGGACTTCAAGCGCCGGTTGGAGTTGGTCGCGCCGCCCCGCCGGGGAAGCTGCCGCCTTCAAAAGCTGCTGCTGGGAGTCTTGATGGAACCAGCGCAGCAAGGAGCGTTCAAACTCCGGATCGGCGGCCTTGGGCGCGGGGTGGGCGCTGTCCCACACGCTGAGCTGCTCGCGGGAGAGCGGCTCGAAATCCTGTTCCACCACGGGCGCAGGCAAGCCGAGCTTGAACTCCTTGTTGAGGAAGGTGAAGAAGGCGGAACGGGTGACCGCGTTGTAGTTGTGTGGAAAGTGTTCGCCGCGGTGGAGGACGGCAGCCTCCTTTTTCCCAAAAAGGGAGTAGAGGGATTGAAGCTCGGGAAACCCTTTGGTGGCCAGTTCTTTGGTCCAGTCGTTGGCGGTGTTCATGCCCTGCGGCTTGGGGGCGAAGAGCGCGGCAAACTCCACGTTGCCCGTGTCAATGCGCAGGAGGGAGGCGTTTTCGCAGGTGCATCCGCCCTGCATGGCGGTGCTGACCATCACCACGGGAAAGGAGAGTTTGATGCGGTCGTCAATGGCCGCGAGCAGCATCGTCTGGGTTCCCCCACCGCTGGCGCCGGTGATCGCAGTGCGTTCCGGGTCCACCTCGGGCAGGCTCAACAAAAAGTCTAGACTGCGGACGGCGTTCCAGGTCTGGAGCCCCATGACGCTCTGGGCGTGCGCCTCGGCCTGGGGGCTGTAGAGGCCCCAGTTTTGCGCCGTGTTCATCTCCGGGCGCTGCTTGGCAAACGAGTGGATCACGGCGCTTGAAAACTGGGTGGCATCCGAATCACTCAGCATGTCCCATTGCCAGACCACGCACCCCATGCGGGCCAGCTGCACGCAAAGCGACTGGAACCGGCTGCGGCCCCCTTTTTCAAACCGCTCCTGTCCGCCGGCAATTTCCTGCCGGACCTTCTCGGGGGTGTTGTCGGAGAGGCGGGCGTCCTTCCAGTGGCCGTGGGCAAAAAGCACTCCCGGAACCTTGCCTTTGGGGTTTTTGGGGCGGTACAGGTTGCCGGTGACAAAAAAGCCGGGGGCGCTTTCAAAATAGGCCTTTTCCACTACGTAATCGCCGCAATCCACCCGGCCGTGGATGACTGCGTTGAGGGGGGTCTTGGTGGGCATGGGCCACAAACCCTCGGCCACAAGGATCCTGCGCCGGACCTCTTCCCTGCGCACGTCCCATTCGGAAAGGGACTGGGGCGGGCTGAACGGGAAATAGCCGTTGAGGTCTTTAAGGGGTGCGGTGCGCACATCCTCCGCCCGGGCCGTTGGAGACGGGAGCGAGGAAAGGACACACCACAGGGAGAGGACGCCGGCAGCGAGGGGGGGGCGCATGCATTTCATAGGCTTGCCTCCCTACATCAATTTGCGGGAGGGAGCATTAAGATTCGCCAAAGCGCTTGTGAAAAAATCCTTTTGGCGGGCGGGTTACGCGAAAAAAATCTGTTCCGCAGTTTTGCGCAGCATCCACTCCTTGTCCTCCGCGCTGAGAAACTCGAGCCGGTCCCGGATGAGACCGATGGAATCCGCGTAGTGGTGTCCCGGTTGGACCTGGTAGGGGCAGTCGCTGGCCCACAGCAGCCGGCGCGCGCCGAAGGCCGAGTGCAGTGTGCGGATCATTGGCGCCAGGTCGGCGTAAGGCGGGGTCTTCGCACCGAGTGCGTAAAAGGCGGATGTCTTCACAAAGGTGTTTTCAAAGTCCGAGAGTCTGCTGAGTTGCTCGAGCTCTTCCGGGAGCACTGAGCCGCTGACGCCAATGCGTGCAAAGTGGTCGACGACCACCCGCGTCTTGGGAAAATCCTTGCACATGGCCTGGAGGGCGGGCAGCGCATCCGGATCGGCAAGGGGGCAGATGGCGAGCCCCGCCTCCGCCGCGTGGGACCACATCTTCCGCATTCCTTGGGAAGTCTTCCATGCCTCGGCCAACTCGCGGCTGGCACGCACCCGGAAGCCTCGGACCCCTCGCAGGGCGAGGGCCTTCATTTCAGAGACAACGTCCGGCTTGGTTTCGTCCACGACCGCGACGCCGCTGAAGACACCCGGCTGGGCGGCCATGACGTCCAGCATGTAGCTGTTGTCGAACTTGTAGAAGCTCATCTGAATCAGCACAATGCGTGCGACACCTTCGGCGCGGCAATTGGCGAAAAGCTCCGTTGGCGTGAAACTTGTGGGAACCATGTCCTTCTCCCGGAGGAAACCCTCTGCGAGTGGATAGCGCTGGGTGTCGGGTGTCCAGACATGGACGTGGGCGTCGATGAACCCGGAGGCGGGGCGGGGAATTGAAACGCAACCCGACGTGGCGAAGACGGAGAGTGCGGAGGCTTGGAGGAACGTCCTGCGGTTGATTGCTCGCGTTGTTTGCATGGGCTTTTTTGGGGGAGAGGTGAGAAGGGCCGGCGGATCGGTCCTTGGGATACTGCGGGGGGATGGGATGGCTCTTGAGCTGAAGACCTAGTCGCCTCTTCTGGGGCTTTCAGAAAAAAGCTCATGAGCCTGCTTCAGTTGTGTAACCGCAGATGAATGCGGATACATCTCTGAAAAATAGGTTTGTGCGCTTCATTTAGCAGAGGCCGCGCCTTTCAGCTTGCCGGTACTGAAGTTCATTTGGCCGGGAACGCGCCCTACGGTCTGCAAGTCGTTGTGGAGGGGCGCTGTCGCCAACTGAATGCGGGGGAGACAGGCGGAGGCTGCTTTTCTACCCAGTTTGGGTTGCGGACTTCCAACCTAGTGCAAGAATTTCACATGCAGCCTCCCCTCCTTCCTCGCCCCTTTGGTCCGACTTGCGCAGGGGGGAGGGCCCTCCTGCGCGGGCTGTTTTCCCTCGCGTTTCTGGGGGGCGGCCAGCTGCCGGCGGAGGATTTTCAGGGCAGTGCCCACAAGCTCGAGTTTGAGGCGCCCCCCATCGGTTATTCCAGCGCGGTGGCCACCGACGCCGTGGCGCAGTTGGCCAAGGCGCAGGGGTCCGCCGCCGCGGTGGCCGAACCGTACCATCCCAAGTTTGGGTATCTGCCGCGGGTGCTGGAGTTGCTCCGCGTGCCCGTCTCCTCCCAGATGTTGGTCTTTTCCAAGACCTCGGTGCAGCGCCACAACATCGAGCCGTCCAATCCCAGGGCGCTGTATTTTTCCGATGAGGTGTACATTGGCTACATTCCGGGCGCACCCGAGATAGAGGTGGCAGCGGTGGATGCGGCCTTGGGGACGGTGTTTTACACGGTGCATCAGGATGGGGCTGAACCGCTGCGTTTCAAGCGTTCCAACGAGTGTCTCTCTTGCCACGGCGCCGCCCGCAGCATGGGGGTGCCCGGGTTTGTGCTGCGTTCGCTGGACACGGACGAAGAGGGGGGGATTGTGGCGGCGACCGACACCTCTGCGATCTCGCATTGTACACCGGTGGCGCAGCGTTGGGGCGGCTGGTACGTGACCAACGCGCCCGCAGACTGGGTGCACCGTGGGAACACCCCCGGAGCGGAGGAGCGTGACGAGCGGCAGAAAAAGGCACTGCTCCGAAAGGTCGCTGCTTC
>CAMCIN010000220.1 GCA_945874745.1 Akkermansia muciniphila | reverse complement strand
GGTTATGACCCGCATCCGCCGATCCGCGGGGCGGTAGCAGTTTAGTACGAGGATCTCGCCGAACCGATCGAATGTCCAAGAAAGCTCTCAGATGAAAGCCATCGCAGCCATGGCGCGTAACAGGGTCATTGGTGCGGCGGGAGCGATTCCGTGGCATTTGCCTCAGGATTTTCGCTGGTTTAAGCGCGCCACTTTGGGCGGCGTGGTGGTCATGGGGCGTAAGACCTTTGAGAGTTTGGGCAAGCCGCTACCCGGGCGGCGCAACGTCGTCATCTCACGTTCCGCACGCTTTGAGGGGGTGGAGATGCTCCCCAGCTTCGAGGCCTTGGAAGAAAGAGCCTACGCGCCCGCTCCTGTCTGGATCATTGGGGGTGGCGTCCTTTACGAGCAAGCCCTGCCTGCCTGCTCGGACCTCTTTCTCTCGCTTGTCGCGGCAGAACCGGAGGGGGACACGTTTTTTCCGCCCTTCGAGCACCTTTTTAAATTGGACTCCATCGTGGAGAGCCATCCTGAGTTTGAGGTGCGCCATTACCGTCGCTTAGGGACGCTTTAAGTAGCCACCCCACTTTCGCTCCGCGGAATTCGATTCAGAAAGTGGGACGGAGTTTCCTGCGTCCCAGGGAATCGAGGAAGAGGGGAGGGGGCATGTTTTCTTATCGGGCACGTGGATTGGCTGCTTTGGTGGCAATGGTACAGGGAGCCTTGGCTCTTGGAGTATGCTTGGGAATGCACAGGCTGGTTGCTGTCGACAGCCTGCGCTTTACCAAAGTGCTTCAGGAGGCTGGGCCGTGGTTGCTTGGGATCTTTTCTGCCGGCGTCTGGCGATGCCTCAGCGCGCAGGGCGGGCGGGCGCCCCGCCTGTCAGAGTGCGCCGGGAGAACACTTCCGGTCCTACTCCTCGTGGCAGCAGTGTGGGTGGACCGTTTTTTCATCGGAGCCACGCCGACGGATAGCGCCACGCTTTTTCGCTGGGCACTCACTTCACTTTTGCTCGTCGGTTCTCACTGGGTGTTGCCGCGTTGGTTGGGGGCCGTTTTCTTTCCAGTGCGCCACCACCATCGGACCGTTTTGGTGGGAAGTGCTTCACAAGTCAAAGAGCTGCGCGGGGCGCTAGAAAATTGCAGCGCATTGGGATTTCAGCCTGTCGCATGGCTTTCGGAGGATGGTGGCGTACCTTTTGATACCGGAGTTCCCTTTTTCGGCGACGCCGCCCTCTTGGAGCGTGTCGTTGGGGAGGAGCGTGTGAGTCACGTGGTTCTGGCAGATTCGCCCACCGACGCACGGCTCAAACAGCGATTGGGCCAGTGCGAGAAATTGGGAGTGCGCCTTGTCGTCGCTCAAAACTTGGAGGCACGCCACCCGGGACGCTTTCGCTGGGAGACGCAGGGTTTCTGGTGCTTTGGGGCAGCTTATTCAGAGCCGCTACAGAATCCATTTAACCGTTTTCTCAAAAGGGCGCTGGACCTGGTTGTCTGTGTGCCTGCAATCATGTTTGCGCTCCTACCGGTGGCTGTAATGACCTGGGCCTTCCAGCGCAAGCAGTCCCCGGGCCCCCTCTTCTACCGCCAATGGCGACACGGCAGGGCAAACGCCGCCTTTCAAGTTTGGAAGTTCCGCACGATGCACCGCTCCCACCAGACGGCAGAAAAGCAGGCCACTCAGGAGGATCCCCGCATTTACCCGTTTGGAGCATGGCTGCGCCGACACAGTCTCGACGAACTTCCACAGTTTCTCAACGTGCTGACCGGAGAGATGAGCGCTGTTGGGCCACGCCCCCATTTTGTGGAGCACACCGGCCAGTTTGCACAGCAGGAGCGCTACCACATTCGCAGCTTTGTCAAACCGGGGGTGACCGGTTTGGCCCAGGTTAACGGGTGCCGCGGGGAGATCAGACACGCTCTCGACATGGAACGCCGCGTGCAGTGGGATATCCGTTATCTGGAGAGCTGGAGCCTGACTCTGGACTGTTGGCTGATTTTGCGCACCTTCGCGGTGGTCCTAAACCCGCCAAAAACAGCCTATTGAACCCCATTTTCTAGCCCTCCGCTCACCAGCGTCGCTGTTTTGCGTCTTGGCAGCGACTTCGCCCCGCATAAAAGTCGGCCTCCATGTCTGACCGTAGTTTGCTTTCTACCAAACCAATCGTTCCCCGGGATCGACTGATCTTCGCCCTCGACGTTCCCTCCAAGCAGGACGCGCTGGATTGGATCGAGCGACTCGGAGACGCCGTCTCGTTTTACAAACTGGGCTTCCAGTTGTTCATGGCGGAGGGCTACTGGGACCTGGTGGACCTCCTGCATGCCAAGGGCAAAAAAGTATTCGTAGACCTGAAGTTTTTTGACGTCCCCGAGACCGTCAAGAATGCGGTGGCCAATCTGTCCAAAAGAGGTGTGGAGTGTTGCACAGTCCATGGGAGCCAGTCGATTTTGGAGGGGGCCGTTGCTGCCAAGGGCGCCATGAAGGTGCTCGCGGTTACGGTTCTCACTTCGTTGGATCGTGGAGATCTGGACGACCTTGGATTTCAATGCGATGTAGCCGACTTGGTTTACTCACGTGCCAAACGCGCTCTCGAGATCGGCTGTGATGGCGTCATTTCCAGCGGTCTGGAGGCGGAGCGCCTCCGTAATGGACTCGGCGAGCGCCTACTCATTGTGACGCCTGGGATCCGGCCCGTGGAAAACAAGGAGGTCGACGACCAGAAGCGCACGATGACACTGGTCGATGCATTCCTTTCCGGCGCGGACCACGTGGTGGTTGGGCGCCCCATTCGGCAGGCGCCCGATCCCAAGGCCAAGGCCCTGGAAATGCAGGAGGAAATCGCTTCGCTTTTTGCCTCTCGCTGAATGGAGTCACAGGTAGGCTCTTGACTAATGAACGCGCCGCTTCCCTACAAAATTGGCAACGAAAAACTGGTGAAGGTCAATGAGGCTGCCGCAACCAAGGTGCGCACGCTTCTGGAGCGGCAGGGGAGGCCTGGGGGCGCTCTTCGCGTTGCCGTTTTGGGGGGAGGCTGTTCAGGGCTCCAGTACAAGATGGACTTGGTGGACGGTCCAGTGGCCCGCGATATTCTGGTGCCCTCTGGTGGAATCAATGTCGTGGTGGACCCCAAAAGCGCCCTTTTCGTGAGCGGTTCGCTCCTCGATTTTTCCGACGACCTTCAAAAAGGGGGGTTCAAGGTCACCAATCCGAACGCAGTCGCGCACTGTTCCTGCGGAGAGAGCTTCTCCGCCTAGAAACCGCGGCGCCCCATTTTTTAGGCAGCGCGCCTAGGCTCCGCCACTAGCTCTGAGTCAGAATTCGTCGACTCCCCTTAAGATTCCGAGTTTCCGGGCGCTTTCCGCACCGGAATCTTCGCTTGGAGTTGCGGTTGCCTTCAGTTCGGCGTACGGACTGCGCTTATGGCGCACGCGGTTTTTCTATGGCATATGCACCAGCCCTACTACGTGAACCCGGCTTCACGTACGGCGTTGATGCCCTGGGTTCGGTTGCATGCGGTGAAGGGCTACCTGGACATGGTTTCGCTCATCGAGGAGTTCCCCCGGCTGCGGGTCAATTTCAACATGACTCCGGTTCTGCTGCTCCAGATCGACCAACTCGCAAACAATCGGGTTCACGACCTCTGGATGGACTGGTCCAGAAAAGCCGCGACCGAGTTGGAGGAACACGAGCGGTTGTCGATCCTAGAGAACTTTTTCAAAATCCACACGGACAACCTGGTTAAACCATTCCCAAGGTATTGGGAGCTACTCAATAAACGGGGGCTTTCCTTCGATCGGGACGAGGCGCGTCGGGAGATGCGCTACTGGTCGGCTCAGGAGTTTCTCGATCTCCAGACATGGTTTAACCTCGCTTGGTGTGGCTACACCGCCGAGCGACTCTATCCTGAGCTCCTCGGCCTGAAAAAAAAGGGCCGTCATTTTTCCGAGTCTGAAAAACTCAGGGTGCTGGACATTCATCAGGAGATTTTACGCAAAATCATTCCCCTCTACCGGGCAGCCGAGGAAAGGGGGCAGGCAGAGATCACCACCACTCCTTTTTTCCACCCCATTCTCCCCCTCGTGTACGACAGCAACCTCGCCGAGCGCTGCATGCCGGGGCGTGAGTTGCCGCGGCGCTTTCACTGGCCGCAGGACGCCGCCGCTCACCTGGAGCTTGCCGTCGCCCAACACAAGGAGTTCTTCGGTCGTTCCCCGCGCGGTCTCTGGCCGAGCGAGGGCTCGATCGCTCCGGAAATTATTCCCCTGATGCAGCAGGCAGGCATCCAGTATTTCTGTTCGGACGAAGAAAATCTGTTCCGCTCGCTCGCCCACGACCACGCTCAGTTTGGGGGCCACCCCGATCACTTGGAGCTCTTCCAGGGGTGGGTAGTCAAACACGGTGACGCCTCCACCCAGGCGATTTTCAGAGAAAAACCGCTGTCCGACTTTATCGGGTTCATGGCCGCCAAAAACAGCGCTCCTGATGCGGCAGGCCATCTCCTCAACCACCTTCGAAACATCTCCCTGGCCCTGCCAGAAAGGCGAGGCATCATCCCCCTGATCCTGGACGGGGAGAATGCTTGGGAAACCTTTGCGGACGGCGGGCAGGGCTTCCTGCGCTCGATCTACGGAGGCATTCTTTCCGATCCCGTTCTGCAGTCAGCAACCATCGAGGAGGCGCTTGCAGAGCTCCCTCCGTGCAGGACGGTGAGTGATCTCCACACCGGTTCGTGGATCTCCAGTAATTTCGACATCTGGATCGGCGAGGACGAGGAAAACCGAGCTTGGAACCTCCTGGGTGATACGCGTGAGTTCTTGGAGCGCCAGATGGAAGGGGGACACCTGAGCGCAGAAAAACGGGAGGAGGCGCTTTTTGAGATCTACGCAGCCGAAGGCAGTGACTGGTTTTGGTGGTACGGCCCGGATTTCTCCACCGAGAATGACGCCCTCTTTGACGACCTGTTCCGCCAGCACCTGAAAAACGTCTACACGCTGTGCGGCCAGTTGCCTCCGGCCCTTCTGGAGGAGCCCATCACTGCAATGCGGGTTGCCCCTCTCTACAGCCGCCCGGAGCGGCCTGTGCGGCGTGAGGTCAGCGGCAGACGCTCCTCCTACTTTGATTGGATGGGGGCGGGATGCTACGTCGCAGGCAGCGAACAGGGAGCGATGTACCGGTCCGAACGGATTTTGAAGGAGATCCACTTTGGGAACGACTCTGAATCCCTATACCTCCGTCTGGACCCACTGCTCTGGAAAAATGTCGCAGTTCGGATCGAGTTTCACGGCCCCCGGCACGCTGCGTTGGAGTTCGCGCTCGAGTCCTTTGTCGGACTCGCCTCCTACCGGTGGACCGATGCGTCGGGAACTGTGAGCCAACACCGAGCGCTGGCGGCGCTTGAAGTCGTTGAGCTTGCGGTCCCCTTGTCCATGCTCGGGCTGGACGGAGAGGAGATCGTCCGCTTTCAGGTTAAGGTGCTGGAGGGGGGGCTTGAGCGAGAATGCTACCCGGAGCGCGTTCCTATTGAGTTTAACCTCACGCGGAAGGACTACGCTCTCGAACACTGGATGGTGTAGTCAAAGCGGTTGCTCGGAGCTCCAGCTCTCTTTTCCATTGCCGCTCCGCCCCCTTTTCCCGTTTGATTCCGAGCATCCATGAAACTTTTCATTCCCGGGCCGGTACAGGTCTCAGACAAGACCTTCGCAGCCTTTTGCAAGCCGATGATCGGTCACAGAAGTGGCGACTTTAAGAAGCTTTACGGCGGTATTCAGCCCCGTCTCCAGGAACTTTTTCAAACCAAACAGCCCGTCTTTCTGTCTACCTCCTCCGCCTGGGGCGTCATGGAGGGGGCCATCCGCAATCTGGTGGGTTCGGGCAAGGTCCTTAACTGCATGTGCGGAGCCTTTTCCGACAAGTGGCTCGACGTCTCCAAGCGTTGTGGCAAGGACGCGGTCGCGCTCCAGGTTGAATGGGGCCAGCCAATCCGCGGCGAGCAAGTGCGAGAGCACCTGAAGCAAGGCGGATTCGATGCGGTCACTCTGATCCATAATGAAACCTCCACGGGCGTAATGTCACCCCTCGCTGAAATCGCCGAGGTTTTGCGCGAGTTTCCAGAGGTCCGCCTGGTCGTGGACAGTGTTTCCTCCTTCTCTGTCGTTCCCATTCCCATGGATGAACTGGGCATCGACGTGCTCCTCACCGGTTCCCAGAAGGCGCTGGCAATGCCTCCAGGGCTTGCCCTCTTCGCAGCAAGCCCGCGCGCCATGGAGCGCGCCGCTTCGGTCAAGGGCAGGGGCTACTACTTTGACTTCATCGAGTTTCAGAAAAATCAGGCCGAGGACATGACCCCCTCGACGCCTTCGATTTCCCATATCTACGCGCTCGAATCCAAGCTAGAGGACATCTTCGAGGAAGGAATCGCCGCACGTCACGCCAGACACGACCGCACCAACTCCCTCGTTCATGAGTGGATCAGGGCCCGGGGGTTCGATTTCTTCGCGCCCGAAGGGTACCGGTCCAAGTCCCTCACCTGCGTCGCAAACAACCGAGGAATCGACGTAGCCGCCCTTCTCGCGGAGCTTAAAAAGCGCCACGGCTTCATCATCGACGGCGGCTACGGGAAGCTCAAGGGAGCCACTTTCCGCCTCTCAAACATGGGCGACGAGAATGAGTCCTCTGTTGCCGAGTTGCTGGCGGCTATCGACGATTGCCTTCCCAGCTAGATTTCTCCCTGAACCGCAAGTGCTCCAACTCAAAACACCCATCTCATTATGCCCGTACTCGTAGGAAAAACCGCCCCCTATTTCTCCGCCCCAGCCGTCGTCAACGGCGGTGAATTTGTCGCTCATTTCTCGCTCGATCAGTTCGCTGGAGAAAAAAACGTCGTCCTTTTCTTCTACCCGAAGGACTTCACCTTCGTCTGTCCCACGGAACTGCACGCTTTTCAGGAGAAACTCGCTGAGTTTGAAAAGCGCGACACCGTGGTTGTCGGCGTCTCCACGGATACCGAGCAGTGCCACTGGGCCTGGCTCCAGACTCCGAAAAATCACGGCGGAATCCAAGGTGTGAAATACCCGCTGGTCGCCGACTCCAACAAGGTCATCTCCTCCGCTTACGACGTGCTCAACGGTGAATTCGGTGTGGACGAAGATGGTAACCTGACCGCTTCCTCAGAGATGATCGCCTACCGGGGGCTCTTCCTGATCGACAAGGCTGGTGTGGTCCGCCACCAGCTCGTCAATGATCTCCCCCTCGGCCGCAACGTCGACGAAGCCCTCCGCATGGTGGACGCACTCGCCTTCTTTGAAACGCACGGGGAAGTCTGTCCTGCCAATTGGGCTCCTGGAAAAGACGGAATGAAGGCAGATCACGCCGGAGTCGCCGACTACCTCGCCAAACACTAGTTCCCTGTGACCCAGTCCCCCCCTTTCTCCAGAGTGGCAGCTTCAGGCAGCGGCCTCTCCCATTCCGACGTGGCTCAATTGGTGGCGGATTCCTGTCCTTTGGACGAGTACCGCAACCAGCGGGTGGTCCTCATCATTCCGGACTCCACCCGCAC
>CAMCIN010000219.1 GCA_945874745.1 Akkermansia muciniphila | reverse complement strand
GCCGTGCACTACACCATGGGCGGGCTTTGGGTGGATTACAACCTGATGTCGAACCTGCCGGGGCTCTTCGTGCTAGGGGAGGCCAACTTCTCCGACCACGGGGCCAACCGCCTCGGCGCCTCCGCCCTCATGCAGGGCCTCGCCGACGGGTACTTCGTCATCCCCTACACCATCGGCAACTACCTGGCGCCGGAGCTCGGCAAACGCCCCTCCACCGACCACCCCGCCTTCAAGCAAACCGAGGCCGAGGTGCGCGCGCAGCTCCAGCGTTTCCTTTCGCTCAAGGGCCGCCGTTCTGTTCAGTCCTTCCACCGCGAACTCGGCCTCCTCATGTGGGACCAGTGCGGGATGGCACGTTCCGAACGGAGCCTGACCAAGGCGCTCAAGCGCATTCCCGCACTCCGGGAGGAGTTCTGGCAGGACGCCAAGATTTTGGGGGACAACGAGTCGCTCAACACATCGCTCGAGCAGGCCGGCCGGGTGGCGGACTTTCTCGAATTCGGGGAACTCATGTGCATCGACGCGCTGGCTCGCAACGAGTCTTGCGGCGGGCATTTCCGCGAAGAATTCCAAACCCCCGACGGTGAGGCGCTGCGCAACGACACGGATTACGCGCATGTGGCCGCCTGGGAGTACCAGGGCTACGGCCAGGCGCCGAAGCGCCACATCGAGCCCTTGATCTACGAGGAAGTTAAACTCGCAACCCGGAGCTACAAATGAACCTGCACCTCAAAGTCTGGCGCCAGAAGAGCGCCCAAAGCGAAGGCCGTCTTGCGGATTACGAGGCAAGAAACATTCCCGAGGACTGCTCCTTTCTCGAAATGCTCGACCTCGTCAATGAGGACCTTCTGGCCAAGGGCGAGGAGCCCATCGCCTTCGACCACGACTGCCGCGAGGGCATCTGCGGCATGTGCTCCCTGACCATCAACGGGATCCCGCACGGCCCCAGCGAAACGACCACTTGCCAGCTTTACATGCGCAAGTTCAAGGACGGCCAGACCATCTACATCGAACCGTTTCGCGTGGGCGCCTTCCCGCTGTTGCGCGATCTCGCGGTGAACCGCTCCGCCTTCGACCGGATCCAGCGGGCCGGCGGCTTTGTGTCGGCACACGTCGGCTCGGCCCCGGACGGTAACGCGATCCTTGTGCCCAAGACCCAGTCCGACCGCGCCATGGAAGCCGCAGCCTGCATCGGGTGCGGGGCCTGTGCCGCTGCCTGTCCGAACGCGAGTGCTATGCTTTTCGTTGGAGCAAAGGTGACTCATCTCGGTTCCCTTCCCCAGGGCCAACCCGAGCGCGACCGCCGGGTGCTCGCCATGGTCCGCCAGATGGATGCGGAAGGCTTCGGCAACTGCTCAAACTACTTGGAGTGCGAGGCGGTCTGTCCCGCGGAAATTCCGAACTCTGTCATCGGCCAACTCAACCGCGACTACTCGGCAGCCCTGGTCAAGGACACGCTCTAGAGCCGGATGGAGCCAAACCCCGGGGCAGAACGGTTGCTCCCCGGCTCCCTGCCGACCGGGTGGGACAGGTTGAATTCAAAGTTCAACCCCACCCTTTATTGTGTTACACTCGGAGACTTCCATGGACTCCGAGTACCCAGTCATCCTGTTTTACAAGTACGTGCCCATCGCGGGGCCCGACCGTTTTGCTGCGGAACACTCCGCCCTTTGCAAGAGCCTGGGACTCAAGGGAAGGGTGCTCGTCGCGGAAGAGGGCATCAACGGGACCCTTGCGGGCCCGCGCGAGGCGATTGCTTCCTACGTCAAAACACTCCGCGCGGACGCACGCTTTGCTGACATCGAGATCAAGCAGAGCGAAGGCGACGCCGCCACCTTCCCCCGGCTCTCGGTCAAAGCCAGGGCGGAGATCGTGACGCTGGGGGCGGCCGTTCCGCTCCAGGCGGACCTGCACAACCATCTGAGCCCCGCGGAGTGGAAACGCAGCATCGAGCAGGACCCAAACATCCTGCTCGTGGACGTGCGCAACCGCTACGAATCAGCCGCCGGAAAGTTTGAAAATGCGCTGGCCTGTGACATTGAGTTTTTCCGCGAACTGCCCGCCTATCTGGAAAAGCTCGAGGAGCACCGGGACAAGACGATTTTGATGTACTGCACCGGGGGAATCCGTTGCGAAAAGGCGTCCGCGCTTTTCCGGCAAAACGGCTTCGAGAAGGTCTTCCAGCTGCACGGCGGAATCGTCAACTACCAGAGGGAGTTCGGCAACCAACACTGGCTTGGGGAGTGCTTTGTCTTCGACAACCGGATGACGGTCAAGGTGGAGGAAAACCTCGTACACATAGGCATCTGCGCACACTCGGGGCGCTCGACCAGCCGCTTTGTCAACTGCCTCCACGACTCGTGTCACGCCCTGTTCCTGCTGGCCCCCGAAACCGAACAGGAAAACACGGAGACCCGCCTCTGCCCGGAGTGTCTGTCCAAGGGCCTGACCTCGCAGACAGCAGACTACAAGGGAAGCCCCGCCAGACTCAGCAAAGCAGCCACGGCTTGAGCACCGGAAGGCTTGCCCGTTTCCGACCACTGATGCTCCCCAAAAACGGACTCTAAACGGACTCACTTCCCGATACAAAAACTGCTGAAGATCCGTCCCAACAGATCCTCGTTGTCGGTGCGCCCAACCACCTCCCCCAAAGCCCCCAGCGACGCGCGCAACTCCTCGGCGATAAACTCGGGGGGGATGCCCCCGGCAAGCGCCTCCTCCGCTGCCCGTAAAAACGCCAGACTCCGGCGCACGCAATCCTGGTGCCGGGCGTTGATGGCCACTTCATCCCCGGCGTCCGCCGGGCCAAGCCCCGCTTGAAGCGTGTCCACAATCGCCTCCTCCAAAGCCTCCATGCCCTCGCCGGTGAGGCAGGAAACCCTGACCGCCTCAGTGGTCGCCCAGCCGGAATGTTCCCCCAAATCCACCTTGTTCAAAACATGCAGAACCCTCGGATCCTGCGCCGCAGCGGGCGGTTCCGGCGGTTTCTGGCCGTCGGAGACCTGCAGGATCAGGTCTGCATCCTCCAACTGTAGCCGAGTGCGCTCCATACCCAGCTGCTCCAGAGCGTCCCCACCCTCGCGCAGCCCTGCCGTGTCGACCAACCGCAGGGACCAGCCCCGCAGCATCACAACCTCCTCCAACGTGTCGCGGGTCGTTCCAGGAAAGGGGCTCACAATCGCCCGCTCGTACCCGAGCAACCGGTTGAGCAAACTGCTTTTCCCGGCGTTTGGCGCGCCGCTTAAAACAGTGCGCACGCCGGTGCGCAGGACCCGCCCGTGGCGGGCGGTCGCCAGCAGCTTCTCCAACTCCCCGCGGACCAGCCCCATCCGCGCCTGCATCTGGCTGCCCGTCTCCGGTGCGATATCCTCCTCGGGAAAATCAATGTAGGCCTCCAGATGGGCCAGCAAATCCAGCAACTGGCTCTGTAACCCGCGCACCCGTTCGCCCAGGCTGCCGCCCAGTTGCCGCGCCGCCGCCCGCAAGGCCAGATCACTCTGCGCCAAGACCACGTCCATGATTGCCTCCGCCTGCGTCAAATCCAGCTTCCCGTTTAGGAAGGCGCGCCGCGTAAATTCCCCGGGCCCGGCCGCGCCCGCCCCCGCCCGCAACACCGCCTCCAGGACCCGCCTGGTGACGAGCCCCCCGCCGTGGCAGCCAATCTCCACCACGTCCTCTCCGGTAAAACTCGCCGGCCCAGGGAACACCGTCAGCAGGACTTCATCCACCAGCGCGCCCTCCTCCCAGATCTGCCCAAAATGCTGCACCCGGGGCGCCAGAGCGCCCACCACAGCCTCACCGTGGCCGGTTGCACCGCGTTTGCGGAAGACCCGTCCCCCCACCGCCAGCGCGTCCGGGCCACTCACACGCACAATTGCCACCGCCCCCTGTCCGGGCGGGGTCGCAATTGCAGCCACTGTCTCTAGGAATCTCATCGGCATTCACCCCGCCACAAAACAGAGAGCTTCACGGGTTCAGGCTTTCCCCAGCAAAGCGCCCAGAGCCGAAACAAACCGGCGGTTCTGCTCCATCGTCCCCACAGAAACGCGGATCCACTCAGGCAGCGCGTAGGCCGTCATGTCCCGGATGATGATCCCCTGCTGGAGCAGTTTGGCGAAGACATCCTTCCCGTCACCCACCTTGACGAGAACGAAATTCGCGTAGCTCGGCACAAACTCCAGTCCGAGCGCGGCGAAACTCTCCTGCAGATAGGCGCGGCCTTCGTCGGTGACCAAGCGGGTGCGGAGTTGGTGCTCCTCGTCCAGAATCCCGGCCAGGGCTCCGGCCTGGGCGATCCCGTTGGCATTGAAGGGCTGCCGCGTCTTCTGGAGGACCGAAATGAGCTCAGGGTTGGCGAGACCATACCCGATACGCAGGTTTGCGAGGCCTTGGATTTTTGAAAAAGTCCTCAGAACCACCACATTCCGTCCCTCCCTGACATACTTTAGAGTGTCCGGCGCCTTCTCCAAAAACTCGAAGTACGCCTCGTCGAAGACCACCACCACATGCTCCGGTACCCGGGCCATAAACCGGTCGATCTCCTCCTGCGACACCATCGTGCCCGTGGGATTGTTGGGATTGGCCACGAAAACCTCCCGCGTCTTGGGACCGATCGCATCCGCCATCGCCTCCAGATCGTGCTTAAACCCGGGGTCCTCCACCTCCACTGTCTTGGCGCCAAAAAGGGTGGCCATGAGCTTGTAGACCACAAAGGCGTGCTTGGCCGTGACGATCTCATCCCCCGGCTTGAGAAAGGCTTGTCCGATAAACTCAATCACCTCGTTGGAGCCGCAACCCAGGATGACATTCTCCCGGGCCAGCCCGCACTTGTTGGCGATCGCCTCCCTCAGGTAATAGCCGCCGCCGTCCGGATAAAAATGGCTGCGCTCCAAAGTCGCGCGCATCGCCTCCAGCGCCTTGGGAGAGGGGCCGAGCGGATTTTCATTTGAAGCCAGCTTGATGATGTCGCCGGGGGCAAGCCCCAGTTCACGGGCCACATCTTCGATGGGTTTTCCGGGTTCATAAGCAACAAGACCGTGCAGCCAGGGGTGGGCGAGATTCCAGATCGCGGACATAGTCCAGCACCCTAACGGAACCGGGGGGCGTTTGCCAACGCTCGCGCAGCGGCACACTGGCAACTCACCGGGCACACCGCCCGGAAAAGACCGCCAACTCCGGCCTAGCGCCGTCCAGCGACCAATTGCAGCACCGCCTTCTGGGCGTGCAACCGGTTCTCCGCCTGATCAAAAAGCGTGTCCGCATGGAGCTCGAAAGTCTCCGCTGAGATTTCCTTGCCTCGGTAGGCGGGCAGGCAGTGCATGACGAGCGCCTTGGGGGCGGCCTGCGTCAGCAGCGTCTCGTTGATCTGGTAGGGCGCCAGAGCGGAAAGCCGGTGCGCAGTCTCCTCCTCCTTGCCCATGCTCACCCAAACGTCTGTGTACAGGACGTCCGCGCCCTTTGCCGCTTCCATGGGGTCCTCCAGCAGCACCACCCTGGCCTGGCGGCCAAGCCGCTCGAGCAGGTCCGGCGAGGGCTGGAAGGCGGCCGGAGCCGCGATCCGCAGCTCAAAATCCAGCTTGGCGGCCGCCCACAGCCAAGAGGCTGCCACGTTGCACGCACCATCGCCAATAAAGCAAACAGAGCGCCCCTCGACCCCGCCCAGCTTTTCGCGGATGGTCTGAAGGTCGGCCAGAATCTGACAGGGGTGCTCGTCATCGGTGAGCGCGTTGATGGTCGGAATCTGGGAATACTCGGCGAAGACCTCGACATCAGACTGCCGGAACGTCCGGATGACCGCGCCGTCGAGCAAGCGCCCCATCACGCGGGCAGTGTCTTCAATGGGCTCGCCCCGCCCGAGCTGGATGTCGGCCGCCGAAAGAAACAGGACGCTGCCTCCCAGTTCGCGTATGCCAACTTCGAAGGAAACCCGCGTCCGGGTGGAGGACTTGCTGAAAATGAGCCCCCAGCACTGGCCCGCCAGCGGCAGCCAATCGTGGTGTCCGCGAGTCCCCTTCATGGAGTCGGCCAGCTCGAGGATCTCGTAAATCTCCTGGCGTTGCAGGGACTCAATGGAAAGCAGATGTTTCATGACGGAGAGGCGGCTGAATGCGGAGCAAGGACGAACTCAGGA
Organism: Akkermansia muciniphila; assembly: GCA_945874745.1. GTDB lineage: Bacteria > Verrucomicrobiota > Verrucomicrobiia > Chthoniobacterales > Chthoniobacteraceae > Chth-196. The sequence goes on along the minus strand of CAMCIN010000219.1, from coordinate 1,414 downwards.
ACGGGGCAGACTTGCAAGCACGCGGGAGAGAATTCCCACGGCCTCGTCCACCTCGGCGGCCGTCACGGTCAATGGCGGCAGCCAACGGATCGTGTGGGTTCCAGAAGGAATGGTCAGCAGGCCCGCCTCATGCAGTCGCTCCACCAGAAACAAAGAGGGGGTTTTGCCGGGGGGCAATCCACCCTGGGCGGCAAAATCGGCCGAAAGTTCAATTCCCAAGAGCAGACCCACGCCCCGCACGTCGCGGATCCAGGGCGAGGCAAGCGCTTCGAGAGAGGCCACCGCGCGCCTGCCCTGCACCCGGGCGTTCTCCAACAGATGCTCCTCTTCAATGACCGCCAGCACCTCGAGCGCGCCGGCGCAAATCAACGGAGTGCCGCCAAAGGTGGTGCCATGGGAGCCCGGCCCCAGCAGGTCGCACAACGGCTTGATCTCACCCGAGCGCATCTGCACGGGCCGGGCGCTCACCCAGACCGCGCCGAGGGGAAAGCCGCCGGCGATGCCCTTGGCCCAGGAAACGGCGTCGGGTTTGACGTCGGGCGCGAGGGAGTCCCAGCCGTTCCAGTCACCCGAACGGCCGAGGCCGCACTGGACTTCGTCAAAAAGTAAAAGAAGCGAGTGCCGGTCGCACAACGCGCGGGCCTCGCGTAAAAACTCCGGCCTCGCCGCGTGAATTCCCCCCTCCCCCTGGATGGGTTCCAGCAGAATGGCCGCCAGACCGGGCGCCTCGGCAGCGTCCCGCAGCGCCTCGGTGTCGTTGAAGGCGGTGTGGGAGAAGCCCTCCACCGCGGGCTCAAACCCCTTCTTCACCTTGTCCTGCCCGGTCGCGGCGATGCCCCCGAGGGTCCGCCCGTGGAAAGAGCCTAGCATCGAGACAATCCCCCGCCGCACGGGAGCGTCCGGGTTGGAGGTGCCACCGGAGGCGTGGGCGAACCCGTTGCATTCGTTCCCGAATTTCCGCGTGAGCTTGTAGAGCGCCTCGTTGGCCTCCGCGCCGGAATTACAGAAGAAGATCTTTCCCGGCGCGCCGACGATCTCAACCAGCCGCTTGGCCAGCTCCGCCTGCGGACGGGTGTAGTAGAGATTGGAGGTGTGCACGAGCACGCCGAGCTGCTCCCGCATCCTCGCGACCACCCGGGGATGGCAGTGCCCCAGCGAGGTGACGGCAATGCCCGCTCCAAAGTCCAGATATTCGCGCCCCTCCTCGTCCCACACCCTGCACCCCGCCCCGCGCGCCAAACTCACTTTGAACCGGCCGTAGGTCGGAATCACATAGCGATCGGAGAGTTCGGCAGTGGAGAGTTCGGCGCTCATCGGAAACAGTCCACCATAGCCGAACCGGTCGGCTTGGAAAGAAAAACGAGAAAGCCGTCCCCGCTCCGGAGCGCCCTTTCAAAGCCCTTTTGGCGCCCCC
>CAMCIN010000218.1 GCA_945874745.1 Akkermansia muciniphila | reverse complement strand
TTGAAGGCGGCTCCCGAGACGCCCGAAAAGGCGGAACGCACCGCCATGCTCAAAGTGAGGTTGGAGGCTGCCAAAAAGGATGTTGCGGCGGTGGCCGCGCAGGCTCCGGTGTTGCCGGAGGCCTACGCCATCGCCGAAGGCGACAAACCGGCCAACGCCAGAATCCAGCTGCGCGGCGACCCAAAGAATCCCGGGGCGGAGGCGGGGCGGAAGTTTCCGGAGATTCTGGGCGGAATGCGTTTGCCCAGGGACACCGAGGGCAGCGGGCGGCTGGAATTGGCGCGTTGGCTGAGTGCGGCGGGAAATCCGCTGACCGCCCGGGTGCTGGTCAACCGGGTGTGGCTGCAACATTTTGGGACAGGGCTTGTGGAGACGCCAAACGACTTTGGCAGACAGGGGCAGGCGCCCTCGCATCCAGAGTTGCTGGATTACCTTGCAAGCCGATTTGTGCAGGAGGGCTGGTCGCTGAAGCGACTGCACCGGAGCATCCTGTTGTCGCGCACCTGGCAGTTGGCGTCCGAGGCGCCGGAAGGGGCCGCGGAAAAGGATCCCTCCAACACCCTGCTTTCCCACGCCAACCGCCGGCGTCTGGATGCCGAGTCGCTGCGGGACACGTTGCTTTTCGTATCGGGCCAACTCCAGCCGCCGCCTGCGGGAGAGCATCCGTTTCCGGCACGGCACACCTGGAAATGGACCCAGCACTCGCCCTTCTCCGACGCCTACGAGAGCCAGTCACGGAGTGTCTACCTGATGCAGTCGAGGTTGCGTAAAAACGCGTACCTGACCCTTTTTGACGGGCCCGACCCGAGTTCAAGCACGGGCATGCGCCAGTTGACGACCACCCCCCTCCAAGCGCTCTTTAGCATGAACGCCGCCCTGATGCACCGTTGCGGGGAGCAGCTTTTCAAACAGCACCTTGGAGGGGTCTCAGGGGACCGGGCCAGGGTGCACGCAGCCTACGCGCACGCCCTCGGCCGGGCACCCGATGAGGCGGAGTCGGACGCCGCCCTGGATTTTGTTGCGTCTTATGAAAAGGCTCTCCCACCGGCGGCAGCCGCCGCGGGCCGCGACCAACCCTGGAGCGCCCTGGCCCGTTCGCTGTTGGCAACCAACGAGTTTCTCTACCTTGACTGAAGCATGCCTCCCCTGAACCTCCCCCAGACACGCCGGGCCGCGCTTGGTTCGCTCGTCACCGGCACGACGCTATTCGCAGGACTGCTCTCCCAGGGTTCGGCGACAGAGCCGGAGCCGGCCGATCCCCTGGCGCCAAAGAGGCCCCACTTCGCCCCCAAAGCCAAACGCGTCATCTTCCTGAACATGAGCGGTGGCGTTTCGCACATCGACTCCTTTGACTACAAGCCGCGGCTGTTCGCAGGACACGGGGAAACCTACAAGGTGCCGCAGATCATGCTGGAGGCCTTCGCGCTCAACAACCGGGCGGTGGACAAGTTTTTCAAGCGCCCCGACTGGGAGTTCAAGCAGCGCGGAAAATCCGGTCTCTGGATCAGCGAGCTGTTTCCGCAGGTGGCCTCCTGCGCCGATGATTTGTGCGTCCTTAACTCCATGCGCACCAGCCACGCCGACCACTTCCAGGCGACGCTTGGAATGCATTCCGGTTCGGTGACCTTTGCGAGGCCGAGCATCGGCTCCTGGTTGAGCTACGGGCTGGGTTCGGAGAACCACAATCTGCCGTCCTTTGTCGTCATCGCACCCAGTCTGCCCTACGCCGGCACGCAGGTTTGGGCCTCCGACTTTCTGCCCGGCGCCCATCAGGGCACGCTGGTCTCCCCGGGGGCTGAACCCATCGCGAACATCAAGCGGCTCCAACCAGAGGGCGCGTTGCAGGAGCTGGAGCTCAGCTTCACACAGAAACTCAACCGGGCGCATCTCGCCCGGCGCGGAGCGGACCCGAACCTCACAACGCGTATCCGCTCCATGGAAACGGCCTTCGGCATGCAAATGGAGGCGCCGGAGGCCTTGGATTTTGCGGGCGAAACCGATGCGACGCTGGCTTTGTACGGGCTGGCGAGGGGGGCTACCAAGGGATTTGGTTGGCAGTGCCTCGCGGCACGGCGCCTCGCCGAGCGAGGCGTGCGTTTCATCGAACTAATCGACACCGGCGCCTCCGGCAACTGGGATTCTCACGGCGATATGGCCGACCACGGGCGCCTGGCGCGCAACGTGGATCAGCCGATTGCGGGGCTGCTGCGGGACCTCAAATCCCGGGGCATGCTCGAGGACACACTGGTGGTGTGGACCACGGAGTTCGGGCGGACCCCGTTTAATTCCAAAAAGGACGCCAAGGGTCGGGAGCACCACGCCGAGGCGTTTTCAACCTGGATGGCAGGCGGCGGGGTGAAGGCCGGTTTTTGTCACGGCCAGACCGACGAGTTCGGCTGCAAGGTGGAAAAGGACGAAGTCCACATCCACGATTTTCACGCGACGATTCTGCACCTGCTGGGCTTGGACCACGAGCGGCTCACCTTCCGCCACGGCGGGCGCGACTACAGGCTTACGGATGTTGCGGGCAACGTAGTCCACCAGGTGCTGGCATAGCAGCAACGGCGACACCTAGGCTAGTCAACCACCGTCGCCGTTGCTGTGGCCGGACCTCCCCGGGGCGGCCTACTTCAACTGCAACGCGGTCGTGGGCAGAAGCTGCTGAAGTTTGGCAGCCGTTTCAGGAGCGAACGGCTCCTTGGCTGGCACCAAACGCAGCGCCTTCAAAAAGGCGAAGCCCTTGAAAATTGCGAGCCGCGCCTCGGTCAGTTCAACTCCGCTGAGTTCCAGTTGCTCGAGTTGTTTCATGCCCGTGAGTGCTTTGAGGTCGTCATCGGCAAACTTCCGGGTGTTGGTGAGGGTCAGGCGGCGCAGGCTGGCGATTCCCTGGATGAACGGGATGCTTTCCGGGGAATCAAACCCTTCCCCAAGCTGGAGGTAGTTGAGCGGCAGTGCCTGGATGTGCTTCAAGCTGGAAGGGGTGGCCTTCGCGGCGCCGACTTCAAGGCCTTTGAGTGCCGACAGTCTGGCCAGGTGCGGGGCACCGGCATCGGTGAAGTGCGCATGGGCGAGGCTGATGCTTTCGAGGTTTGGCAGATGCTCGCAGAGTTCCTTCAAGCCCTCATCGTCGATCTTACTGCCACGGTGGCTGACCTTGGTGACCTTGCTCCAGTCGGTGCACTTGGCGTAGGCCCGGCCGGTGATCCCGGTGCCAACAAAGGAGAAGGACTCGAGGTTTTTGAGCCCGGAAAACGCCTCCATGCCAGCGTCGGTCAGCTTGCCGTTGTTGGTGAACCGAAGCGTCTTGAGGTTTACCAGCCCGCCCAGCGGCTTGATCCACTCGTCGTTTGCCTTTGTCGAAATGACGTTGAGCGACTCCAACGCCTGGATGTGCCCGAGGTGCTCGAAGAACACCGCGTCGTAGGGATCCTCACTCCGATGGTCGTGCGGCCCAGCGCCGGGCACGGCGAGGTCCACCAGCTTGAGGCTTTGGCCGTCCTCGGTCTTTTCGACCCTGCCTTTGGCGCCCTCCACCAGGCGGGTAACGGCTTCCACGTGCGGGTCGAGGGCAAGGGCGCTGACGGTGGTGAGCACGCACGAAAGCGCGGCAAGCAAGGTGGCGGCGGGGGGCATAAACATAGGGAGGGAGGTGTGGACGTGGAACGTTCGGGGGCAGAAGCCCGCCGGAATGGCGGAACGTTATAAGCTCCGGAAAGACACTTCAAGCGGCGGGAATCCGGCCCCAAAGCTGCGGGGAAAACCGCACGATCCGCCGGGGCCGGCAGCCTTCAAGGGGGGAGGTCGCCCTGGCGCTGTGTTCACTCCCCTTCTGGCACGCCTTGACTGGTGACGCCCATTGGTATGACCTCTCATATCTGAGCCGCAAGTCCCACCGCCCGCTATAAAAATCATCCGCCCCAGCCATTCGTGCTGCCCCCAATGTTCCGCCGGTTCGCACTCTCCTGAGGGAGTGCCTCTGTTTTGATGAGCCCCCTCCCCCTTTCCTCCCAACTCGAAAAGCTTCTTCCGCGCGGGAGAGTGCTCACCTCGCCCGCGCAGCTTGCCGGTTACGCGGCCGACGCCCTTGGCTACAAGAGCTACCTGCCGGACGCCGTCGTCATCCCGGCCGACGCGGAGGAACTGGTCGGATTCATGAAAGGCGCGAGGCAGCTCGCCGTGCCGGTGATCCTGCGCGGTGCAGGCACCTCCCTCTCGGGGGGCCCGGTGGCCGCGCAGGGAGGGGTGGTCGTCCACACTTCGGGGCTGAAGCGCATCCGGGAAATCAACGTGGAGGGATTCTGGTGCGAGGTGGAGTGCGGCGTGGCGCTCAACGACCTGGACGCAGCGCTCAAGCCGCACGGCGTGTTCTATCCGCCCGATCCCTCCAGCGGACCGGTCTGCACCCTCGGCGGAAACGTCGCCTCCAACGCGGGCGGCGCGCACTGCTTCCGCTACGGCGTGACCAGCAATTACGTGCTGGGCGTCGAGGTGATCCTGCTCGACGGGAGCGTGCAACGCTTCGGCGGACCCGCGGGCGGGCGCGGTTCCTGGCGGGAGGACTGGAAACGCTTCATGATCGGCTCCGAAGGCACGCTTGGCGCCTTCACCCGCTTCTGGCTGCGCCTGCTGCCTCTGCCGGAAAAGGTGTGGACCCTCCGCGCAACCTATCCCGACCTGCGTTCGATCGAGGCGGCGATTCACGCTCTCGTAGCGCATTGCTCCTACCCTGCCGCGATCGAGATGCTCGACCCGCGGGGGGTGGCCATGGTCGAGACCAGTCAGATGGCTGTCGGCCTGCCTGAGGGTTCGTTCATGCTGCTGCTGGAGATCGACGGTCCCGCAGCCCTTGTCGACGCGCGCGTCGGACCCGTCGCGGAACTGCTGCGGGATGCCGGTTCAAACGACGTGGTCCTCAGCGATCAGGACGCCATGCGCCAGAAACTTTGGAAGGCGCGCAAAGCGGCCGGCGGCCTGCTCGGCCAACTCAGCCCCGACTATGTCGTGCAGGACGCGGTCATCCCCAAGAGCGCCCTCGCAGAAGTCCTCCAGTTGGTCTACGACGAGGCCGACGCCGCAGGCATCCGCGCGGTCAACGTCTTCCACGCGGGCGACGGCAACCTGCATCCGAACTTCCTCTTCGACTCCCGGGTGCCCGGCGAATTGGAGAAGGTCGAGCACATCAGCGAACGGCTGATGCGGCGCGTCATCGAAGTCGGCGGCACGCTCAGCGGCGAACACGGCATCGGCAACGACAAGTCCGCCTACATGCCGCTAGTGTTCGGCCCCGACTCGATGCGCCTGCAATGGGCGGTGCCAGCCGCGTTCAACCCCACCCACCAGCTCAACCCGCTCAAGGTGTTCCAAAACCGCCGCTTCGCCCCATGAAAACCATCGCTCCCATGCAGGCGGAGCGCCTGTTTGCCCCCTTTCTGGACCCGGTGGATGGCACGCTGTGCCTGCCCGCCAGCGCCACGACCGCCGCCATCCACGCCCAGGCAGCTGCGCACCGGCTGCGGTTTCCGCTTGTGCTCGCGCAGGGCGCCACCCTCCGCGACCACACCGCCGCCGCTACCTACGCGCCTGCGTCGTGCCGTTTCGGGCCGTATTGCGACAACATTCTGGGCATCAACTGGCGCCTGCCCGGCGGCCGCGTCGCGCGGATCGGCGAGCGCGTGGTCAAGACCACCACCGGCTACGACTGGCTGCGCTTCCTCCTGCACAGCGGCAGGCGATTCGGCGAGCCTCTGGACTACGTGCTGCGCCTGCGGCCGGACTGCGGTTTCAACATCGAGGCGCGCTTCGAGGGCGACTCCCAGACGCTCCGCAGTTGCGTGAGCCGGCTTCTGCACAGCGGCTGGATGCACTGGTGGGACGCCGTGGATTTCATCACGCAAGACGGTGTCTCCTTCGTGAGGGTTTCCATCCATTGTCCGCCCGATGAGGCCCACCTTTTTGAGCAACAACTCAGCCGCATCGCCGCAGATGCCGCCGCAGGGCTGTCGGTACGCCAGGATGTGCAGCCGGCCTTGGACGGCCTCCCAGACGTGGTCATCAAGACCACGCCAGACAGGGCCATCGGGCTCGCCAGTGCACTCGCCCGCGACGCCCAGCGTTGCGTGGCGTTTTGCTACAACGGAGTCGTTCACCTGCACCTCGGCGAAGGCCGGGACATCGCCGAGCGGGCCCATTCCCTCATGCAGCCCCACCTCGGAGAACTGCACGCACTCGGCGGCGACTGGCACTCGCGCTGGCTGCCGGCGACACCGCCGAGCCTCACCGAGTCCCAGTGGCTTGAAACCTTGGAGCGTACCATCCATGCATCCTAACACCCCGTTGCCGGACTACTTCTCAAACTGCACGCACTGCGGCTTTTGTCTCGCCGTGTGTCCGACGTACAAACTGACCGGGGATGAAAACAACTCTCCACGCGGCCGGCTCCGCCTCTGGAGCGAGGAAGCCGCGGGCCGCCTCCCGCAAGACAAGTGGACCGACTTCTACACCGACGAATGTGTCGGCTGCCTGGCGTGCGAAACGGCCTGTCCGGCGCAGGTGCCCTATGGGGAACTGTTCGAGCACACGCGGCACGACCTCGTTGCCACCGGGCGCTCCAAACCGCCGCTGGCATTGCGTCTTGCAGCGGCGGCGGTGGCCCAGCCCGCGTGGTTCAACCTCGCGCTGCTGCCCGCACGCCTCCTGCGAAACCTCGGCCTGTCGCTACACCGTTTTCTGTTCAAGGGCCGGCCGGCCCTGCTCCAAAGCACCGCCGCTTACGCGCGGGAGCTCATGCAGGAACACCGGCCCACCGGTCCACGCGTCGCGTTTCTCACCGGCTGCCTCATGGAAGCCGCCTTCCGCGAAATCAATTTTGCCACGGTGCGCGTCCTCATTGAAAACAACGTGCAGGTCGTCGTTCCCGAGGACCAGACCTGCTGCGGGGCCTTTCAGGAACACACCGGCCTGACGGGCGCGGAGGCGCTGCGCACCCGAAACCGGGCAGCCTTTCTCCCGCTCGCTGTCGACGCCGTTGTCAGCAACTCCTCGGGCTGCGGCTACTCGCTCGGCAAGTCCCTGGCGCCCGACAAGCCCGTGCGGGACGTCCTTGCATTCCTGGGCGAACTCGGCCCCGTGCGGCGCGACCGGCCCGGAAGCAAAGCGAGGCTCTATGTGGACCTCCCCTGCCATCTGGTGCACGGTCAGAAGGCCGCGGGCATTCCCCCAAACGTCCTCGACGCCACCGGTTACGCCTGGGAGCTGGCGCCAAGCGCGCGCGACTGCTGCGGCTCAGGGGGCGTCTACAATATACAGAAGCCCGAAAACGCCCGCGCCATTCTCGCAGGCAAGTCTGCCTTTCTCAACGAGGCCGAAGGCGCGCCCGTCATCCTCGGCACCTCGAACCACGTTTGCATGATGCAGTGGCACTCCGCCGGCGCCACCGGCCTTGTCACGCGGCCCTACCAGGTGAGTCACATCATCCAGCTTCTCGACCCTGTTGCGGGGTTTGCAGTCCGTCCGAAGGCGCCGGCCTCCGCTACTTGCTAAGAAAGCCGAGGCCAGGAGGTCTATTGGTA
>CAMCIN010000217.1 GCA_945874745.1 Akkermansia muciniphila | reverse complement strand
CAGGACTGGCAGGAAAATGTTCCAGTTTTTACGGGCGGATTATGAGGGAAAGCCCTCGCAGACTGGTTACTCTGGGGACCTTTATCGGATTCTCGACCTGAGTGGATACTCTGCAGATCTCAGGGACGGAAAGGCGCTGGTCACAGTTGAGGCCACCTTCCAAGGAGTTCCACTCCAGGGCCCTTCGGAGTATTCCTTCAACGTGTGTGTGAATGCCTTGGACGCCCCGCCTACGGACGACTTTTGGGGCGGCAAACGGAAAGGTTCGGACGGTATTCTCAGGAACACGGAAGGCGAGGGAGACGCGTTTGTTCCTGCCGCCGCCCAGCGTGGATTCAAGATGGCTCCGAATGGCGCCGGGTGGGAAAAGGCGAGAGTGGAGTTGCGGATACCGCCCGGTGCAAAGTTCCTGCTGCTCTCCTTCCAGTTTGTCGATACCCGCGCCGGCCGTGAACGAAGGCAGGTGCACGGCGACAAGGTGAGTGAATTTCCCGGCCAGTTTTTGGACGACATCCAGGTGTCGCTAATCTGCAATGTGCCCATCCGGTAGGACGCACCGTTTTATTGGATACTTCCCCAGTTCCCTACCATGAAGCCCCTCTTTCCAATTCTTCCCCTGCTTTTACTCGCGCCTGTGAGCTTGCACGCAGCGGGGCTCAAACCGGTGAACGTGCTGCACGAAAGGCACCGGGCCCTGCTCAAGGAGAACTGCGAAGCCTGTCACGGTTCGGAAAAACAAAAGGGCAAGTTCCGCGTGGACGATCTTTCCCTTGCCCTGAACGACCTTCAAACCGCCGAGCGCTGGCAGAAAATCCTCGACGCCATCAACTCCGGAGAGATGCCGCCGCCGGAGGAGAAAAAGCAGCCGGGCAAGCAGGAGAAGGCCGACTTCTTGGACGATCTTGCCCATGTAATGGTGGCCGCCAGACGGACCTTGAGCGACCAGCACGGGAACATCGCCATGCGGCGCCTCAACCAGAGGGAATACAAGAACACGCTCCGGGTGCTGCTGGGCGCGGACGTGGATGTGAGCGAACTGCCTTCGGACACCGATGCCGCGCGTTTTGACACGGTCGGGACGGGTCTCTTCATGTCAGGCAACCAGGTCGAACAATACGAGTCGATTGCCATGAAAGCCTTGGAGGAGGCCTTTGCGCTGCGCGCGGCGGCCGGGGTGCAGAAAAAGTTCCGCTACGAGGTGGAAGAGACCAACCAGAAGTTCAAGGAGACCGTCGACGCTGAACTGGAGAAACACGAGCGGGCCTGCCGCTGGGTGAAGGCTGTAGAGGAGGCTGCCGGCAAGCCCGAGAACGCGGAGATTGTGGCAGAACTGCGCAAGAACTCCAAAAACGACAGCGTCTTCCGCCGCTCTTGGAAAAACATTCCCGGGGCGCCGGCGCCGGAGGAGTTCGGGTTTACCACGACTGAAAACAGCACAGACCAGGCCAATCGCGCCTTCGCCCGGGGGCCTTCCGTTTTTGCCTATCAGATGCGCTATCTGGAGCAGCCGGCTTTGGACACCGGCGCTTATTTGACCATCCAGGACCAGGACGGAGGGTCCAACTCGGCCCTCTTTGTGAGCATACCCGGAGACTTCCCTCCGGGCGACTACGTGATTCGCGTTCGGGCGGGTGTGACTCCCCAGGCCACCCCGGAACGCCGCTTTTTGGACTTTGGATTCAAGGGAAGGAGCCGCCCGGTGACGAGCGTCCATGAGGTCACCGGCACGTTGGAATCCCCATCGGTCATTGAAATTCCTTTCCACCGAACCTGGTTGCACAGGGATCAAAACGCCTACCGCTTGTACGTCCGGGAAAAGGGGACGGCGGACACCAACGAGCAAATCAAACAGAAGCTGGATCAGGGCAAGAAACTCAACGGCGTCGCCCCGGACTTTGCGATTTGGGTGGACTGGATTGAAATTGAACGCATCCCCGAAACCGAGGCAGAAACCCCGCCGGGAATCCGGGCGCTGAGCATTGCCCTGGATGACAAGACGCCGGCTCCGAAGCTCCCCGAGTTGCGGGCTGCCTTGGAGCGCTTTGCAATTGAGGCGTTCCGCGGAAGCAAACCCACGGACCGGTATATGGACCGGCTTGTTCGCCTCTACGAAGAATCCCGCGCCGAGGGAACCAGACACAGCATAGCGCTCAAGGAGACCCTGTCAGTGGTGCTCGCCTCGCCCAAGTTTCTTTACCGCGCCGAACCTTCGCCGGGGGAAGGGCGCCGGAAATTGCAGGGAAATGAAATCGCCACGCGGCTTTCGTATTTTCTGTGGGGAACACCGCCGGATGCCACCTTGCGCGCACTTGGGGAAGGGGGCGAATTGCTGCAGCCAGCAGTGCTTGCCGAGCAGACGGACAGGCTCATCAACGACCCACGGTCTCTGGAGTTCGTGAAGGCTTTCAGCCGCCAGTGGCTGAATCTGGACCGTCTCGATTTCTTCCAGTTTAGTGCCGAGCTCTATCCCAAGTTTGATTTTGGCACGAAGTGGGCCGCCCGGCAGGAGGTCTACGAGACGCTGGCCTATTTCCTCAGGGAAAACGCCAGTATCCGGGAGCTGCTCAAGGCGGACTATGTGGTCATCAACGGCGTGCTCGCCAACTACTACGGAATCGAGGGAGTTCAAGGGGACGCTTTCCGAAAGGTCCCGCTGCCGGCGGCTTCGCCCCGGGGCGGATTGCTGGGAATGGCTGCCGTTTTGGCCATGGGCAGCAACGGCGAACACACCAGTCCCGTGGAACGTGGCGCATGGGTGCTCCGGAAGGTGCTCAACGAGCCGCCCCCACCGGCTCCGGCCAACGTGCCGGCTTTGACCCGCCTCGCGGGCAAGGTCCTCACCACTCGCGAGCGCGTTTCGGCGCACCAGGAGGACGCTCAGTGCGCCAGCTGTCATCGCAAGATTGATCCGATCGGGTTCGGGCTTGAGAATTTTGATGCCGTGGGACTCTGGCGAACGGAGGACTCTTTTCAGGCGCGAGACAACGACGGTAAGCCGGTGCCAAACGCGAAAAAGACCTGGGTGATCGATCCCGCAGGAACCTTCCACCGCGGGCCGGCCTTCCGCGATTTCAACGAAATGCGGGATGTGGTAGCCAGCCGGACCGACGCCTTTGCCCGGGGCATTACCTCTTGTCTTATCGAATACGGACTCGGTCGCCCGTGCGGCTTCAGCGACGAAGACCTCGTTGAATCCATCGTGCAACGGGCCAAAAAACAGAACTTCGGCCTGCGGGAATTCCTTCACGCCTTGGTCCAAAGCGAGGCCTTTCAAAGCAAATAAACTCCCCATGAACACAAACCTCTCCCGTCGCCATTTCCTGCGCTCCGGCAGTTCGCTGATTGCCCTCCCTTTTCTAGAATCCCTCGGCTTTCGCCGGTTTGCCTCCGCCGCCAAGGCAACGGCCAATCCGAAGCGCCTCATTTTTATGGGGCTGGGCTGGGGGCTCACCACCGAGACCTGGTTCCCCGATCCGAAACAGCCGGGAGCCGATTACGAAATTCCAAAGGGGTTGGAGCCTCTGGCGCGGCACAAGGCCGACTTCACCGTCCTGCAGGGCCTGACCCACCGCTTTGTGAACGCCGGACATCAAGGCAGCACTTTCTGGCTCACGGGTGCCAACCAGTTTGCCGTGTCCGGAAAGAGCTTCCACAACACGATCTCAGCCGACCAGGTCGCGGCGGAGCACTTTGGCTTGCAGACCCGTTTCACCTCGCTGCAGTTGGACTGCGGCACCTACGCCGGTAATTCCGGCCATGGCCCTGGGTTGTCCCTTGCCTGGGATGCGAGTGGCAAGCCGATTGCCGGACACAAAACCCCTGTGGAGGCTTTTCACCGCCTTTTCTCCGGCGAAAATACGTCTCTGGAAAAGCGCAAAGCGCTCCTGAAACGGCGACACAGCGTCCTGGACACCGTACTTGAGGACGCCCACGACCTGCAGAGGGGTCTCGGGAAAGACGACACCGCAAAACTGGGCGAGTACCTGGACGGGATTCGCGACATCGAAACCCGGCTCAGCAAGGACGAGCAGTGGCTGGAAGTGCCGCGCCCGAAGGCACCAATTACGGAGCCCAAACCGGGTTTGGCGGGTTATCAGGAGATCAAACTGATGTACGACATCATGGTGGCCGCCTTGCAAACCGACAGCACGCGCGTGCTCGGCTACCGCCAACCGGTGGACACCTTGCTCACGAGCCTCGACATCAAGGTGGCTCCCCACGACATGAGCCATTACCACTCGACGATGGCTGAGAAACTTGACGCATCGCAACGCCGGGATACGGCCAACAGCGAGTTGCTTGCGGGCTTGCTGGATAAACTCAAGGCCACCAAGGAAACCGACGGAAGCTGTCTGCTGGATCACACCACCATCGCCTACGGCACCAACACGCGCACCGAACACAACGGAGACAACTGTCCCACCCTGCTCGCCGGACACGGAGCCGGCCTGAAAATGGGACAAAACCTCGTGTTGCCCAAGGGGACACCGCTGTGCAACGCCTGGCTCTCTCTGTTGAAGGGGAGCGGCGTGCCGGTGGAGCGGCATGGTGACAGTACCGGTGTTTTGAAGGAGCTCCTCGCTTGAACCAAGGTCCACCCCTCATGAAGTTCCTTTTCCTTGTTTGTGCAGCGCTGCTGCCCTGCGCTCTTGAAGCCGAGCCGTTGCCGGAGCTGAAGCCCCTGCTGGGGGAGCGCGGTGCGCTTCTCTTCAAGGAAGACTTTAATGCCCCCGATGCCAAACCCCTCTCCACCATCGCGAGCGCGACCGCCCAAGTCATGGACGGTGCCTTGTGGGTGTCAAAACTGGCCGATGCCAAGCACATCGGGGTTTCCTATCTCTACAGCCTTGGGAAGGATGCGCCCCCGCCTTTGACGGATTTCATCATGGAGGCGGATTTTCGTTGGGACGACGGGGAGGGGTTCAGCTTCGAGTTCACCAAGCCGGGCAAGGTGGAGCATGGCGTTGCACCGGAGTTTTTTGTGAGCTTTGGAAAGTCGAAGGACCCAAAACGTCCGGTGTCTTGGTCAATCACGGACAACGCCCCCCGGACGAGCGTTGGGAAAGAGTCTGCGCCACTGCGGGACTGGGAGTGGTACCGTGTGCTGATCGAGGTGCGGCACGATGAGGTGGCCGTGCAGTTGAGCAACGGCCAGACGTTGCGTGGGAAATGTAATCTTGCCAGCGCCCCTAAGCGTTCGCCTTCGATCAGCTATAACGGCACCGGGGCGACGGGTTTTAGCTTCGACAACTTCAAGATTTGGGAAATGAAGTGAGCTGGCGCCACACGGCAGTTGGAGGGCAGTGCCCGCGGCGCACCATTCCTCGCGGCCCCGGTACAGCAAATCAGTCAGACGCTTGGGTCCCTTTCTGTGAAAAACTGGGTCTGTCTGCTGGGCCCTGGGGGCCCGTCGACAGCTATCCGGTCGGTTAGCCCGGGCAACTGTGCGCGCGCCGTGTTTCGCAGGCCCCGCGGGCGCCTGCGCCCTCTCGGGAGCGATAGAGCCCCTCCCGCTATGCAAAACTTGAGGTGAATTTGGGTGCTCCTACCCCGGACGTGCAGGGGCGCCGTTTTACTGGCGTATGTTTAACTCAGAGAACGCCCGATTCAGTCCGAGTAAGCTCGCCCCACGGGGCCCCAGCGCCTTGAGGTTAGGATGGATTCAAGAGAGCAAGCGCTTTAGCTTGGATGTTGTTGGTCTGTTTGAGAGCCCCCCCGGCAGTAGCCGCCCCACAAATGAACAACTTCCCCTTTTTGTACTGCGCCGTTGCATTCGCCCTGGCGTTGCCCGTGGCTGCGGACGCTGCCCCCACCGGAGCCATGGTGAACGTGCCCGATTTTACCAAGGGTGACGGCATTCCGACCGGAGCCAGACACGACTGGAACCTTGGCGCCACCGGGGCCCGCGGTTGGATGTATTGCGAGAAGATGGTGACGACGGACGCGCGGCAGGTCGCCATTACCAGCGTGGAGGCCGGTTCGCCAGCGCAGGGCATTCTTCTAAAAGGGGACGTGTTGCTCGGGGTGCGGGGGCACCCTTTTTCCTTTGATCCGCGGACAGAACTTGGACGGGCTCTGACGGCAGCGGAGGCGGGGGACGGACGGCTGATGCTCACTCGCTGGCGCGACGGAAAGCAGGAGGAGGTCGTGCTCCATCTTCCCTCGCTTGGGGAATATGCTGCGACTGCGCCCTATGGCTGTCAAAAGTCGGCCCGTATTTTGGAACAGGGCTGCCGGCGGTTGGCCGTGAGGATGGCTGAGCCGGATTACGTAAAAACACAAAATCCGATCACCCGCTCGCTTAACGCGTTGGCATTGCTTGCCGGCGGGGAAGCTGCCCATTTGCCGCTGGTGCGAAAGGAGGCGCAGTGGGCGTCGGAATTTTCCGCGAGGGACATGCAGTCTTGGCAGTACGGCTACGTAATGGTGTTGCTCTCCGAATACGTGCTGGCGACCGGCGATGCCAGCGTGCTGCCTGGACTCACGCGGCTCGCAATGGAAACGGCCAACGGCCAAAGTGCAGTGGGTTCGTGGGGACACAAGTTCGCAAGACCTGATGGCCGGCTTTCGGGCTACGGGATGATGAATTCGCCGGGGATACCGCTTACGATCGGGCTGGTACTTGCGCGCAACGCAGGCTTGAAGGCTGCCGAGGTTGATCTGGCGATCGAGAGGAGCGTGCGCCTCTTGAGCTTCTACATTGGCAAGGGCGGGGTTCCTTACGGCGACCACCATCCTTGGACGCAGACGCATGAGGATAATGGAAAGTGCGGAATGGCGGCCGTCCTCTTCAGCTTGCTTGACGATGCCAAAGGCGCTGAGTTTTTCTCACGGATGAGCCTCTGCTCCCACGGAGCAGAACGGGATACAGGCCACACGGGCAACTTTTTCAACCTGCTTTGGGCAATGCCTGGGATCGTTCTCTCTGGGCCAAACGCTTCCGGGGCGTGGATGCAGGAGTATGGAAGCTGGTACTTTGATCTGGCCCGCAGGTGGGACGGCGGGTTCGCACACCAAGGCCCGCCTGAGCCCAACAATGACAGCTATGCTGGCTGGGATGCGACTGGCGCCTATCTTCTTGCGCATGCCATGCCGTTGAAAAGCATCCAGCTCACCGGAAAACGGGCGGTGGGCGTGCCCCAGCTTTCCTCCGCGGCCGCGCAGGCGCTGATTCTCGACGGGCGCGGGTGGAGCAACAAAGACCGCAACAGCGCCTACGACGCGCTCAGCGGGGAAGCGCTGCTGGCGCGGTTGGGCAGCTGGTCGCCAACCGTTCGCGAGCGGGCGGCGGCGAGCCTAGGGCGCCGTAAGCTGGAGTGTGTTCCGGCGCTGCTCCAAATGCTGGACTCGGCTGACCTGGCCGTTCGCTACGGTGCTTGCGAGGCCCTCATTGCATTGCGCGAGCGAGGCGCTCCCGCTGTGCCTTTGCTGCGGCGACAGTTGTCGGCGGACGATCTTTGGCTGCGCATCAAGGCGGCGGAGGCGCTGGCGGCGATTGGCGCGCCCGCACTCGATTGCGTTCCCGAAATACTTGAAAGACTCGCCCGAGTTGATTTGGAAAAAGACCCGAGGGG
>CAMCIN010000216.1 GCA_945874745.1 Akkermansia muciniphila | reverse complement strand
GGCACGGAAGAGTTCTTCGGGTCGGGAGGGAGGAATGCCCGGACGTGCAGCACTGTGCCGAGCGGGATGTCCCGCAGATCCGCCGGTGCGCCGTGATACCGGACGATACCGTAGGGGAGCATGGCAAAGGGGTGTGGGTCGTTTCGGTGAAACATGCCTGTTCCCCGGACTCGGATGCTGCCTCGGCGGGTGGCATGATCGACAAATACGAGCTCGCCTTCGTAGGCATGCCCTTTTTCCAAAGCCGGAAACTTTCCCGGTTCGGGACGGAATGGCTCAACTGCAGCGTTGGCGGTGCACAAACCAAAAGCAAAAAACGAAGCGCCAAGAACTAGGAATAAGCGTTTCATAACGTGATCACTTTGTTGCTGTCACCGAACTGGTCGATTTCGACACCCATACGCTGGGCCATGAGAAGTAGGAGATTACTCATGTAGGCGTCGCTGTTCACGGGGCGGCTGCAGATCTGGTAGTGCGAGGGAGTGAGTGCGCCTGTGGAATCGAGCGCGTAGCCTTGGAATGCTTTGGCGTCGCGGTTGAAGTCGAGGTGGCTGCCATGTTTGAGCCCGAGGTCGGAGCCGCCCGCTAGCACGAGGGGGAGGTTGGCGTTCCCGTGGCTGTGTCCGTAGGACATGCCGCTGCCGAAGAGCGCCATGGTGGAGCCCAGGAGCGGCTTGCCATTGAGGTCCTTGGTCTCGGAAAGGCGGGTGAGGAAGTAGGCGAACTGCTCGATGGCAAAGGTGTCGTAGTTGGTCAGTTTTTCCATGAACCCCGGATCTCCCCCGTGATGGCTGAGCTGGTGGCGCGATTCGGTGATCCCGATCTCGGGGATGGAAAATGCGTCCCCTTCCCCGCCCAAGCTGAAGGTGGCGACGCGGGTGACGTCGGTTTGGAAGGCGAGGACCATGAGGTCGTAGACGGTGCGAAAATAGTCGCCCGCCATTGAGGCGGCTATGTCGCGGTTGGTGCGTTTGCGGTCCTCCCCGGAAATGGTGGGCAGGGGGGTGTCTAGCCATGCGTCCGCCCGCCGGGTGCGGATCTCGGCTTCGCGGACGGAGGTGAGGTACTGGTTGAGGCGACCCTTATCTTCCGAGCCCATTTCCTTCTCGAGGCGGCGCACCTCCGAGAGGTTCGCATCCAGGACGCTGCCTCTGTTGCGCAGGGCCCGACGCTGCGCGGAGATGCCTCCCTTGGGGGCCTCGAAAAGCGAGGAGAATATCTCGCTGCACCGGCGCATGGCTGGGAGTTGCACGCCATCGGCGGTCCAGGCGAGCGAACTCTGGGTGAGTGCGACCTCGAGCGAATTGATGCGTGTGTGTGGTGAGGTGACCTCGGCCATCTTCTGGTCGACAGAAATAGTGTTGCGATCCGAGGGCCCCAGTTTCCCGCCGGTGAGCCAGACGCTGATGCAGTTGTGATGATGGCTGAGGCTACCGGGATGGTGCAGCCCACTGATCGGCGTGATGACCTCGCGATGCGGCTCCAGCGGCTTCAGCGAACGCGAAAATTGGTAGTCCCGGCCGTGGGTCGTGATTTGGTAATTAAGAGAATGGACCCCGTTGGCGAGGTAGATGAAGGCGCTGCGTTTTGGGGTGTCGGTGGCGGCTTTTTCTGCGGCCCGCAGCGGGATCATGCAGTCCAACAGTGGCAACGAGATGAAACTACCGAGGGCCTTCAGGGCGTGTCGGCGGTTAATGAGCCAGGACTGGGAGAGGTAGTTCATAGGGGTTCTCAGTTTGTTAAGGAGAGGCCGTCGGGTTGCGGGTGGTAAATGGGTTGGGGCGGTTATCGCTTGCTCATCAAGGGCGAGAGAGCCACGGCGCGGACGATGTCTCGCACACGGTATCCCGTCTTCTTCGCCTCGGTTTGGATGGCGTTGAGGTCTTCTTGATCGTCAAAGGTGAGAACGCGGCGGAGGCCGTAGGTGCAAAGGTGTTCGATGAAGGCGCGGGCAATTTTGTCTCGGTCCTCGATGAGCCGCTTTTTAAATTGAACGGGCTCGGCAAATTCTCGGCCGTCAGGCATGAGCCCTGCCGGGTTGATGAGAGGATCCTTGCCTGTTCCTGCGGCGACCTTTTCATGGGTGCGCCATTGCCCGATGGCGTTGTAGTTGTCCCAAGCTATGCCCAAGGGATCGATCTTCGCGTGGCAGGCGGCGCAGTTGGCGTCGTTGCGGTGAGCCTCTAATTTCTCGCGGAGGGTGGCCTTGGGGCTTTGCGGCGTTGGGGGTTCGATCGCAGGCACGTTAGCCGGTGGCGGCGGAGGCGTTTTGCCCAGAATGACCTCACTCAGCCAAACGCCCCGGTGGACAGGACGATGTCGAGTGCCATCAGAGGTGAGTCCTAGCACGGCTCCCATCGTGAGCAGACCGCCGCGGTGATCTTCAGGCTTAAGTGAGACGCGCTGGAAGCCACTACTTTTCGGCTCTGCCAGCCCGTAGAAATCACAGAGCCGAGCATTAGCCATGGTCCAGTCGGAATCGAGGAAGCTGTCTATCGAGAGGTTTTTGGAAAACAATTCGCGGAAATATTCCACCGGTTCCGAGCGCATGCTGGTCTCCAGCCATGCGTCGTAAGTCGGATAGAGCTTCTTCTCCGGGGGAAACATGCCGACACGATGGAGTTGGAGCCACTGCCTGGGAAAGTCGTCGACGAAACGGCTGGCTCTACGGTCCGTCAGCATGCGGTCGATTTCCTTCTCGAGGGCGTTGCCTTTGAGCGCGCCGTTCTTTGCAGCCGAGGTGAGGGCGTCATCCGGCATGGAACTCCACAGGAAATAGGAAAGGCGTGCAGCGAGTTCGCTTTCCGTGAGTCGTTCGCGTGGCTTGGGATCCCCTTCGACGAGGTAGAGAAAGTGGCGGGAGGTGAGCACGCCCTGCAGAGCGATCCGATAGGCGTCCCCGAGCTTTTCGCCTGCCTCGCGCGCTACGCGATAGGTTTTCAAATAATCGGCCAGCTCGTCCTGTTTGACGGGACGTCTCCAAGCGCGTTCGGCGAATCGTTGGAGATGCTCCGCAACCTGGTCGGGAGTTGCGTTTTCGGGAGGAAACACTTCTTTGCGGTGTTCCTTTTCCGCTTCGGAAACGAGGGGGCCCTCCCATTCGATCCAATCGACGAGCACGGTGGAGAAGAGACCGTTGCCCTTGTCGTCGAACATCTGGGGCGCATTCGGGTTGAGGAGCAAGGTCTCGCTGCTGTGCGTGAAGAGGTAATTTCCCCCCAGGGCGTTGCGGAAGGCTGCACCGCTGCGCCGGCCGACGTTGTTCGTGGCTACGACGCAGAAGTTCAAGTTCGCAGGCATCTCGAGGAAGACCTCGAACTCATGAATTTCCGGCCGGTCTTCCGGTGCGGTGATATCCGATTCGAAAAGGGCGGCGACGGTCTCCTCGGTTGTTGTTTTTCCAACGCTTAAGTGGGCCGGCTGTCCTCCCGGGGGACGAATCCCGCTGGCTTGGATGCGCACCTTGTAAAAACCGCTGTGCTCCGGTCTCGTTTTCCCAAACCAATTGGGCTCGAGCGCGTGGGAACTGGAGCTTCCGGGAAACAGCAGGGAACGCAGGGGGCGCTTGATGCCGAAGCGGTCCAAGGTTTCCTGTGCCGCTTTCCCGCCCCCGTGGCGCAGATCGGCTGCAGTTTTGCGAACTTTGCGAGCGTCACCGGACGCAGCGGGAAAGGCCCGGTCGAGGACAAGCTCAGCAGCGCGGTAATAACGATCGACATGAGACGGCGACAGGGTGAGTTCGGACCCAAGGCGCTCGAAACCGTGCCATAGCGTATCTTCGTTCAACTCCCCCGGCTTTGCGGGATCATAACGCACGCCTAGAAGGTCATAGACCGTGTTTTGATACTCTTTTCGGCTCAGTCGGTAATGTGATACCGACGGCCGCGCCGCCATCCTCGAGGCTCGCCCCTCCTTGAGGCGCGCGTCGAGGTTCGAGACGAACTCCGCGATCTCTTCCTGCGTCGGCTTCTTCTCCTTATCCTTCTTCGGAGGCATCTCGCCGCTGTTAACCTGTTCGATGGCCTCCGCCCAGTGATGGCTGTCCGCGCCCAATTTGAAATCGCGAGAGAGCCGGTCCAGGCGCAGGTCACCCTTCTCCTTTTCGGGACCGTGGCAGCGGATGCAATGCTTCTCGAGGAAGGCGTCGAGGGGCTCGGCGGAATACGCCGGGAGTGTCAGGCTAACGCAGGCGGCGAGCAGGAGGCCGGAGGGGGCGAGGGCGCGAGAATGGAACATGGGGAGAATGCCGGTTCGGGGTTTTTAGAGAGGATGCAGGATCCGTGCTCAAAGTCGTCCCACGCGTCGAGGCCTTGGGATGAGGTGGAACGGGGGGCTGAACACCTCAGAAATTAGCCCAACCCGGGTTTCGCGGATACCCCCGAGAATACGGGGGGCGAGACGTTTTGTTTCGGCCCCTCGCGTGGGGCTCCATGTTTGGTGTGAGGCCAGAGGCGGGCGGTATTTTCAGCCCAACAGCATCCCCAAGGGGGGCAGCCTGCTTTCCCGCTGACTCCCAGAGCTCGACTTTATCCAATTCAGCCTACGTAGCAGACGGCTTCGGTCAGAGGGGCGAAGAAACTTCGGGAGGGTTGCCGGATATCGGGCTCGATTTGGGACGTTGAAAAACCGATTTGGGTCCAAATCGTTCGGCGTACAGAAGCCAGAGTGGAATAGGAGCTGTCGGCTACGAAAATCAGAGGGCGTCCGGAATTTCCAAGCCCGCGCCAGATGACCGCTATGAGGCCTCGCGCATGCCTTGAAATTGGTTTGTGGCTGCGGCCAGCAGTGACAAAGGGAGCGTAGCGTTCCGAGGGACAGAGGGCAGTGGGTACGGGCAGTGTCCAGATGCGTTGAGCTCACTGGACGGGCACTGGCAGATGAAGGCTCAGCCAACGCAAACTGCTGGTTTTCTGGGGGCAGGCTCCGCAAAAATGGATAAAGTCGAGCTTAGTCCAGGTGCGGATTCACGGGGATGGAGAGCGTGACGAGGGTGCCTTCGCCCGGGGCGCTCTTGAAAAGCACCTGCCCCCCCAGGGCGGCCGCACGATGGCGCAAATTCAAGAGACCGTTGCCTCCCGGCCGGTTTGTGGAGGGGGCGAATCCGCAGCCATCGTCCCGAACGTGGATTTCGATGCGATTGTCCGCGAGGGCGAGGCTGAGGGAAACGTTTTGAGCGCGGGCGTGGCGGCGGATGTTGTGAAAGATCTCTTTCAGACAAAGCAGCACTTGGCGATGGATCAGCGCGGGCAGCGCGAAGTTTGAGGGGATCGAAATTTTCGCGTCAACCGAAAGTCCGCGCAGGGCCCGCTCGGAAAGGGCGCGGAATTGAGTCTGGAAGTCTAGGAAAGAGCCTCGGCCATCGCGGTTGGCGTCCACGAGTTGGCGGAGGCCGTCGACGGATTCGCCCGCGGTTTCCTGGATGCTCCGGAGCTCTCGGAGAAGTTCGGGATCCGCGGTGAGTTCCTGGGCCTGTTCGCTCATGAGCACAATGCTGCCCAGATTGCTTCCGATGTCGTCATGGAGATCTTGGGCGAAGCGGCGGCGCAGGGTCTGAATCTCCTGTTCGCGCACCAAGCGCTGGCGGCGGCGGTCGAATCCGACCCAAAGCACCGTGGCTCCCGCGCCGCCCGCAGCCAGAATGGTCAGAACCTTGCGGACAAGGCGGAGCCAAGTGTCCCGGCGCTGGTGAATTTGAGCAAGGAGGTGCTCGAGCTGTCTTCTCTGCGAGAGCCCCGTGAGCCAGGAGGCAGGATCGATGATGTTGGCGCGACTGGTGAATCCGTCCACCAGCGCTGCGGGGGACCAACCGTCTTTTTCGAGGGAATCCGGAGAGAATACGCGTTTCCGAAATGCGATGTTCCGCCCGCCGGACCAGACTTCGAGTTCACTGAGCGCGAGGTATCCGGCGCCGTTATTGGCCGATGTTTTGGTGGTCACGAGGGTGACGATGCGGGCGGTCTGTCCGTTTCCTCGGAGGACCGCGCAGGAGTTGCCCTGCGAGTTTTCATAGCCCCCGGATTCCGGAGGGATGATTTCAACAGGCTCGGATTGTTCCGTTTCGCGCAGTTCGATCCGGAAAAGCTCGGGGAATCCGTAGTTGATGGTGTGGGAAAAGGCGGGCGGCCGCGCGGGGAAAATTCGGAGCTCGTCCACGGGGCAGGGCTGTCCCAGATCCACCGATACCGAGAGCTCCGGGATTGGGGGTTGGGATACGCTGTGTCGCGAGGAGGAGAAACCCAAAGTGGGGCTGGGTTGAGTTCCTTCCGGAAGGCCGAGGCAGGACTGGCCATCCACGAGGTTAATACGTCCCCAGTCTGGGCGGGATCCCTCGCTGCTCGAAGCTTTGATGTGGGTGACGCCGTTGGCTTCCAGCGTTGCTCCCAGGTTTTGGACGCCATCGAAAAGAAAGATCTCGCCGAGCGCAAAGAAGAAGCGGCCCTGGCTGCCGGAGAGGCGGGTGGCGGTGATGCGTAACTTGGAGAGAGGCTGGCGACTGCAGGGAATGGTGACGGGGAGCGTACTGGGGTGGGGAAAGTCGCTGTGGGTGTGGTCGAAGAGAAGCCGCGGAACAGTGGGGGCCTGCGCCGTGAAGGCTTCGATTTTGAACCGAACCGGAAATCCGGATCCGGGTGTCAGGTTTTCAGAGTGGGGCGGCACCGGAACGAGCGCGATCAAATCGAGGAAGACATCGCGAGTGAAGTCGAGGTCCACCCACTCCACCCGGTCGGGGGATGAGGCGTAGCTGCTGTGCCATCCGATCCGGGGGCCGAACTGGACGGGAGGCACCGGGGGGGTGAGCAGGAGTTGGGACTCCGCTTCGAGTTGTTGTTGGTTAAGTTGGCGGAAAGGGGGGAGCCAATCCAAGGGCAACGCTGCGGAGGCCGTGAATGTGGAGGCGACCAGGAGGCCGCCGACGGGGGCTATGCCGAGGCTGGCCAACGCGTTGATGAAGCGGCAGAGCTGAATCATGAGCGTAGGATTCACTGCGGGGGCACCCACCCTTCCTGCACGGCTTTGGCTACCGCGCTGCTTCGGTTGCGGACATGTAGCTTGCGGTAGATGCCGCGCACATAATCGTCGGCGGTGTGGTAGCTGATTCCCATTTCGGATGCGGCTTCCTTGAGTGTCAGCCCCTTGGTGAGTGCGCGGAGCATCTCCATCTCCCGTGGCGCCATGTTGTGATCTTTCGGAGCCGATTTGGTTCGCGAAACCAAGTCGAGTACCCTGCGGGCCACGCTCGGAGTGATGGGCGAACCGCCGCATGCCGCGCTGCGTACGGCGTCCGCAATACCCTCGGATCCGGCCGTTTTAAGCAGGTAACCGGAGGCGCCAGCACAAATGCAGTTAAAGATTTTCTCGTCGTCCTCGAAGACGGTGAGGACGACGATGGCGGTCTGCGGCGCTTTTTCCCGGAGCAGTGGGAGAGCCTTCGCTCCGCCCATGCCGGGAAGGTCGAGATCGAGAAGGAGGGCGTTGGGCGCGGGGTGGGAAGCGAGAGCCTCGAGTGTGTCTTCGCCGCTGGAAAAATGAAACTGGCAGCGAATGTCAGGATGCTTGTTGAGCGAGCGCATCAGGCGTTGCCCAAAAAGGGAATGGTCCT
>CAMCIN010000215.1 GCA_945874745.1 Akkermansia muciniphila | reverse complement strand
TAGCCTCGCTCGCAACCGCGTTTGCCGAGGACGCGACATTTTTGCCACCGGCGAAAACCTCCAACTCCGCCACCTGCAACGGCCGGGTCGCGCCGGTGAGCTCCACCCGCACAAACCGCGCGCTCCTGCCGGGCAAGCCCCCCGGGAGGAGGGTGGCGCGCACCGCGTCCAGTACAAACGCCCCGTTTGCCCCGTGACCTGCCCCGCCCCCCGGCAGCTTCGCATCAGCGACCGTTTCAAGTTTCAGCGCGCTCCACGCCCCCTCGCCAAGCGGCAGATCCACGGAGTACTTGTCGGCCCCCTTCTCGGACGCAGCCACCAGCACGGAACCATCCTCCCGGACCGTGGCGGCCGCCGCGCGCAGGGAGCGCGCCGCCCTTGGAACGGGCCCCTGCCAGGCCACCGCCCGCGGAAACGCCGCGTCCCACGTCCCGAACCCCTGCTTCCAGTCGGCCTGCGGCGTCTTGAACCGCTCCTCCAAACCGGCCAGCTTCTGTTCAAGCTCCTTTTTGGCCTGCGCTTCCTCGGGCAAGTAGAACGAATGCAGCGGCGCCTCGTCGTTGCGGTCGGCGTCCTCGGTTTGGTTGAGCAACGCGTAGAAACCAAAGTATTCGTTGTGCGTAATCGGGTCGAACTTGTGGGTGTGGCACTGCGCACACGCCATCGAGGTGCCCATCCACACCGACCAGGTTGTATTGACTCGGTCGATGACAGCCGCATTCCGGAACTCCTCGTCGGAAGTGCCCCCCTCGTTGTTGGTCATCGTGTTCCGGTGAAACGCCGTGGCCACCAACTGGTCTTCAGTCGGGTTGGGCAGCAAATCCCCCGCGAGCTGTTCGATCGTAAACTGGTCAAACCGCTTGTTTTCGTTGAAGGAACGGATGGTGTAGTCGCGAAACGCCCAGATGCTGCGCCCCGGATCGCTCGGGTAACCCGCAGAATCCGCGTACCGGGCAAGATCCATCCAAAGCCGCGCCCAGTGCTCACCGAAAGCGGGTTTGGCCAGCAACCGGTCGACATAACGGGAATACGCATCCGGCGCACTGTCGCGCTCTAGAGCATCCACCTCCGCCAGCGTCGGGGGCAGCCCGGTCAGATCCAGCGCCGCCCGCCGTGCGAGCGTGGCCCGGTCGGCCTCGGGAGACACCTTGAGCCCTTCAGCCACCAGCCGCCCGAAGAGAAAGCGATCCACCGGATTCCTGCCCCAGACTGGGTGCGGAACGGTCGGGACCTCGCGACGCACCGGCTTTGTGTAGGCCCAATGCCCGGTGAAGGTCGCCCCCTCCTCAATCCAGCGCTTCAGAAGCGCCGCCTCCTTGGGAGTGATTTTTTTGCCGGTTTTGGGCGGCGGCATCACCTCGTCTCTGTCGTTGGAATGGATCCGCGCGAGTAGCGAACTCTTCTCCGGCTTGCCGGGCACCACGGCAAACAACCCGTCGATGGCGGAGAAAGCACCTTCGGCCGTGTCCAGGCGCAGGCCGTGGTCCCCGCCCCCCTTGCGCTTTTTGTCGTCCGGCCCGTGGCAGTGAAAGCAGTTGTTGGAAAGGATCGGCCGGATTTCACGGGCGAAATCCACCTTGCCAGGACTGGCCGCCGCCGCCCTGGAGGCCAGGGCTGCCCCCAACAGCGAGGAACACAGGTACGCGAAATAAGGATACTTCATGAAATTGAAAATAAGTTACCAGAACAACCTAAAGCCTACCATCCGCGGCCTTGATTCTTAGTTTTCGAGCAACCACCAAGACTCTTTACAAAACGGACTCCGGCCACGGTACGGAAAATGCTGAGTAGCGGGTCCGAATTTATGAGCGAACCAGCCCAGCACCTCAATCCGCAGGATCACCAACCCATAGGCCCGGTATGGCTCTACCGGATGATCCACGATCCGAGCTATAGCAGCTACCATGTCCTGCACGCTTTCCTAAACATCATTATCTTCACCTCCGCAATTCTGGGAGCCATGGAGACGGTCGATGCGATCCATGCAGACTACCAGCAGATGTTCCATTACACGGAACTCATTATCGTAGGCATATTCACACTGGAATATGTAGCGAACATCATCACCGCCCCGAGTAAGTTGGGTTACGTGTTCAGCTTTTGGGGCATGATCGACTTCCTGGCGATCATGCCTACCTTCCTGCAGATGGCCAACATCACGGCCCTCAAGTCGGCACGGGTGCTCCGCGTCCTGCGCGTACTTCGGGTGCTGCGGGTGCTGAAACTCGCCAGGGAGGCGGTGGCCCGGGTGCAGCAGGCGAACGCGGACGGCAAGAAGCGCAATCCG
Organism: Akkermansia muciniphila; assembly: GCA_945874745.1. GTDB lineage: Bacteria > Verrucomicrobiota > Verrucomicrobiia > Chthoniobacterales > Chthoniobacteraceae > Chth-196. The sequence continues at coordinate 5,323 of CAMCIN010000215.1, read as the reverse complement.
CTCTTGATGAACCTGACGATTTACTTCCTGGCCTTGTTCTCAGTGGTGATCATCTCTAGCACGCTCATGTATTTCGCCGAATACCAGACTGGCGCCCTCGCTTCGGTGGAGTCCAAGGGCGATTCGCGCCTGGTGTTCCGCTCTCAGGATGCGCATGGCCGTATCGACATCCACGGCTCACTGGCGCCGTCCGGTAAAATCAACATCACCGGCACCGGAAAATTTGACGGCACCTTTGAAGTTAAAAGCGACTGGCAGCATACCAGCGACCTGATCGAGGTGCTCGTGACCGATCCGGAGATGCTCAAGGAACTGCCCAAGGAAACCCTCACTCTCGATCCGAAGGCCGCCAAGTGGGCGAAAGATTCTCCCTTCACTTCGGTTCCTGCCTCCAGCTGGTGGTGCGTGGTAACGCTCACCACGGTAGGGTACGGGGACATGTACCCAGTCACTGTCACCGGACGGGCGGTCGCTGCAGTGACCATGTTCCTGGGCTTGGCCTTGTTCGGCATGTTAATGAACATCGTGGGCAAGGCCATGATGGCCGCCCTTTTCGGGTCGGAGACGATCGACGCAGACCCGCACCCTCCCTCCCCTGCGGGCGGGGCTGCCCTGCCCACCCAGTGGAACCAAGGCTGGCGGCACTGCCCCACCTGCGGTACGGAACATTCCAAGCCCCATCCGCCTTCCGCTCCCCAGTAGGATCGGCACAGCTGCTGCACTTTCGCCCACCGGCTCCCTCCGAGCCGGCGGGCCGCTTCCGAGCCTTTCAGTCCGCCCAGAGATCCTGCAGGAAGACTCGCCGTACGATGCGAGTGGTCCCATGCCGGACTACGACAACGTGTTCACGGATTAAGGTCGGAACAAAGACCGGCCTGCTCTTTTTTCCATGCCAACGGCTGAGGATTTCGCCATCGAGGCGGTGGCATTCCCCGAATAAGGCTCAATAAGGCCCGGGGCCTGTAAGTTCGAGCCCAGCCGTGCAGGCTACGCCACGCAGTCATTCGTAAAGGCAGCACGCCTGGAGCGCTGGTGCCGTTTTCCGGTAAACGACAGTCGCAAAAGGGGTCAGAAACCAATTCTCCCTTAACCCGCAATGCTGATTCGGCCCCTTCCTCCTTGCGTACGCAAAAAGGAAATTTTTGCTGTCAGTAACACCCAATGCTCGGCTCTGACCTGGGCGAGGAAATGCGTCCTCAGACGCGCCCCGGGTTTCGGGGTCGCCCTCAAGGAGAAACATCAGCTCCCGAGCCTGGGTGAAATGGTTGTGCAAGAGGCCCAGGAATTGCACGGACTCCAACTGGGCGGGCAGCAGGTTGAGCAACGCGGAATCAAACCGGCCTTTGGTTTTCACGATCCAGCCACCTCCGAGGAGAACAAATTGAGCCGCCAGGGGCTGTTCCGAAGGTTGCTCGGTAAAGGCCCTTTCGAGGCCGGCTCAGGCGAGGCGGGGCCGGGAAACACAGTTTCCCAGAACTCGCAGCAGCTCGGAAGGGGATTGTTCCCGCAAGGAACAGAGAAAATAGCCGGGGCTCAAGCGAAGGGACACCCCCGGAACACGGCCTCAAAGAAACAGTCCACCCCACCAAGGGTTGGCAGATGATGCAACCGCACTCATTGTGCCGGCCACCGCTCTAAGTAGCGGCCCCCTCCCCTGAGAGAAGCCTGTAGAGCCCCGCCTTTGGATGGCACAATGCATGCACGCAGAAAGCACCTATGAAATTTTTGCGGCAAACGGCGAGGCGGGAAACGGTGTTTTGTACGTGACCCCCGCCTAGCAAAATCGGAACGAAGTCTTTCTGCGCCTCTACGTCGACAACGAGGAGGCGCTCCGGGGGTTTGTGCGTTCGCTGGTGCCGACGCTTGAGGATTCCCGGGAGGTCATGCAGGAGGTGGCGGTGGTGCTGTGGCGAAAGTTTGAGGACATCAGTAAGGCGGAGGATTTCAGGCGCTGGGCCTTCGGGGTCGCGCGGCTCAAGGCGCTCGATTTTCACAGGAAACGCGGCAGGGACCGCCATTGTTTCGGAACCGAGCTGCTGGAGTTGCTGGCTTCAGAGGCCGAGCAGGCCGACACGGATTACGACCTCGAGCGCCAAGCGCTTGAGGAGTGCCTTGAAAAACTACCGAATCCCCAGCGCGCTCTGGTGGAGGCCGCGTATGCCCCGGGCGTGCGCATGGACGCGCTCGCCAAGCAGTCCGGCCGTACCGCCATGTCGCTCTACAAAACCCTGCACCGGATCCGGATCACGCTCATTCAATGCACACAAAAAACCTTGTCGATGGAGGGCGCCCGATGAACCCCGACGACCCCGCATGGGAACTGATCGGCACTTACCTGGGAGGCTCAGCCAGCCCGGAGCAGACCCGTCAACTCGAAGCCCTGATGCTCAATGATCCCAAGTTGCGCACGGCTTTCTTGCGTTACGCGCGGATGGACGCTGTCCTGGCCGGCCAGCCCCCGTCGGCCGCAGGACAACCGTTGCTTTCGGAGACTCCCTGGGAGGACACCCCGAAAATCCGCTCCGCCCGGCTGCGCCTGTCGCCGGTGGCTGCGGCGGCTGCGGCCGGGGTGGTGTTTGGGATGTTCTGCTCGTCGATGGTCTTGGCTTATGTCGCGCCCGTGGCCTCGAAAGCCCTCGGGTTATTGTGGGAAAGTTTCGAGACCGGGCCCGCCCCCCTCGCGGAGGGCGTTCCCAATGAGGCGTCGCGGTGGGGCGGCGACGATTCGGAACTGGTGGGGATGCAGCAGGGGGTCAAGCCGTCCACCGGAAGCCGGATGCTCCGGCTGCGCCGTCCCGATTTTGCCGGAAAACCGCCGGCCGCCAGCGTGCGCGCCGACATGTATCGTGTGGTGGATCTGCGCGCGCACCGCCAAAAAATCGGCCACGGCGAAGCCATGGTGCAGCTCTCCGCGCTCTTCAATCACGGGGTTTCGGGCAAAGCGCTCGGATCGGACGGGCTGATCACCCTCTACGCCCTGCCCAACGCGCGCGCTTTCACGGGGCTTGTGCCGGATGATTCCCGGCTGTCGCTGGGCGCCGTCGCCATGGTCCGCAAGTCGATCGCTCGTCTCGATGACCAACCCCAGACCTGGGAAAAACTCCAGGTCGAGCTACGGTTGCCGGCCGAAACCCAGTTCCTTGTAATCCATTTGGGCATGAAACCGCTGCCTCCCTTGGCGACGGGCTCGGAGTTTGACGGGCTCTACGTGGACGACGTGCGCCTCACCCTGGGCCGTCGGGCCGCTCTCCCATAATCCCCCGGCCTCCATCCCCCCAAGCCCCCCCCCAGCGCAGTGGCACGACTCGGATTCTCCACCCAAAACACCCATGAAACTTTTCACTCTGCTGACTTTGCTGTGCGCGCTCTCCGCCCCGGGCGAGGAGAGCGCCTGGGTCACGGTGGGTGATCCCGGCAACCTCCCAGACAAAGCCGGATGTGGCGGCGTGGCTTACGAGTACCAGATCGGCCGGTTTGAGGTGACCGTCGAACAGTATGTTGAGTTGCTCAACGCCGTCGCGACCGACGACTCCCACCAGCTCTGGCACCCGAGCATGGGTCTCGCGGAATATCGCATCACCGAACCCGTTTTCGCCGGGCGCGTGCCCCCGCGGATGCCGGGCTGTATCCGGCGCACGGGGGACCCCGGCGGTTACCACTATGCGGCCGTGACGGGCTGGGAAAAAAACCCGTGGTGTATGTGAGTTTCCTGGACGCGATGCGTTTTGCCAACTGGCTCCACAACGGGGGTGGAAAAGGCGACACGGAGACTGGCGCCTACGACATCGCCAAGCACGGCGGACTTGCCCCGCACGAGCCGGGGGCGCGGGTCTGGGTGGCCACCGAAAACGAGTGGGTCAAGGCAGCTTATTTTCATCCCCCGGAAAAGGGCGGTCCCGAAGGCGGTTACTGGCTTTATCCGACGCAAAGCCACGAGCTGCCAGGTCTGCAGGAACCGGGTGCCCCCGGCGCGAACCTTGCCAATTTCTTCAACCTGCGCCTGCCGAAATCGCAGTTCACCGATTACACACGGATTTTACCCGTCGGCAGCTTCCCCAAAGCGGCGAGCCACTACGGCACGTTCGACCAGGGCGGCAACGTTTCGGAATGGAACGAAGCCGTGGTGTATCAAACCCAGCGCCGCATCAGGGGCGGATCGGTCGGCGACGCCTTCGAAGTTTTGCAGCGGGTCACCCGCATTAGCTCCCGGCCGGAAAAGGAATACCCCGACACCGGCTTCCGCCTGGCCCGGCCTGTGCCCGCTCCCGCGACCGGCCGACTCGGGTTCGCCCAACCCTCCTCCCAACAATGAAGCTCAAAACATTCTTCCTCGCAGCGGTTCCGGCACTTTTCCCCGGACCCGACGCCCGTTCCGTGGAGCTCCGGGCGAAACTCGAGCCCCTTTTGGAGGCCCACTGTTACGACTGCCACGACGCGGACACCCACAAAGGCGGCCTGGATTTAACCCGGCTGCCCTTGGACTTCCAAATCGGGGACAACCTCCAGAAGTGGACCAAGGTGTTCGACAAGGTGGCGCACGGGGAGATGCCGCCCAAGAAAAAGCCGCGCCCCGCCCCGGCACTGGCCGCGGAGTTTCTCCAAACCCTCCGCACAGAGCTCCACGGGATCAGCCTGGCCCGACAACAACGGGAAGGCCGGGCGGTGCGTCGGCGTCTGAGCCGGACGGAGTATTTGAACACGCTGTGGGACCTGCTCGGGGTGGAGGGCTGCCTGCGCGAACTGCTGCCGGAGGACGAGACCGATGGGGGGTTCGAGAACATCGGATCAGCACTCAACCTTTCGGAAGTCCACCTGGAACGCTACCTGCAGGCCGCCGACCTGGCGTTGCGCGAGGCCACCGTCCGCACCGCCCGACCCGAGCCCAAAAAATCCGGTCCGACTACACCGAGCAGTGGCAGGGTGCGATTCAGCAGCACGAAAAAGCCTCGTTTTGGACGTTCGCACCGGAGGGTTTTCTCGCTATGCGCGTGGCCTCGGGGCGGCTGGAGTTTCCGCACGCCTGGGTTCCCCCGGTGCCCGACGCGCTCTACCGGTTCCGGGTGCGTGTTCGGGCGATGATGGAAAACTGCGCGCCCAACGGCGATCCCCTCAAAAAAAGGGGGCCGGATCCGCGGATGACACAGGAGCCGTACACCCTTCTGTTAACCCTACTTCGCGGACTCGCGTCTAAAAACGGCTATTTTCGGGCACTTTAAAATCGCAAGCACCTTATTTTGAACACTCGATTTTTTCAAAGTGCTTGTAGTGCCGACCTACCCCCTTGCGGGCCTTTTTCTCACAGTGGTTTCATAAGGAATGTTCC
>CAMCIN010000214.1 GCA_945874745.1 Akkermansia muciniphila | reverse complement strand
AGCTTCTGCTGTTTGAGCACGAACAGAAGTAGTTCGTCGTAGGTCATCTTCTGGACCGGCTGCGGCGGCGCGCCGTCGACCTGACTGCTTATCCAATAGTATTTAGCGTGGGCGTCGATTCCGAGTTTGATCGCTTCGTAAGAGGGGCTTGATTGGGAGGGTGTTGAGGTTGTCATCGCTTTTAAGATCGCGGAATCTCGCGTGGCTCAACAACCTCATGTCATCTATCAGGTTATTTAAGTCTCTGATTGTTACAAATTTGGACCTGGGGTGAGAGTCGATCTCACACGGAGATTCCTCCCCAACGGATTTCAAGTCCGAGGGTACGTTTCGGGTTCGTGTGCGAGCTGAGTGAAAAGGCTGGAGCGGGTCACTCCTCAATACGCCAGCCTCCTGTTGGCGTCTTTGGGGTACCCATCACCGGTTCCGCCCACCCCCGTCCCAAGACGGTCGCGTCGGCTCCGGAATCAATCGATGTTCCGTAGAGGTTGCGTCGTACGGTCGCGCTTGGGCTGAAGCTGCCAGTCCATTCGCCACGGAGTTTATCCAAACGCAGACGCAGCAGGGGGGAAGAAGGACTCGTGGGCGAGGTGACCCGGACGATACCGAGCGCGGAGACACTGAGCTTCCACGAATAGTCTACGCTGGAGGAGGTGCCACCCGAAGTGAGGACGTCCCGCAGTTTTAGGGTGCGAGTGGTGGCTGCCGGGAGAAAGGAGGGGAGGCCGCTGGATTTTGGACCGCTCCAGCGGGAGCCCTCGCCCTGCAGGAAGCCTGTCCGCTCCACCCTTGACCAACGGCCACCGGTTTCAAACGCAGCATCGTAGATCGGAACGGTCGGGGCCGTGGTCCTTTTGTTCAAAAAACTGGTCTGTCGCTCCAGACAGGAGGGAACCAGCGTGGAACCGAACAGGGCCTTCCACGCAGCCTCGCTTCCGCGCTGGAACGCCAACTCTCCCAACAGGCTGTTCGAGGAAAACAGCGTGGTGTTATTGAGGAGAGATTTTTCGTAAAACTGCACCATTGGCCGGTTGGGATCTGCAATCTGTACTCCGCTGCTGCCTGTTCCCGTGTACCCAGCCATCCGGGTGGCCCACAGAGCCCGCAAAGACGGCAGCACTTGAACCAGCGTATAGGTTTCGACCCGGTAACCATCCGCCGCGCTCCCGGGATCCGCCCCCAGCGTGTAGCGGCCCGCGAGTCCCGCGACACTCGCGGGTTCAACGGTGCTGGACGAACCGGTCACAAGCCGTGCACATCCCATTGCAACACTCCCGAAGAGTCCGCCCCCCTTGGAGACAGCATCGCTCACCCGGACGTTCGCGACTACAGGGTGAGCACTGAAATCAAGTTCGAGAAAAATTGCCTGTCGCGAGGCTGTCGAACCCGTTCCCAAACGCGGTGAGGCCACTTTTATGGATGGATTCTGCGGGTCATCCGACCAAGAGCCCGAGAAGGAACGCTGCACCGGCGTGTAGATCCGGGGCGCACCCGGAGCCATTGTCAAGGAACCGTCGGAGGTCAGCGCCGCAGCCTCGTTATAGAGCAACTTTCCGGAGAAGGTCCCCCGTTTAGTCACGCTCAACAACAGCATGCCGCGGTAGCTTCCCGCTTCCGCCGGTGCCACCTCGAGCGCCGTTTCACCTGCCAACAGCGTCTCGTAGGTGCCCGCCGCATCCTCCCATGAACGCTGGACCAGACTAAAGGTTTCCGAATCGGCCGTCTGTGTCTCGCCCTCCGGACTGATCCGGGTGAAACGGACTTTGTAGGTGCCCGTCGCATTCAGGGAGTTCAGTGCAAAAAGTGCTTCTCCGGTCTCTGCGGAGACCGTTCCCTGCGCCCCGGAGATAGCGGGTGAATTACCGACGGGAACCAAAGTGTAGGCGGTTTCCCCCGCTCCTGGAACGACCCGCAAGCGAATCGTGCTCCGGGTACCCTGAATGAAATTGATTTGGGAGGGCGGCTGGCGGAGGACCGCGAAGCCCGTGGGCAAACTCACCGTCACCTGCACAGAGCCGCTGTGGATCTGTCCGTAATCATTGGAGACACGCACGCCGTAAGTCCCCGTGTCGGTCTGGCCGACGGCGGCCACCGAGTACTCTGCGGAAACCGCAAGCGGGATCAGTGCGCCGTCCTTGAACCATTGGTAGCGGAGGGGACCGTCCCCGGATGCCGTCACTTTGAGTGAAAGCGACGCACCGCTCAGCAAGCTCCGGCCTGCGGGCGGTGTCACGATTCTTGGAGACAGGTCGACCTCTACCTTTGCCGGGACGCTGGTCGCGCTGCTCAGTGTGTTGCTGACGGTCACCTCATAGCTGCCCCCATTCAAGGGACTTGAGGAGGATATCTGAATGCTGGGCAGGATGGCGCCATCGATGGTCTGCCCGTTCCTTCGCCATTGATAAGTCAAATTCCCGCCGCCTGTAGCGCCGACCTGAAGTGTCAGAGACTCTCCTTTCCCGATCGTTCCCCCAGCAGGTTGGGCGTCAATCCTGACGGGATCCCATACTTTCAACACGGCCTGCGCGCTTTCCACCGTCCCTCCTCCTGCGGAGGAGCTGATTTTGACGGTGTACGTCCCCGCATCCGTGGCTTTCGCCGAGGCCAAAAGGTAGCTCGCCGAGGTCGCTTGCGGAATGGAGACCCCGTTCTTAAACCACTCATAACCGAGTGTGCCAACGCCCGATGCGAACACTTCCAGCTTTGCGGGTTGATCCCGCAATACGGTTGCGGATGCTGGTTGCGTTAAAATTTCTACGTCGGCTCCCTCCGCAGAATCCGGGAAGCTCTGCCAGATCTGCCCGTCCTCGCGGCCTACAAGAAAGCTGTTTTTGAAAAACACCGCGGAAAGCGCCTTTTTTGCACCACTCGGTGCAGGCGTTGACACCCATTGCTCGCCATCCGTCGACAGGAGACTGATGTTCGTTCCCTCGCTGGAGGGCCCACCAAGTTCCATTAACTCGCCGGCTCCAAAATACACATTGTTGCCGTAGGCGAGGGCGGGCACCTCCTCGTAGTCCGGTTTTTTTGGTTCAAACGTAGCACCCTTGTTCGTAGAAAACCGCAGCTGGGAGTAAAAACCGCTCGCCGCGAAACGGCCTCCCAAAAAATCGATACTGCGGAAGTCCTGCCACGGGGAGATCCCGGCTCCTGCGGATTGGTCCGTCCAGTTCAATCCATCCGAGGAGTTCAATCCATCCGAGGAGGTGAGGATGCGCGCCGCTCCGTTGGGATTGACTAAGGTATCTATGTAAGCGACCAGCACGAACGTGGAGTCACCGTAGGCTATTCCGGACACGGTGTGGCTCGTGGGAAGCAGCGTTTCAGGGGGAATCACCGTGCTCCAACTCTCGCCTCCGTTGGTTGAACGCAGAAGCTCACGGTTTTTACCACCAGCCAGCAGGACACCATTTCCCGCGCGAACCGTTCGCAGCCCCGAGTCGGCGACGCTGCTTTTGTATTTTCGTTGCCACGCGGTTCCCGAGTCGTTGGACGCGTAGATGACGGAGCGCCAATTTTTAGCGGTCTGATCATAGTCCTCACCGACGCTCACAAACCGGCTGCCAGTCCACGTCACGGAACGCAGTTTGACATTCGCCGACCACTCCGGAAGCGCTCGCGCCGTCCACGAGCCTCCATCGGTTGATGTTTGCACCACGGTCAACGTTCCCGCATCGACCCCCGGAATCGTAGTCTCCCCAACCGCGACCGCGACGGAGCCGCTGCTGGCGAGCCCGTTGACGTTGCCCAAAAGCGAACCTCCCCGGAGCACGGGTTGCCCGAGCGATTCGGTGACCGTGACCCACTCGGTGTGCTTTGTGCTTCCGCCCCTGCCATCGTTGACAGTTACGCTCACCGCGTACGTTCCGCCTGCTGTCCACGTGTGCGTGAACCCCTGGGCTGTGTTTGCTACCGTGCCCTGTCCCGCGTCCCAGAAATAGGTTAGCGCATCACCGTCCCCGTCGGCGGCGTTGACTCCAAACGACACCGGTACCCGTGATTTCTTGCCGCTCTGTACCGATACGGACTGGATCAAAGGCGCCCTGTTGCTTTCCACGCCAATGGGAGCCGTCTGGAAAATCTGGCCAGCCGCTCCAACCGTGACGAGGCGAGAGTTGAAAAACACCCCCGCGTTGAGCTGTTTGACGTCGGCGGGCACCTCTACCCGGCTCCAGGTGACTCCGTCCATTGAAAACAACTGCACTGGTTTGGTAGGCCCACCGGAACCGGCGGGCGGCAGTTGCTCGCCAGACGCAAAAAAGAGGCCGCGACCGTGGGCGACAAAAATCGCCTGCTCCTCGTTTTTGCGCGTTGTGGTGAAGGTGAGTCCTCCGTCGGTGGATGTCCGTAATCTTGAGTACCATCCGCTCGCAACAAAACGGTCGTTGAGGTACGCCAAGGCGCGAAAATCCTGCCACGAATCCAGACCGCTTCCCGCAACGAGACTCGTCCAGGAAGCGCCGCTGTCAACGGACTGCGCGAGGATCGGCTCGCCATTGTCCGCAGTAGAGTCTCGCAGGTGGGAAGCGAGCAGAAACTTTCCACCGCCAAAGGCGAGTCCGGACACCGTCTGGGTGGCGTCCAAGCCTGCTGGTCCCGAGATGCGAGTAAATGTCTGCCCGTCCGTGGAACGCAGGAGCGTGCCACGATCGCCACCGGCAAGGACCACCCCGTTTCCGGCAGCCACAACGTTCAGACCTGTGTTCGGCAAGGAATCCGCGTAGCTGAGCGACCACGACACTCCGTCCGCCGAGGTGTACACGACGCCGTACCAGTCCTGCTGTGTTTGGTTGAAGTTGGTACCCACCGCGACGAAACGCGTTCCCGTCCAAATTACGGCGCGCAGTTTTAAATTGAGCACGGTTTCCGTGATAAGCCTTTTGGTCCACTGAACTCCGTCGGGGGAGGTTCGGATCACGCAATCATCGCCGTTTCCTGAGGTGCTCTCGCCCACCGTTACGAGCAGGGTGTCGCTGGCCGCAATTCCGAAAAGGTCCGAGTCCGTGCCACTGGTGCGTTTTGCGAAATCCCGGGCTGGGTCTTTGACTTTGACGGCAACGGAGCGGCTTGCCGAGCCGCCTTTCATGTCGCTGACCGTCACACTGACGGTGTAGGTACCCTCCGTGATCCAGGCATGGGTGAAACTCGCGGCGGCCGCGCCTGTGCCACCGCTCACGGAACCGTCTCCGGCGTCCCAGCGGTATGCGAGCGTGTCGCCGTCGGCATCGGTGGCGACCGCATTGAAAGTCATTTCCCTCCGGGCTTCCGCAGAGGTGCCACCATCCAGCGAAAGAAGCAGAGGCTCGCGGTTGTTCGGGAACGGTCCCAGGTGAACCTGCACATCGAGGTGGCGGCCGGTGCCGGTACCGCTCACGGCGACCGGTGTGACGTAAATGCCGGCGGTAGTGTCGGCGTAGGTCCTTCCCAGATCGATGGCTGCATCGCTCTTCACTCCACTTGTTTGCGGAGTGGTGTCGAGAAGGCAGCACTTGTCGGCATCCGGCCTTTGCCAGAGGAGGTAGGCACCGCTCGAAAGTTTTGGATACACCGCGTTGGCCGAGCGGAAGCCAAGCCAATAGTATTCCGTCGCGATGCCGGCCGTAACCTGAGTGGACGTTTTTGTGATGCGCAGGCCCCGAACCAGAGGGGCGGCGTCCGCGTTGTCGATGGGGTAGACTTGGTAGATTTTGGAACCCTCCGCGCTCACATCCAGCCACTGTTGCTGTTTGAGCCACGAAAGTTTCTGCTTTGCCTGCGGATGAAAGTGACCCTCCGGAAGAGAGCCCTCACCCATCACGTCAAAGACGTCGCCGTACTCCTTCTCGCTTCCGCTTCCCACCACGCTCCCATCGTTGGTTTCCCAAAAGTTTGCATGGCCCAATCCGTAAACGTGGCCTAATTCATGGACGTAAACCTTTGCCTCGTTGTTGCCCTGCATCCAGAGGTCCCCGCCCCCGACGCTGGCATAGCCCGCAAACCTGTAACCCCCTCCATAACAACCGATATCCGCGAAGTATACCCCAACCACGTCAAAGTCAGTGCCTAAGTCGCTTGAACTCGTGCCGATGTTGATTCCCGCGTCGTTACCCGTACGCGTGGCGGCACGAAAAACCTCTCTCGCATCGTTCAACAGTTCCGAGTTCTTGCTGCTAAAATCGTCCGAACCGTATCCCAACGTCCCGGTACCCGAGTAGACAGCGGCGGTCTTCGGCAGCCGGTAAACGCCTTGGCTCACCTTTGCCTCCACACCGCCATTCCCGTAGGAGATCGCGGACAATGCAGCGTGCACCTGTCCATTCAGCAGAGACTCCGCAGCCCCCGCCTCGATCGGCGGACCCACTTTGTCGGAAAAGTCGACACGGATGAGAAAGACCCGCTTTTTGGTGAGTGTCCACTCCGCGGAAAGCGCGGCGGCAAGGCTTTGGGCCTCGGCCAGGTTAAATCCCGTCCCGCCGTTTGCACCGTAGGGAAGCGCATACAACGCCCGAGATCCAGCCAGAGGACCGGGCTTTGCGTCCAACGCTGCGAGCGATTGGTCCAGTTCCCGCAGTTCCGCGGCATCCGCAAACGCGTACCTTTTTCCCGCCGCGACCGCCCAGAGCGGTTCGTGCTTCAGAAGGGCTCCCGTCACGAAGCTTCGGACGGGGCCCTGTTGGGCCGCCGGAAATTGTTTCTCCGCCGCTTCCAGCTCCCTTTGGTCGAGGGGTTGAAACACCCCGTCCCGCAAGGCTGCGAGCTCGTCCAAGACGATTCCCTGAACGGGCAGCCCTGTCTTGGAACCCACCGAACGACGCTGCCCGTACACGTACACCTGCACATGGTTGCCGGTGGTAAAATGAAGTTCCCCGGCTGGGAGCGCTTCCGAGGAGGGTGTTTGGTCTCGACCCGTCCCGGGGCAAACAGGCAGGACGACATAATCAGCAGGTGTGCTGAACGGGGTTTCAACGAGCGCGCGAACACTGATCGGCAGCGCGTCGATCTGATCGAGGCGAAGTGCGTTTGCAAGAGCGCGCTCTGGATTCTGCCGGATGAGCTCCATCATCCGACCCTTCCGGGCTGCTGCGGCGGCCTCGCCGCTCGAAAGCAGGACGGCGCGCTGGGGCTCGGGGGCGGCGGAATACGCTTCAAACCAAGTTAAAAAATCTGTGCACTCCTTCACGGGCAATCCCTGATGCGACGATAGCGTTTGGCGCTGGGCGTCCCGAGCGGTCGAATCCTGCGCAGTTTTCGCACGCTCGCCCACTTGGGGAGGCGTGTGGTGGCCCGAAGTAAAGTCTTGCGCATCGGCGGCGGCCATTTCGTCCTTTTCGTCGGAACGCCGGTCCGGAAGTGCCACCCAAACAGCGAGGCCGGCGAACAGGCTCAACAGCAAAATCCATGTCCAACGGAAAAATCGGGGAGCGTTCATAGGCTTGAAACCAACCCCCACAGCCCGCAGCAGGTTTTGCGCCGCGCGGTCCTTGTGGGAAGCCAAACGTTACCGTGCCCGATTCCTTACTTGAAAACCCTGCCCACTGGCTTCGTTGAGTAGGCCATCTCTCCGTTCGGAGAAATGACCACGCGACGCAGCATGAAAATTGCCTCGGAGCGGGAACGCTCCGATGGTGGTTTAGCGGTGGTACGAGCTCGGTT
>CAMCIN010000213.1 GCA_945874745.1 Akkermansia muciniphila | reverse complement strand
AAGTTTGTTGGGGTGCGGCACGTGGCCCAGGACGAGCCGGACGACCGTTTTCTTGTGGGGAAAGACTTTCTGCGTGGCATCGAACAGTTACACGGCTACGGGCTGCGGTACGATTTGCTGATTTTCCCGCGCCAACTGCCGGCGGCCATAGAACTGGTGGAGCGTTTTCCTTTGCAACCGTTCGTGCTGGACCACTGCGCAAAGCCGCAGATCGCGACCGGGCAACTCGAACCGTGGGCCGGGCTCCTTACGCAATTGGCCGGCCACGGAAACGTGTGCTGCAAGGTGTCCGGACTCGTCACCGAGGCAAACCATACGGACTGGAATCCGGAAACGCTACGGCCGTATCTCGACGTGGCAGAGAGTGCATTTGGCAGAAAGCGGTTGCTGTGGGGGTCTGACTGGCCGGTATGTCTTCTGGCATCCCAGTACGAGGCGTGGCTCAAGGTGGCCCGGGATTGGACCAGTGCGTGGTCCAGCGAGGAACAGGCCTCCTTTTTTGGAGGAGCGGCCGCGCGCTTTTACGGGGTTGGCTCGGGCGCGAAAAGCGCCTGAAGCGCCGCACGGTAAGCGGGGTTGAGCTTCGCTGCCTCTTGTAAAAAATCAGCTCCATTTTTTTGGGAGCCCAAAAGAAGATGCACGGTTCCGGCACCCCATAAGAGCTCCGCTCGCTGGGTGGGGTTTTGGAGTGAGGTACTCCGGAACTGGAGGATTTTGACGAGGAACAGCGGGGAGATTTCCTGCCACGCAATGGGCAGGGGAGGGGCGCCGGTGTCCGTTTTGACAAACAGGGTCTGCTCGTCTGCACGGAACGGATCCGATTTGAAGGGCGCCCCGTTGCGCATGATGGGGGAGGGAAGAGTCCCCCCCGAGTTGACCTGCTGGAGGCACCAGCGAAAAAGCGATTCGACTTCGTCCGTCTGCCGCAAGAGCAACGTCTTCTGAGCCTCCTGCTGTTGGGCTTTTGGGAGGAAGGCAGAAATCTTTTCGCGGGCGCCCTTGAATTGAAAGGCGAGGATTTGGAGAGGCACCTTCACTCGCAGTTCGTCCAGGCTGGTCGTTGCCGCTGGTGCGGGCGTTGGTTGTTTTGCTGGAGCAGCAGCAGGGGAGGCGGGGCGGGGTGGGGGGAGGGCTGGCGCTGGGGAGGTCGCCGGAGCCTGTTTTGGCAGTGGAGGATGCTCTATTCTAGCGTTTTGCAGCAAGACGGACACCCGTTTGGAGTGGGCAAGGACCGGGTGCAGCCTGGCTTGTAATGTCTCAGCCTGTTGGGTGCGCACCGCGACGGAGAGCGATTTGCCAGGCCCAAGAAATTCCCGTTCCATTGCTGTCAGCGTGCCCAAATCACCAGCCAAGACAGGTGCGACGGAGAGCAGTTGCTTCACAAAAGGGAGAACATCTGAACCTGGAACAGCGGAGGCCTTTTGCAAAAAGGGAAGGGCAGCCTCAGACGCTTCCTGAGAAAGCTTGGCGAGTCCCTGCCACAGCAAAACCACCGCCTGCTCTTCAGGGGAAAGGGCAGGCCCCGCACTGGCGGCCCGAGACACGGAGGAGGCAGTCTTGAGACGCAAGGCAAAGTTCTTCCAAAGGGGCGGGAGGTCCTCGGGCAGTCCTCCCAACGCTGCAGCCTGCCGGGCAGGCTCGCCACGCAAAGCGTATCCCGTGCCCAGGGCCACGGCACTCCAGACCTGCAGTTCGGGACGCAGTTCCGGACTGCGTGAGATCAATTCAAGCCTGCGGAGCGCCAAATCCAGCTGCGCAGGCTGCGCCAGCAGGGAGCACGCCTTGGCGAGCCGCTCTTCGTCCGAAAGGACGGCCTGTTCGGCAGTTCCAAGCGTGGGATCAGCCGACGGACTGCCCTGCCGGGCTGCCCACCAGGCGGCCCCACTGGCAAGGCACGCTACAAAAAGCAGCGCCAAAGCGCGCTTTGCTGCACGGGGTCGCCCGGGCACGGCAGACGCCTTTTGTTCCGGGGCCTGTATTTCGGCAAGGGCTCCACGCAGTTCCGCTGCAAGGCTTGGGTAATCCGAAAAGCGGTCAGCGGGCTCGGGGGCAACCGTCCGGTTGAGAGCGGCTGCTGTGCGGGAGTTTAGTCCGGGACATGCGAGGGTCAGGTCGACCGGGCTTTTTTTTAGATGAAGCAGTTCGTGAACAGAGGTGCTGGTGCTGGGGTAGGGGGGGGCTCCCGTAAGCGCATGCCAAAGCGAGGAGCCAAGTGCGTACATGTCCGAACGGAGATCCTCGGGCTTGGAGGCCAACGTCTCGGGAGAGACGTAAAAGGGAGTTCCCCAGATTTCTCCCAGGGAGCTCTCCGCTTGGTTGGATTGGAGGGCAAGGCCGAAATCCACGATTTTGGCGCGTCCATTTTCGCTGAAAAGGATGTTCCCCGGCTTGATGTCCCGGTGGATCAGCCCCGCCCTGTTTGCCGCATCCAGCCCCTCTGCGACTTGGATGCCGATCTGGAGGACTTCGGCTTCGGGCAGCCTGCCCTTTGCTTCCATCGCTGAGTCGAGGGAGCCGCGGTCCACCAGTTCCATGGCAATGTAAAACATGCCATGGGCCTTTCCCGTGGAATAGACCCGCACCACGTTGGGATGGTTGACGCGGGCAGTGAGGGCGGCCTCCTTTTCAAACTGGGCGGTCAACAGGGCATCATGGCTCCAGTTGCGTTGGAGAATTTTCAGCGCCAGATGCCTTTGTAAGGCCACGTCAAAGGCCTTGTAAACGGCCCCCATCCCGCCGGTTCCAAGCAGGCTCTCAAGCCGAAACTGGCCGAAGCGTTGCAACACCGTAATGGCGTTCCCACACCCCGGACATTCCACGACCGTCAGCGGAAGCATCTCGGCAATATCCAAGAGCATGCTGCAGGCCCCGCAGGGCTCCACCGGTGTGGGATCAGGAACTGGATCTGAGGGGGAAATCATGAAAAGCCGGGAACCTGTAGGACACTAGGTTTTTGTGCTGGAGAAAAGCCTTCGCTTTGCTTGGGGCAAAGTTGCAGGCCAGTGCAGGCCCGCCCAGTGCTTAAAGGGAGCCACGGGCAGGAGCGCTTGGGGCTCCGCACCGGGGACAGGGGGCTAGAGGAGGCGACGCCCGGCGGGACTGCCCGGGAAGGGACGCCTCAGCGTCGGTCGCGAGAAAATCAAAATAACAAAGACGACACTTTCTCCTGCGGCGCTCAAACTTTCGCCGCTGCCAACTGTCGCTGCACTCGCTCCACAACCACGCCAGCAGCACGGCTCCCAGAGTGCAACAGGCCAGCAAGGACCCCAGAGAAGAAATGCTGACGCGAAACATCTGTGTTTAACGTTCCACGTTCGCGCCCAATCCGCACGACAAAATCCCCACCCTAAAACGCCCCAAAAAGGAGCCCTCCATTATTCGGCCACCTGCGCCCAAATGAAGGTGGCATTCCCCCATTGTGTCTCGCGCTGGCCCCCTTTGAATTCCACCTGCCGTAGAGCGCGTTCCACCAGCCTATCAGTGGCTTCTTCCCCGGAGCTTTTTTGCAGCAGCACAAACTGGACGGCTCCCTCACCTCCAATACCAAGCAAAAACACTGGGTTTTCCAACAACCGCCCCTTGGGCGTGTCCGGCAAGGGCGGGAGGACACTGAGGCGCTCCCTTTCCCGAGGGCTAAATTCTAGGCGCGCGGGCTGAGGCCGGGGTGCAGACTGCACCGGTTGAGGCGGGGCGGACAAAAAGCCGGCCACGAGCGAACCAGTTTCAGGTTTCCAGCGACGGGGCTCCAGTGGAGGTGTCCGGCTTTGCAATGATGGCGGTTGCCGGGGGCGTGAAAGCAGGTCCTCCACGGGCAGGAGTTGGTGGGAGAGGGCGGCTACCGGTGACTCTGCCTCCACGGCAGCTAACAGAGCCTGATGCCCGGGAATCTCTGCACTGAGCAACTCAATTTCCCGTTCCCGTTCCGGGGCGGTCACTTTTTCCTTTGGGACCACCTGCAGCAGCACAAAAGCCAGGCTGTGTACAAACGCCGAAAGCAGAATCAGCCCGGGCAGGGGAGTGCTGCTCCAGCGCGTTTTGGGCCATGAGAAAGTCAGCATGGAACTGGAGCAGGGGCAGCGAGCGGGGAGGGCGTCTACTTTGCGGGCGGTGCCGAAAAGGCGAGCGCAACCGTGAATCCCCGCCGCAAACAGACATTGCTCGCCTCGGTGATGGTCTCGTACGGAGTGGCGCGATCCGCGCGTATGACCAGCGGCCGCCCCGCGAGTTGGCGGTCCTGAAGCAGGACGTCCAGTTCCTCCAGCGTGACCCGTTCCTCTCTGAGGTAAAGCGTGGGAAGGGGGGCCGCGGTGATGCTGAGCACCAGCGGGTTTAGTTGCGGCGCCAGCGTAAAGGGCGAAGACGGCAGGCTCAGACTAAGCCCGGGTTGAAGCGTGAAGCGCGAGCTAAGCGCGAACAGCAACAGAGCAAGAAACAAAACATTCACCAAGGGGAGCACGTGGAATAACTCCACGCGAAATTGGAAGGTGCGCACCAGTTTCATTGCCGGAGGCCCCGATCAACCGCGGCTGGGGGAATCTTGGGCGCGAGAGCGCTCCGAAGGGTCAAATTCCAGAATGTTCGGGTTGCGCCGGTTGTCGGTGATCAGGTTGACCACCTCAATTCCGGCCCGCTCCAAGTCCCGCATGAGTGCGGTGAGCCGCGCCGAAAGATAGCTGTAGGCCAGGGCGCAGGGAATGGCCACGATCAGGCCTGCCGCCGTGGTCAGTAAGCTCTGGTAGATTCCACCGGCAATGTCCGCGGAACTGGTCAAACCGCTTTGCGCGCTGATGCTTCCAAAGACCTCGATCATTCCGGTGACCGTGCCCAGAAGCCCCAACAGTGGCGCCACCACGCCCAACCCCGCAAGTAGCCCCAAATACCGCTCAAGCCGAGGCACCTCCAGCTGCCCCGCCTCCTGCACAATCTCCTTGAGCTCGGCCCTTGCCGCGCTGTGGCGCAGCACTGCCGCGTGCAGCACCCGGGTCAGGGGCGTGGGATTTCCTGCACACTCCATCTGCGCCTCGGCCCAGCGCTGGTGGCGGATCAATTCGGCCAGTCCGCGCAAAAAGTCCCCCGGAGGCATGCCCACGCGGTGAAAATACAGCGTCCTCTCAAGGAAGACAGCCCCGGCCAAGATGCTGCAGAACAGCAGCAGCCACATGAGCGGCCCTCCTCTCTGCATAAAGTCGATCATCCTGCCTTTCTAAGGGATTTTCCGCCCCGATGCAAGGGCAGCACGGGGAAGGAATCAGCTGCGAACGCGCTACAGGCTTGTCCGCACGGCTGAATTTCTCCATAAAGCCCGCCTTCGATGACCAATCAGCAACACACCCTTGCCTCCAGCGCCTCTTTAAGCGGTTGCTCGCTGCACACAGGAGAGCAGGTGACACTCACCGTGCGCCCGGCTCCCCCCGGGTATGGCCGCAAATTCAAACGGCTAGACCTTCCCGAGCAGCCCACCATCGACGCCTCTGTTTCCCTGGTCAAAACCGTGGAACGGGCCACCACTTTGGGCGAGGGGAGCGTGAAGGTCCACACGGTGGAGCACGTGCTTTCGGCCCTCGCCGGTCTGGGCGTGGACAACGCCCTCATCGAGATGGACGCCAACGAACCGCCCATCGGCGACGGTAGTGCGCTTCCCTTCGTCCAGCTCATCCGGCAAGCGGGCGTCGTGGCACAGGACGCGCTCCGGCCCGTCTTTGAACTGCGAGAGCCGCTTCACATTGAAACCGCAGGCGGCTCGCTCCTGACGCTTCTTCCCTACAACGGCTTCAAGGTGTCCTGCACCCACGTCGGCCCAGGAGGCCGGTTTACCCAGTATTATTCCGCCGAAATCACTCCGGAGCTCTACGAAAAGGAAATCGCCCCCGCGCGGACCTTTGTTTTTTATGAGGACGTCAAGCCCCTCCTCGACAAGGGCCTTATCAAGGGCGGCAGCCTGGAGAATGCGGTCGTTGTAAAGGGTGACTCCATTCTGAGCCGCGAACCCGTGCGTTTCCCGGATGAATTTGTCCGGCACAAGGTGCTCGATATCATCGGAGATCTGGCCCTTTTCGGCCGCTACATCAAGGGCCACCTGATTGCGATCAAGCCGGGCCACGGTCCCAACGCGGAAATGACCCGTGCCGTGGCCAAGCAGTTTGCCAAGGCGATGGCGATGGTGCCACCCGTGGTCACCCCAAAGGGCGGCTCTGTCATGGACATCAACGATGTCATGAAGCTTTTGCCCCACCGCTATCCGTTCCTCATGGTGGACCGCATCGTGAGCTTCAGCGGCGAAACCCAGTGCACAGGGGTCAAGTCGGTCAGTATCAACGAGCCTTTCTTTCAAGGACATTTCCCCGGACAGCCCATCATGCCCGGGGTGCTCCAACTTGAGGCCATGGCCCAGGTTGGCAGCATTCTGATGCTTAATAAGCCCGGAAACGCGGGACGCATCGGTTATTTCATGAGCGCAGACTCCGTTAAATTCCGCAAACCAGTCGTGCCGGGCGACACCCTCTTCATCGAGGTCGAACTCGTGCAGCAAAAGCGTAACATCGCCAAGGCGCGCGCCCGCTGTTTTGTGAACCAAGAGGTGGTCTCGGAAGCGGAACTCATGTTTGGGCTGGTAGACCGGTGAGCGTCGTGAACATCCACCCCACAGCCGTAGTGCATCCCTCGGTCCAGATTGGGCCCCGCTGCGAAATTGGTCCCTATTGTGTCCTCGGTGAGGGCGTGCAACTGGGGGAGGGCTGCTGGCTGCAAAACCACGTCACCCTCATGGGCCCCACCCGCGTGGGCGCGCAAAACCGCTTTTTCTCCTTCTGCTCCATCGGCCAGCAAACCCAGGACCTCAAGTACGCTGGCGAACCCACCTATTTGGAAATTGGCTCGGCCAATAACTTTCGCGAATTCGTCACGGTCAACAGAGGGACCGCCCCCGGTTCCTACACCCGGATAGGCAGCGGCGGAAACTTCCTCGCCTACAGCCACGTGGCGCATGATTGCACCGTGGGAGACCAGGTGATTTTCTCCAACAGTGGCACCATTGCGGGACACGTGGAAGTCGGTGACCACGCCATCATCGGCGGTCTCACTGCGGTGCACCAGTTCTGTCGAATTGGGGCCCACGCCATCACGGGCGGCTGCTCCAAGATCGTCCAGGATGTGCCGCCTTACATGATCGCCGATGGAAATCCGGCGGTGATTCGGGGCATCAACCGGGTGGGACTCGAGCGCCATGGCTTTGATGCTGAAGCGCTCAAACTCATCAAGGACGCGCACCGCATCCTCTACCGCAGCAAACTCAACTTGCAGCAGGCTGTGGAGCTGATGCAGGTGGAACTCCCCCCGGGGCCAGAACTTGACCGACTACTGGAATTCCTCCAGTCCAGCAGCCGAGGGGTCATCCGCTAGCAGCGGTTTCAACGGAGCGGCGCGGAGTTCCGTGCCCTGGCAGCCCGTTAATTGCCCTCCGCTTGGGCGCCCACCGAAAGCACAATCTTTCCGGCGGCCCCAGGTTGCATAAGCATCTCAGTGGCTTGCGCGGCTTGCTCGAGCGGAAACACGGCGCGCAGCACTGGCTTTAGAGATCCCTCGGTGAGGCCGGAAAGCATGTCGCTGTGGATCCTCGCCAACACTCCCGGAGGCGCGTGCAAAATCATTGCCCCGCGGATGTCCGCTTCCCGCAGCATTAAATCCCGGGGCTGAATCTGAACAGCCCCCCTCGA
>CAMCIN010000212.1 GCA_945874745.1 Akkermansia muciniphila | reverse complement strand
GGGTGGAGCGCACATTGGTGACCCAGTCGCGCATGGCCTCGTTGATCGCCTCCTTGAGCGTGGCCTGGCCGGCGGTCACCCCGACAACCTTGGCTCCCAGAAAGCGCATCCGGGCCACGTTGAGCGCCTGGCGTTCCATGTCCACGGCTCCCATGTAGATGACGCACTCCATCCCCGCTCGGGCGCACACTGTCGCCGTCGCTACGCCGTGCTGCCCGGCACCCGTTTCCGCAATGATCCGCTTTTTACCCATGCGGCGCGCCAGCAGAATCTGCCCGAGGGCGTTGTTGATCTTGTGGGCCCCAGTGTGCAGGAGGTCCTCGCGTTTGAGATAGATTTTGGCGCCGCCCAGTTCCCGGGTGAGCCTTTCGGCGAAGTAGAGGGGGGTGGGCCGGCCGGCGAAGTCCTTGAGGGAATCCGCCAGTTCTGCCTGAAACAGCTTGTCCTCGCGGGCCGTGGCGTACTCGTCTGCGAGCGCGTTGAGCGCGGCCATGAGCGTTTCGGGCACGAACATTCCGCCGTAGGGGCCAAAGTGGCCGTGCCGATCCGGGAGCGATTGGAGGTCTACCATGCCTCTAATGTAGGAAAGGCGGAGCCACCCTGCCAATGCAAACTGCCCCAAACCGGCATCCATTCCACAGGCCAGCCGCGTACCAAATGGTTTGCACCAGTCCTGCGCACAGATAGTTTGCTCGGCCTATGGATTTCCAGGATCGGATTGATGCGGATATTAAAGAGGCGATGAAGGCCAAGCAGGCGATGCGTCTGGGGGTTTTGCGCATGCTCAAAAGCGCTCTTAAAAATGCAGCCATCGAACTGGGGGGCGCCGACGTCCACCTCGAGGAGGCCGCCGCCCAGGCCGTGCTCCGCAAGGAGGCCAAAAAACGGCAGGACTCCATCGAAGGCTTTCAAAACGGAGGCCGCCCTGAATTGGCGGAAAAAGAGCGGGAGGAGCTCGCCTTTTTGGCTGCCTACCTGCCCCAGCCACTGAGTCCCGAGGAACTCGAGGCGCTGGTGAGCGCAGCCATCGCGGAGTTGGGGGCCACCTCCAAAGCGGCCATGGGACAAGTCATGAAACTGGCCACCGAAAAAGCGGCGGGCCGGATCGACGGGCGCGCCCTGAGCGCCGCAGTCAGCGCCAAGCTCCAATAGTCCGCACCCTGGATGCACGCTCTGCTGGTTGCTGCCGGTGCCTCGCGCCGCATGGGATTTGACAAGCTCCTCGCCCCCCTTTCGGGACGGCCGGTGCTCTGGCATTCCATAGGCGCACTAGCCGCCTGCCCGGAGGTGCACGCCCTCACCCTGGTCACGCGCCCCGAGCTGGCGGCGCAGGTCGCCGAATACGCTGCCGCCTCCGCCCAGGGCAAACCCGTCGAGATCGTCTACGGCGGGGCGGAGCGCCACCTCTCTGTATGGGCCGGCCTCCAGCGCCTGGGGGACGACGTTGATTTTGTTGCCGTGCACGATGCCGCACGCCCCTTGGTAACGCCCCGCGCCGTCGCTGGCTGCCTTGCACTGGCCCGCCTGCACGGGGCGGCCAGTTGCGCCGCCCCCGTGTCGGACACGCTCAAACGGGCGGATGCCGCGCAACTGGTGTGCGGGGGGGTGGACCGGACGGGGCTCTGGGGCATGCAGACCCCCCAGATTTTCCAGAGGGCCCTTTTGGTGCGCGCTTACGAGGCGCTTTTGGAGTCCGGCGGGGCGGTCACCGATGAGGTGTCCGCAGTGGAGGCCGTCGGTGTGCCGGTGGCGCTCTACCATAATACCGAATGGAATTTAAAAATCACCTACCCAGCCGACGTGGCTTTGGCAGAGCTGATGCTCGCCGGCCGGCAATTCCCGTCTACAGAGGACGCCCGATAAACATGCGCTCCCAATACCAAGTCACCACCCTCAGCAATGGAGTACGGATCGCGACGGCCTGGATGCCGCATTTGCGCGGGGTGTGCGCCGGGATTTGGGCGGCGGTCGGCGGGCGCCATGAACGGCCCAGCGAATGTGGACTGGCTCACTTTTTGGAGCATCTGCTCTTCAAGGGGACCTCTGCGCACACCGCTCGGGAGCTGACTTTGGCGGTGGAAGGAGTGGGCGGATACATCAACGCCTTCACCACGGAGGATCACACCTGTTATTATGCGAAGGCGGACGCCGCGTACTTTGAGCGGATGGGCGAGGTGCTCGTTGAGATGTATCTGGATGCGCAGTTTCCGGAGAACGAGTTGGAGCGGGAGCGGGAGGTCATCCGCGAGGAAATCCTTTCCCTGAGCGATTCCCCGGCCCAGTGGGCCGAGGATCTGCTTTCCTCCTGTCTTTGGCCGGAACACCCGCTGGGCAACCCGCTTACAGGCACGCTCGAAAGCGTGGCCCAGCTCAAGCGCAGCGATCTGCTTGCTTTCCGCAAGCGGCACTACAGCGGCAGAAACACCATTTTCACGGTCGCCGGCCCGGTCCTGCATGAGGACGTGCTGGCGATGGTGCGGGGCCCCTTGGAGAAGCTGCCCCGGGGGCGGCCCTCGCAGATGCGGATCGCCAACGGCCCCCGCACCGGGGTGCGCGTGGCCGAGGAGGATACCGGTCAGGCGCATCTGGCGCTTGGCTTCCGCGCGTGCAGTCGGACGGATCCCCGCCGTTTTGCGCTCAAGCTGGGGTCGGTTTTGCTCGGGGAAAACATGAGCTCCCGGCTGTTCCAGAACCTTCGGGAGAGCAAGGGCTTTTGTTATTCCGTGCAGAGCTCCACCGTGGCGCTGGAGGAGACTGGGGCGCTGTGCATTTACACCGATTTGGATGTCTCCAAGCTTACGCGTGCGGTGAAGGCCATCCGGCGTGAGACGGGCCATCTTTGTGCGCGCCCGCCTTCGCGTGCGGAACTGCGGCTGGCCCAGCAGTATTCGATCGGACAGAACCGGATCGCTCTGGATTCCGCCACGCAACAGAACTGTTGGATGGCGGAGTCGTTGATGGCATTTGGGCGGCTCGTGGAGGTGGAGGAGGTGGAGCGGGCCATGTTGTCGGTGACTGCGGCGCAGGTGCAGGCCGCCGTTTCGGAGTGGTTGAATTTTGAGAGCGCAGCCGCCGCGCTGGTGGGGCCGGGGGTCAACCCAGCGGAGTTGGAGAAGATGGTGCGCTGCTAGGCGAGGTCGCTTTTGGAGGTTCCTCGCTTTGGCTGGCCCGGGTAGTCATCCACAGATTGCTCAGATTCCCGCAGATGTTTTTATGGTTTCCACTCATCTATTGAAGCTGAGGAATCTGCGGATCGTTGTCTAAAGAGTAGGTCCTTGGCTTTGATTTGGAGAGTCGACGGAGAGGGACGCTGCAGTCTCCTGGGCGACAGCCGTTCAGGCCTCATGCTGTTTCCGGAAGTGTCCTGTCTCGCTTCCCCGAAACCCCTCACCCAGTGAAAGCACTGGGCGGTGCGACCCTTTGAGGAGGCGGCGTTTTTGACCTTGCCTCCTCCAGCCGCCTCCCTAATCTCTCACTCCCTTCACTGCCTCATGGTGTAACGGTAGCACAGCAGATTCTGAATCTGCTTGTCTAGGTTCAAATCCTAGTGAGGCAACCACTTCCGACGTGATTCCCGTCGAAGTCCCGACCCGCTCAGGCAGCGGGCAAAATCCGGTCGATGGTCAGCACCGAAATGAGCCTCCCCTCCAGAGGCACCACGTGCGAAATGGGAAGCTTCGAGCCGTCCTTCACAGGCTCAAAACGGTCCGCCGGCACCTCGCTGATGCTCAACACCTGGTCCACCAGGATGCCGGCCATCGCCCCCTCCAGCATCGTCAGCAGACACGGCGGCTGCGCGTCTGCGGAGGGCGGCTCCAAGCGCGCCACCTGTTTGCGCAAATCAATCACCGGAATCACGCCGTCCCCGACGTCTGCCATGCCGTCAAAGTGTTCGGCCGTGGAGGGCAGCGGCGTGAGCCGTACCGAGGCCAGGATCCGCTCGATCCGCTCCAGCGTCAGCCCGAAGAGTTCGTCGCCGACGCGCACGGTGAGCAGTTGGTGGCTCTCGCCCGGTTCCTTGGGGCCGGCGGTGTCCGTCACCTGTCGGGCGTTGAAGGGGATCATGCTCACAAGCTCGGCGCGCACCTGCTCCACCAACTTGATCGGACTGATCACACCCACGATGTGGTCGGCCTCCATGACCAGATAACTGTTCACCCCGGCCATGGATTGGCTCATCGGATAAACCTGTTCCGGCGGAAAACGCTCAAGGCTCAGCGCGCGGTCCACAAAAAGCGCCACCTCCAGCCCCCCGTCAAGCTCGGCCACCAGACAGATCTCCTCGCCCTCGGTGCGGGGGTGGCCCAGAAGCAGAGCCGAGGACAGGGCGACCACCGGTTTGCCCCGCAGGTCGATGAGGCCCAAAATCCAATCGGGGGAACCGGGCATCGTGCGCAGCGGTCCGGGGACGGTGAGTTCCTCAACTTCGGAGGATTCAAAGGCGTAGGTTTGGCCTCCGATTTCCACCAAAAGGAAGGGCGTGTGGGAGTCTGTGACAATCTCCTCCAGCAGCTCGGGCGCGGGCGCCTCCGCCAGCATGACCTCCCCGTCCGGCGGCAGGACCCGCAACTGTTCGCTAACCGCCAGGCGGTCGATATCCAGAAGGTAGTGCGTCTGGCCCGAATGCGCGAACTGGGAGAGAAAGAGTTCGTGCACGGCGCGGGCTTCCGCCCCGTGCGCGAGGATCTGGTCGCTCTCGACATCGACCATCGAGGTGACCTGCTGGACCCGCAGCGCGAGGGAGCCGCCCTTGTCCATGACGACCACCAGAATCTTGCCCTCCTGTTGCTCGCACCCGAGCAGTTTGGCGAGGTTGATGCGCGGCATGACCTGGCCGATGGCATCGACCAGTCCCTCAAAGGCGTCTGCGGAATAGGGCAGCGGGGTGAGCGGCCCGGTCTCGACGACACCGATGACGCGGTCGAGCGGGATGGCCAGCGTGAGGTCGCCGGATTTGCAGCAGAGGAGGTGGAGCTGGGCCATGAGAGGGTTTGGAAAAGAAAGCGGGTTGGGTCGGATGAGTCGGGGCTTAGCCCGACTTGCTTTCCATGGTCCAGACCCCGTCCCACTCCTCGGGCGGGGCCTTGAGCAGAATGTCGCAGCGCTCGAGCAGGATCTTGGCGGCCTTGTCGGCGGGGTTGGCGTGGGTGGAAACGTCAAACTGGCGGCGGGCCTCCTGGAAGCCGCCCGCCGTGTAGGAGGCGAGACCTGCGGCATAGGACTGGAGCCACTCGCCGTCGTGGGCGCCCGGTTGGGCGTAGATAATCTCGAAAATGTTGGCCGGCGTTTTCTGTCCCTTGACCCGGATCATGTCGAGCAGGCGCGACCGAGGGACGGCGGTGAGGAGCCGGAAGGTTTCCCCGCACAATAGTAACTGGGCCCCGTAGTGGCCGGTGAGGCTTTCGATGCGGGCGGAGAGGTTCACCGAGTTGCCCATGACCGTGTAGTTCATCCGCTCGGGCGAACCGAGTTGGCCGGCGACGACCCTCCCCGTGGCAAGGCCGATGCCGATCTTGAACGGGACCCGCCCGTCGGCTTCGCGGTCGCCGTTGAGCAGGTCAAGGGCCTGGAGCATCGCAAAGCCCGCGCGCACAGCGTTGTCTGCGTCGTTGCCCGTGGACTTGGGCACGCCGAACAGCGCCATGATCGCGTCGCCGATGTACTTGTCGATGACCCCGTAGTTGCCCCGGATCACGTCGGCCATGAAGGCGAAGTACTCGTTCATCATCGTGACGACCGCCTCCGCTCCGAGGCCCTCGCACAGCTTGGTGAAGCTGCGCACGTCGCTGAAGAGCACCGTGGCGTCGGCAAGTTTTCCGCCGAGTTGGAGGTTTTCGCCGCTCATGACCGCGTCGGTGACCGCGCTGGACATGACCTTGTCGAGCACCTTGCGCAGGTTCTGTTCTGCAGTGGTGTCCTCGATGGTCACCAGCGCCGCGGCGAAGGCCTTGAGGCGGGCCGGGGCCGGCAGCACCGAAACCCGGAACGGCAGCCAGTCGCCGCTTTCTGTCGAGTAGTCGACGGTGGCGTCCTGCAGGGCGGGACCGCCTTCGAGCACGGTGCGGATGTCGTCCGCCAGCTGCGTGTTGTAGTCGCCGAAAAGGGCGTCGAGCGAAGGTGGGGCTTTCGGGTCGAGCGAGAGTTGCAGCAGTTTGGTGGCGGCTGCGTTGGCATAGACCAGCGTGCCCTCCGCGCTGAAGGCGAGCGCAGCTGTTTTGACTGTGTCCAAAAACAGCTTTTGCAGAGCGCCGGCAAAACCGGTTTCCGAAGCGGGCGCGGCCTCCTCCTCTTCCGTGGCGGGGGCCGCGGCCTCGGTTGCGGTCGAGGCCAGTCCCGTGACGCGGCGGAGGGCTTGAACCACGAGCGAGCCGCGGCTGGACTTGATGTCCATGCTCACGGAACCGGAGGGCTTGTCGAGGACCTCGGCCGCCCCGAGGCGCAGCGCTTCGGCCCGTTCGGGGGTGCCCTCGCCGCCAAGCGAGGAAAGGATCACCACCTTCGAGGGGCTGCGCAACCCGAGGCGGCGGAGCGTCTCCAGCCCGGAGAGTTCGGGCATTTCGATGTCGAGCAGGATGACGTCGGGCTTGAGGAGACGGACTTTTTGAAGCGCGATTTTTCCGTTTTCAGCGGTGTCGACCACCTTGAAATCCGGGTCGCTTTCGACGATTTCGCGCACGAGCCGACGCATGATGTTGGAGTCGTCGACCACGAGCACCGTCTTGGGCAGGGAATGGGGAGCTGGGGTGGCGGGTTCCATCGGGCGGAAGTCAGGCGGTGACGGGGCGGTTGGCTGTCTCGGTGGCTCCCTCGGGGGCGTACACCGTCTCGATGCGCACGAGCGACTCCCTCCAGAGGCGGCGCTCGGCAAAGCCGGTCATCGGCCAGGCCACGTCAAACCGGACGCTCAGCCGGCAGGTGGAGTCGGCGTCCCGGAGGACCCCGTCGCAAAGCGGCAGCAGGCGGGAGGGCAGGAAGGGGACCCGTTCGAGGTGTTGGAGGTGGGAGGCGACGATTTCGTCGACCGCGTCGACGATGAGCGCTGCGCGCCGAAGGGAGTCGCTCGAAACCCAGTCGAGTTGGATGCGTGGCCGGTCTCCCGCAGGCTCCGTCTGCGAGGAATGCGCGCCCTTTTTCTGTCTTGGCCTTGCCCCGAGCAGGCGACTCAGATCCAGCGTCGGCCAGTGGTCCGCCCCAGGCTGCTGCCTGTGTTTGAGCGGGGGAAGCAACCGCACGCCCTCGCCCAGCGTCACGATCGACTCGATGTTGCGGCTTGGGAACAGCAACCGGTAGTGGGCGCACCGCGCTGACACGTGGTTCATCATGTTAGACGAGCCCCTCCTCGAGCCGGACGCTGTGGCTGCGCAGACCAAACACGGTGTGGCGCTTGGCCAGTTCAAACAGTCCCTCCGGGTCGATCACGACCACGATCCGGTCGGTTCCCAACGTTGAAATCCCACCGATGCCCGGCAGATGCGCGATACGCGGGTGCATCTCCTGGATGAGCATGTCCACACGGCGCATGATCTTCTGCACTTCAATCCCGATGCGCCTGCCGTTGAAGTCGCAGACCACGATGGAAAGCTGGTCGGTGGCCTGGGGCGGGGGCTCGGGAAGGCGCAGCAACTCCACCAGTTTGAACACTGGCAGGAAGCGGCCGTGCAGCAGGAGCGAGCGCTGCCCGTTGACGTTCTGAAGTTCGGCGGCCGCAACGACAGCGCCCTCGACAACCATCCGGTCGGGA
>CAMCIN010000211.1 GCA_945874745.1 Akkermansia muciniphila | reverse complement strand
TGTTTTCTGGTGGCTGTGAGATGGTGTTTAGAAATGGCTCCTCGCTACTTTCAGTGGGTGAGAGCTTCCGGGAAGCGAGACGTGACAATTCGGGAACCTGAGGTGCCAGGAACGGCTCTCGACTTGGAGGACGCAGTGTCCGACGCCGTCGGGCCTCCTCAACAGGACCAGTGGCGCTCGCAAAGCCTCGCTGCCGCCCGGCTCATTCTCTCCGCTCCCTCCGGGAGCGAGAGCGACTGAAGGTGCTGGTTTTTCCTCTCTTAAATCTGTGGAATCTTCGGAAATCTGTGGATAAATCTCTGGAAAATAGACCATTGCTCAACAGGCCAGCGAGGAGCCATTTTTTGATTCTTCCCTGAAGGTCAGCAAGTTTTCCTTCCCGAACTTGGGTTTGTTTGACCTGAAGACGCCCTGGTTTTCCCGACTGTGGGCCTTCCCAAACGCACAACTACTTCTCGATCCCAATGACAGCCCCGAAGGCAAGCCTCGTAGCGTTGGTTCTTTTCCTTTCCTCCCCGCTGCACGCCGTGGAGTTTTTCGTCAACAAACAGGGCCTCGACTCCAACGCGGGAACGAGCCGCGAGGCTGCGTTCCTGACCGTGCAGAGAGGAGTGAATGCCCTGGAGCCGGGGGACACACTCACCGTCGGGCGTGGGGAGTATGCGGAAGCGGTGGCTAGAAAGGGGCTTGGCAGCGAGGAAAAGCAGACTGTGATCCGGGGGGAGATACCGGGTACCGTGCTGCTGCGCGGCGATGTGGATGCGCCGGTGTTCCGACCGGTGGCCGGCCTGCGGCAGACTTCCTTGGCCGAATTCAAGGGTTCGGTGCAGGCGGTGTACGAGGTCGACACCTGGTCGAGGTTGGGGGAATGCGCTTCTATGGCCGACGTCGAATTTCAGCCGGGCAGCTACTTTTACGATGCCGCAGCGGGCCGGCTCTACGTTTCCAGCACGGACTTGCGCTCCGCAGCGCAGCACCGTTACAGCGTGCCGGTGATTGGGCGAGCGGGTTTGGAATTGGAGCAACCCGTACGGGTGGCGCTGGAGGGAATCGCGGTGCGCGGGTTTGAGAGCAACGGAATGGCCAGCTCGCGCACGTTGTTTGGCACCTGGGGCATTCTCCTTCTTGGTGCCCGCGACTGCGTTGTCCGCGACTGCACGGCCTTTCTTAATGGTGGCGGCATCTGTCTCGCCAGCGAGGGCGGCGGGGGCAACCTGGTCGAGGGGTGCGTTGGCTATGGCAACAGTTCGCCGCATAACGCCTCCGAGTGCGCGGGAGTGCTCCTGTATCAGAGCAAAAACGACGTGGCGCGAAACTGCGTCGGCTACCGCTCCATAGGCGTCGGTGTGCGGATCTACGGGGCCGGGGCGGAGCACGGTTTGCTAGACCGCTGCCTAGGCTGGGGAAACGCAGGCCCGGACGTCGGCATCAAATCCGGGAGGGCTGAGACCTGCGAGGCGAGAAACTCCGTGGGGCTCGGGTATTTCCCGGTGCGCAACGTCTCGCACTCCATCCTCGGCGGCCCCAATATTTACGTTCCCGACGAAAAAATCACGGCTGACAACATCCGACTCCAGACCGAGCGGGTCAAATCCGACCAAGAGTTTGCCGATCCGGTGAACTTTGATTTCAGGTTGCAGGCAACCTCCGCAATGCGCGGAGCCGCACCTGAGGGGCGGGATCGCGGGCCGTTCCCCTATCTGGCAAATGTGTTTTTTGTGAAGCCGACGGGCGATGACACTGCGGATGGACTCTCTCTGAGCTCGGCCTGGAAAACGCTGGTCCGTGCGGTGGAGAAGGCACGTCCCGGCGACACCGTGTACTTGGAGCAGGGCGTTTATGAGGGAGGAGTCAGGGTCCGTGCGGGTGAGGCGGGCGCCGCGCCTGTGGCGTGGCGTGCAAGGGGTGCGGGTGTCGTCACCCTCACCGGCGACGTCCACATTGAAAACAGCGCGGGCATCGAGTTTGAACGGCTGCATTTTTTGGGAGCCGTTACCGCCAGCGCGAGCACGGGCGTGCGCTTTCATAACTGCCGGTTTGCGGGCGGGAACACCGGCCTGTCTGCGCGCAGGGTCTCTGCGTTGAAGGTCACGCACTGCGAGTTTACTGGGTTTGGCGCGGCGGCGCTTGTTCTGGACGAATGCGCGCAGGCCCACCTCAGCAGTAATGTGTACGACAACCGAACTGCTCCGGCCGTCGAGATCCGCGGCGGCACGCCGAAGGAGCATGCGGTCCGATACAGCGATTACCATGGCTACGCGGATCCGGCACGCGCGTGGAAGCTGGCGGATGGAGGGCTGTCCTTGGCGCAGCTCCAACCGACACAGGACACCTACTCGCACGCAATCCTGCCGGCGTTCGGGGGCAGGGAGGCGGGCGCCAGTCTGGCGGATCCAACGCCCTTTTTGGGGCGCGGCGCACTCGGCCAAAGCGTAGGATTTCATCAAGACCGCCTGTCGAACACGCTGGAGATGACCGCTCCGGCGGTGCACTCGGTGGGGACGACCACCGCTAACATCGAGTGGCTCGTCACCCACGGAGCCGTCTGCGAGCTGGCTTGGGGCGAAACGCCCGAGTGCGCCAACCGCGTAAAGTTTCACGTCGGAGTCAGCACCGACGACCACCGGACCTTCAGCCTGACCGGACTCCAGCCTGGCAAAACCTATCACTTCCGGATTGTCGCGCTGTCCGCGGCGAATCCTTTCGATGGCAAAGGCAAGCCGGAGGTCATCCATCCGCAATACGGCGTGATCTCCTTCACCACCGACCGGGAGCAGCCCGCCGCGAAGACCTACTACGTGGCGACCGATGGCGATGATGCCAGCTCGGGTCTGGAGCGGGGCCGGGCTTGGCGTACCGTTGGGCACGCGGCTTCAAGCGTTCGAGCGGGGGACACGATTTTGATCGCTGGGGGCACCTATTTTGAAAAAGTGCGGGTGCGGGTGTCGGGCGACAAGGGGCTGCCGATCCGGTTCCAGTCTATCCCCGGCGAAAAGGTCATCTTTGATGGCAACCAAAGACGCTCGGATGCGGCCTGGGTGATCAACGGCAAAACAAACATCCAGTTGGATGGGGTGTACTTCCGGCAGATCGGCCTGCAAGGCGCCGGCAACAGCGGTTCGCGCGCGGTGAATGTCAGCCACAGCACCGATGTGAGCATTCGCCGGTGTCTGTGGGACGGCTATGGCAAGGGCTACGCGCCGGGCTTTGTCTGTGCCTGGAACAGCGAGAATCTGCGTATTTCCAATTGCGTCATCGCCCGCGGGTTCGACGGTTTGGAGATCACCAGCTGCCCGGGCTTCCTTCTGGAAAACAACGTCTTTGTCTGCAACCTGATTCAGACGACCAAGCTCGCCACCAAGGCCACGGTCCGAAACAACATCTTCGCTGACAGCATCCCTTCCAAGGTCAAGGTGCCCCTGCAACAATACGGGGCCCAACACGGCATAGAGGACCGCAATAACTGCTACTTCCTTCGCGTCCCCGACGAGGAGCGGCAACTTTTTTGGGTGCTCAACTTTGCCGAAGGCGCAGAGAAGCCCAGCCACACTCGGATGAGCCTCGCGGAGTACGACCGGCGCGTCCAGGTCACGGGTTCCATCCTCGCCGATCCTCGCTTCCCCGCGGTCCAGAGGCTTGCTCCGGCCAAGGTGGCCCCTTTTCCGCTCGACTCACTCGCCGGTTTCCTCGATTTCCCGGATGTCTTTGCGACGAATCCTGAGGTGATAAGTCGCGGCATGGGCCTGCAACCGGAGGTTTTCGCGGACATGCTCAAAAAGTAGCCCCGCTTTGCAACGCCCCTCGCCAACACGGGGCGGGTGAAGGGGAGCGGAGCCGGGTCCTCCTTGGGAGTTTTAGCGGCTCGGCGCCGCCCCTAGGGAGCGTTCCCGACTTGTATAGGAAGCACTGCCTAGTGCAGGGTGGCGTTTCCCTTACCCCCTATGAACAAGCCATCTTTGCTGTCAGCGCCGCCCGCAGGATTGTCCCGGCGGAGTTTTTTGGAGCAATCTGCAACCGCCGGGGCCGTACTTGCGGCGCTGCCGGCGTCTCGTTTTGCACATGCAGCATCGGGCAGCGGTCCTCTCAAACTGGCGCTGGTCGGCTGCGGCGGCCGCGGTTCGGGCGCGGCAAACCAGGCGCTGCGCACGGACGCCAACCTGAAGCTGGTGGCCATCGCCGAGCTTTTTCCGGAGACGGCGAGGAATGCGCTTCAGAACCTGAAGATGCAGCATCCCGACAAGGTGGACGTGCCCGAGGAGCGGCTCTTTTTCGGTTTTGAAGCGTACAAACAGGCTATTGCCCTAGCGGACGTGGTGATTCTGGCTACGCCCTGCACGTTCCGGCCGATGATGTTTGAAGAGGCGGTGCGGCAGGGGAAGCACGCGTTTATGGAGAAGCCGGTGGCGCTGGATTCCCCTGGGGTGCGGCGCGTGCTGGCGGCGGCGGCGGAGGCAAAAAAGAAGAATTTGAAGGTGGGGGTGGGGCTTCAGCGGCGCCACAAACCCGGTTATCTCGAAACGGTCAAGCGGGTGCAGGACGGGGCGCTGGGGCAGATTATGTATGCGCGCACGTTCTGGAACATGGGAACGGCGCGGGCCATGGTGGCGCGCAAGCCGGAGTGGAGTGAGCTGGAGTACCAGCTCCACAACCAGTTTTACTTCGCCTGGCAGTGTGGCGACATCCACCTGGACATGGGGCTGCACAACATCGACGTGATCAACTGGATCAAGGGCAGCTATCCTGTCAGCGCCATGGGAGTGGGCGGCGCCGAGGTACGCCGCGGGCGGGACGCGGGCTGTCTTTACGACCATTTTTCCATCGAGTACGAGTATGCCGACGGCACCCGGCTCTTCGCACAGAACCGCCAGATTGCTGGCTGTTACAACAACGTGGCCGAGTGCGCTCACGGCACGCTTGGGTCCGTGGAAATGCGCAACGATCGCAATATTTTTGAGATCACAGGTCCAAATGCCTGGAAGTACGAGGTGGAGAAGCCCTTGGTGAACCCGTACCAAAAGGAGCACGACGATTTGTTTGAGGCGATTGTACAGGACAAACCTTACAACGAAGCTGAGCGGGGGGCGATGAGCACCATGACGGCCATCATGGGGCGGCAGGCGGGCTATTCCGGGCGCAAACTGGAGTGGGCCGAGACGCTGGCTTCGGAAAAAGTGTTCCACACCCCGATCCTTTCGTTGACCGATGCGCCTCCCGTGTTGCCCGACGCCAACGGTGTCTACCCCCTTCCGATTCCGGGGAAGTATGAACCTCTCTAACGGGTGCTCCATGGAAAGACGGGCGCTCAATGAAGCGTTCCTTTTCAGGAGCAGACGAGACGATGCGCCAGACCGAAACGCCAAAGCACAGCCCAACTGGGTTCCCTTCATGAGAAGCACTTTCCTCGCCGCCCTATCTGTCGCGGTCATGGCCTCGCCTCTGAGGGTTGAGGCGGCTTGGGTGACTCAAACCCTCGTTGGTGATGGAAATCCGGGGTTTGTGGCCAACTTCGGACCGGCGAGGGAAGCCCAGATTGATAACCCTTTCGGGGTATTGCGCGGCCCTGATGGAGCACTTTGGTTCACGGAATACGGGGGACAGAGGGTGCGGCGGCTCCTCAAGGACGGCTCTTTGGCAACAGTAGTCGGGGACGGGAAGCGTGGACTGTTGGGCAACGGGGGGGCCGCCCTCAGCGCTTCGCTCAACATGCCCCATGAAATCCGCTTTGACCCCTTTGGGGACTTGTACATCGCCGACATGGGCAACCACGTTGTCCGCAAGGTGGAGATGAAGACTGGCAAAATCTCCACCCTAGCGGGCACCGGACTCCCCAAGTTCGGGGGAGACGGCGGTCAGGCGGCGCTCGCGTACCTCAAGCAGCCGCATAGCATCCAATTCGGTAGGGACGCCTGCATGTATGTTTGCGACACGGGTAACAATCTGATCCGGCGGGTCCACATGGGCTCGGGAATCATCACGAGCTTCGCCGGCACCGGCGCCCTGGGCGTGACCCCAGATGGCGCGCCGATTCGGGGCACGCCGCTGAGCGGCCCCAGAGCTTTGGATGTGGATCAGGACGGAAACCTGTGGCTGGTCACCCGGGAGGGCAATCAGGTGCTCAAGCTGGACATGCTCAACGAGCGGATCTACGTGATCGCCGGCACCGGCCAGAAGGGGTACAGCGGCGATGGCGGGCCGGCCCGGGAGGCGACCTTCCGCGGGCCCAAGGGCATCTCGCTCGATAAGCAAGGCAATGTCTGGATTGCGGACACCGAAAACAACGCTGTGCGCCGGATCAACATGGCCACCGGCACCATCGAGACAATCGCCGGCACCGGCGAGCGCGGCGACGGACCGGACGGAGATGCCTTAAAATGTAAGCTTTCCAGAGTGCACGGGATCTACGCCGATGCCGACGGGGCCGTTTACATTGGCGACAGCGAGAACCACCGAATACGCGTCCTTAAAAACAAATGAAGCAGCTCCAGCATCTCTGCGGGTTTCAAATCGGCTGTGCGGCGCTCCTGCTCTTGGCGGGGCAGGCAGTTGCGGACAAGATCGTGCTTTTTGCCGGGGGCGGTGCGTCGGCCCTTCCCGCTCCCGCCAAGGAGGCTGCGTTGCGGGAGCCGTTCGGGACCGAGTTTGACGAAAAGGGGAATGCCTGGATTGTGGAAATGGCCTCCGGAAACCGTCTCTTAAAGCTTTCGGAAGACGGCGTGTTGACGCACGTCGCTGGCCGCCCCGAAGCGGGCTTGAGCGGGGATGGAGGGCCGGGGCTGGAGGCTCAATTTAACGGCCCCCACAACCTCGCAGCCCTGCGCGGGGGCAGGATTCTGGTGGGTGACACATGGAACGGGCGGGTGCGCGAGGTGGAGGCCGCAACCGGAAAGGTCGGGAGCCTGGCCGGTTTTGAGGTGCCCGTGGCGCGCGCCAAGGGGGCGGGGCCCTACTGCATCACGGCAGACGTCGCGGGCGCGAAACTTTATATCGCGGACCTCACCCAGGTCTGGGAACTTGAAATCCAAAGTGGGGTCCTGCGCCGGCTTGCGGGCAATGGGAAAAAGGGAGTCCCGCAGGACGGTTCGCTGGCGGTCGAGGCGCCTTTGGCAGATCCGCGGGCTGTGGCGCCTGACCGGTTGGGGAACGTGTACATTTTGGAGCGTGGCGGGAATGCCCTGCGCGTTGTGGACAAGGAGGGGCGCATCCGGACGGTGGTGAACGCATCGGGTAAAGTGGGAAGCCACGGCGACGGCGGGCCGGCCTTGGAGGCGGGGCTAAACGGGCCGAAACATCTGTGCGTGGACCGGGACAACTCGGTGGTGATTGCGGACGCCGAGAACAATCTCATCCGGCGGTACGTGCCGGCAACGGGCCGCTTGGAACGCGTGGCCGGAACCGGAAAAAAGGGCGCGGCAGGGGTGGGCGGATCGCCTGAGGCTTGCGAACTGGCTCGCCCCCACGGCGTGACCGTGCACCCGGCGACGGGGGATTTGTACATCACCGACAGCTACAACAACCGCGTTCTGCGGATTGTTCGAGAGGAGTGAGCCGCGGCTGCCGCAGATTTGAGGGACTAAAAGAATCCCAAAAAAACATCTGCGATGTCTGCTGCATCTGCGGAGCACTGCCCGTCCCCTGAGGAGTCAGGGAGACGGTACCCAAAGTGAACACGCACTGGGCTGCGCCCCACCTTGGCCCCCTCGCGTACAGCCTCCCTAAAAAGAGAGGGCTACTGCGCCGCTGGAGATTTTGCAC
>CAMCIN010000210.1 GCA_945874745.1 Akkermansia muciniphila | reverse complement strand
CCGTTTTTGGGAAGACGCAACGGCAGTGCTCTCCTTGGTTGGTCGACCATGGTTGCACTCTCAAGCAAACGATTTGTTGAAAACCTAATACTCCAGAAAACATAAAGACTTGGTATGAGGTATTCCACGAGGTCGACAAGATCCTTTTGGGAAAGGGACTGGTTGGTGCCGCTGGGCTTTATTGAGGTCGGCAGTTTGCGCGTGCCCTTGATCTCTGATTTGGCCACCCGCTGGAGCGCCCCGCCGGGAAGCACCAGAATGAGTTCGTCCTCCGTTTCGCTCCGCACAATCCCCAGCGCCTCCACACCTCCGCGTAGCCTCACCTCTGAGGTCTCGAAACCCATCGAGATGCCTGCGTTCGGGTTGAGGATCGCCTCGAAAAGGGCCTCCTTAGGCAGTTTTGCCCCGATGGCACCCAGACCCGGACCGAAGTCCACACCCACCTCTCCGATGCGGTGGCAGATGACACACGAGCTGCCGGGGCTTTCAAACAGCAGCCTTCCCCTTGCCGGATCGCCGCTCATTTTAGCGAGCTCCTGGATCGGCGGTAGTGCTTTGCCATCCTTTGCGACAGGCTGCGGAAAGTGGGCTTCGATATCCTGCTTGAGGCTCGCGTATTGGACCATTGCCAACGCTGCGGCCCCCGCACCGCTTAACTCGGCCGGATACCTCCCCTCCTTGGCGAGAGCGACCAGCCGCGCGGCGCCTGCCTGGGTCCGCGCCAGTGCGCGCACTGCCAGGGAGCGTTGTTCAACTGGACCGCTCACAAGAATCTCTCCGGTCAGGATGTCCATGGCCGCCTCCCGCCCGAGGCTGCCAAGGATCCGCACCAAGGCGTCAGCCTCCGCCACGGAGGAGTTGCGGAGGGTCGTTCGAATCTTTGCCACACCGCTTGGCGTGCGCATCAACAGCTCAACCGCTTCCAGCGCCTCCGGAGCATTGCCAAGGACTGCTGCCGTCTTCAGCAGTTCGTCCGCATGCGCGCCGACGCCGGCGGCCGCAAGCAAGTCCACAAAGGCAGGCTGTCCCTTTGAGCGAGTCAACGCCCGCGAAAGAATCTCCTGCAACTCCGGGAGATCCCTGGCCGCCGTTCTAAAAAGGCGCTGCAAAGACTCCGTTAGCACCGGGAGGCTCGGATTCGCCCGGGCAAGTTCGAGCAGCGCCTCCGTACGTTCAGCAGACTCCGGCAGAAAGTCGAACGCACGCATGTAGCGCATCTGCCCGGGCTCTGCTTTGAGAAGGTTGGCGAGGTAAGGGGCCGTATTGGGGGTCCGCAGCCGCCAGACGATGTCCCTGCCACCCAGTGTGTTCCAGTTCCCATTTACTTCGGACAGCCAAGCTGCGAAACACTCCCGGTCCGCCCCCGCCGCCCCGATTCCAAGAGCCTCCAAATACCAGCGGTCCGCTCCGTCATGCTGCGCGGCGAGCTTGGCCCATGCCTTTGCGCGTCCCGGTTGCCCGTACATTGACACTGCGAGCTGTCGCCGCACCTGCGGGTCTTGGTGCGCAAGGATCTCCCCAGTGAGTTCCCCCAACCTCTCATTGCGCGCGTCGTGACCAGAGTCGGCAAGGCGCTTGAGGCCTCCAGCCAGACGGATTCCCGTAACAACGATGTCCGCGTCGAGATCGCCCAGACCGCGGCCCAGAGCCGGAAGCGCGGCCGCCGGATTGCGGACTAGAACCGCCAGCGCTCTGGCGCGGAACCTCGACTCTCCGTGGTCGACCGCCTCGCGAAGCGCGGGTACAGCCGCCTCGCCCATGCCCAGCAGCGCACGGAACGCTTGGTACTGGGTGGCCTTGTTTGGTGACCGCAGCCCGGCAAGTGCGCCCGGCGCCGTTGTCCGCTCCCACGCCGGCACTGCGGCAGGCCGCGGATCCCTTGCCACCCGATAGATGCGCCCGCGCAGGAACCGCGCCGCATTGTCGCTCATCCCGTGGCCACCGACGTTGGCGTCATACCAATCGGCGATAAAAAGCGAGCCGTCGGGATGGATGGCAACGTCGGATGGCCGGAACCAGCTGTCGGAAGAGGCAAGAATGTCGACCACGCCGGCTTGGTAGCCAGCCCCAGATTTTGTGACCGGATACGCGCGCACAACACGCGGACCGGCGTCGCAGTGAATGAGCTGGTTCTGAAAAACCGTCCCCAGCCCCGCACCTTCGTTCACGAGGATTCCGGTTGGCGATCCGGCGCCTGTCTGGAGGAGGTTTGGCACTACGCCCGGGTCGTTCTGATACCAGTGCCTGCGGGGTATCTCGTTTTCAATGTTGGGCCGTTTCATCTGCCAGCTGGCGCCCGTGAGCGCGTCGGCATACCCATAGTTTCCGTGCTCCATGACATAGTTGATTCGGACTCCGCGGTTTCCGTCGTCGTCATTGTCACTCTGCCAGATGTTTCCGAAGGAGTCCGGAGCGGCCTCGTAGTTGTTTCTGAAGTTGCTTCCCACTACCTCAAAGTCGGTCAGACGGCCGTCGTGGTATTCGGCGCTGAGCACCATTCCGTGCTGGAACGGGCTACGGTTGCCCACGAGCTCCCGCCCATTCCGGTCCACTGCGACTGCGCTTTCCGCCGGGATTCTTCCGGCCGGCACGGGTCCGTGCAGAGGGAGTTGCCGCAAGCCTTCCGACGGAAGCCGGATTTCGCGGCAGGCATTGCCAAAGTTGAAAAGCACCCTCCCGTCGGCGCAGTGCACAAACGAATGCAGGGCATGGTCATGCTGCTGGCCGCTCGTCCCAGTCAGCAGTAGGAGACGCTGGTCCGCCTTTCCGTCTCCGTCCGTATCGCGAAGCACAAAGACATGCGGAGACGCCGACACAAGAACATCGTCGCCCAGCACTGCGATACCCAAGGCCGCGTTGATGCTCGGATCCTGGTAAAAGACGGTTCCCGTGTCCGCCTCTCCAGTACCGCGAACATCCTCAAGCACCATGATCCGATCGCCCTCCGGCCGGATAGGCGGGTTTGAATACTTCCGGTAGTTCGCGGCTTCGGTGACCCAGATCCGCCCCTTTGCGTCGATATCCAGGCTGGTCGGGTTTTGGACCATCGGCTCCGCCGCAAACAGCGAGACGTTTAACCCGGGGGCTGTTGTCATTCGGGCGAGGGACGCCCTTGCCTGCACAAGGCCGTAGTTTTCGGGAGGTGTCGGCTCTTGGCCGAATGTGGGTGCGCTGAGTGCAGACAAGATGCAGACAACCGAGGCGATCGAGTAGGTTTTCATTGTCTCTGAGGGGCTCTCCGGGTTTTGCGGTTTAAATCCGCCGCATTTCAACGACAGAACACCTCCCATTAGAGAGCCCCCCTGACGCGACGTCTTGTCCCTCGTTTGAGGGATGCCGCCCAAATTGAGGCGCCGCACCTGCGCCGCGATTCGCAGAAGTTTGTGCCGCCTTTGAGGGGATCCTGCCACTCGCTCAGGCCGGTGGTCTGCCGGGCCGTGTGTCGGAGCTTTTGGCGCGCCCTGCGGTCATACCCCGCGCGCTCTCTACGGCGTCGAACTCAAAGGAGATTCCTGTCATTTGTTCACGCTCGACTCCCCGTGGCAGCCCGCGGTCAATGCCAAGTAGTCTGCTCTTATGAAACAGCTCCTCACCGCACTCCCACTCCTAGTCCTCTGCTTGCCGCTTCCGGCTCAGGAGGTGAAATCAAAGACCAAGGCCAATCAGGCCAACACCGACGACATGTGGGTGGCCTCGTCCGTGCCGGCACTGCCTCCCGGCGTCACCCATCACACCTTCCGCAGTGATTCGATGAAGCGTGATGTCGGCTACTGTCTGTATCTGCCGCCAAGCTACGAGCAGGACATGGGGCAGCGCTATCCCGTCATCTACCACCTGCATGGAGCGGGAGGGAACGAAACACGCAGCGTGTATTCCGCCAGCGTGCTGAATGAGGGCATCCTCGCGGGAAAGCTGCCGGAGATCATCATGGTCTTCCCCAATGGCGGACGCTCCACGATGTATCAGGACAGCGGCGACGGCCGGTTCATGGCGGAAACAATGATGATGCAAGAACTCATCCCGCACATCGACACCACATACCGCACAATCGCCGACCGCAAAGCGCGTTGCATCGAGGGCTTCAGCATGGGCGGACGTGGCTCCACCCACCTCGCCATGCGCCATCCCGACATGTTCGGCTCGCTCTTTAATCAAAGCGGCAACGTCTATCACGTCTCCGATGTCTCGAAGGCTCCCAATTTCCACCTTGGCAGTGATCCCGAGCGCCTGAAGGCCAACGATCCGTATCTGAACCTTATTAAGAACCTCGCTTTCATCAAAGCGAACCTCCGCATTCAGGTCGCCTGCGGCACGGCCGATCCCGAACATCTCACCACCGTGCGCGAATACCACGACGTCCTCACCACGGCCGGAGTGGCCCACCATTATTTTGAAGTCGACGATCTCGATCACAATCAGAAGAGGATGATTGATGGCCGCAAGGCCGCCTGGTTCGACTTCCAGATCGAATCTCTCAACCTCAACCAGATTCCCCTCCACTATCTCAAGCCAGGAACAAATCTGCGTAGGACGATGCCGTGACGTTGTGGAGCTGAAAACAGGCTCCAGAGAGAGCGGGCAGGCATTCACAAATTGCTCGGCTTTTCGCAGATGTCTTTAGGGTTTCCACTCCGCTGCTCTTGCTGAGAAATCTGCGACTCGTCACCCAAAGCTGCCAAGGTTTCGCCTGGCGCGTGGGTCGTTCTCGGTCCGGGAGGGACGGGGATTTTACCGGGGCGCTGGAGGCCCCCGAGAACGCGGTGGATCTCGCGCCTGGGAACGCATCAAACCATGTGGTGCGCGGGAACGCGTTGCAGGTGCTGATGCGCCTTGAGGACGTGAAGAATGCCTAAGAGCGGGCTCTGGTCATGGGGAGAGCTGAGGGAGTGCAGGAGGGTGTGCAAATAACGGAAGCGGCGCTGGCGCTTTACGAAGGGCTGAACACCTCGGGGCGGCAGATGGAGGCGCTCGGATTTGGCAAGGTCAGAATGGGAGGCGGCGGTGGGCACAGCCACTTATCCATGGGGGGATTATTTTCCGCCGCATTGGGATGACGGGAACTATGCAATTATGGCTGATGGGAGGGAGGACCCCAATAAAGTCGGCATGAACGGGATTTTTGGAACTGCCCCCGTGGGCTCTTTCAAGCCTAACTCTCTTGGGTTTTGTGATCTGGGTGGGAATGCGATTGAATGGATGTTAGACGGGGTTGATTGGAAGGGGCACCGGGTGTTTCGTGGGGGCCGCTGGAGCAGCGACGCAAAAGGCGCGCTGAGCGCGAACCGCGGCGTCGACGTCCCGACGGACAAGCGCTACAAAAACAGCCAAGGGTTCCGTGTAGCCCTCGGGCGTCTCCAGTCTGGCGAGGCAGGCAGCCGTTGACGGGGGAGCCGGCACCGCCCGGAGGGCGGAAGCTGGGTGGGGGGAAGACGCGGTGAGGAAGTTCACCCGGCTGCACGAAGTCGCGTTTGCAGGCTAGTAACCGGTGTTGAACGCTGGGGATCATCAGGCTTCTTTGCGGGAGCCCGTAAACGTGTTAGATTCAAACAAGTGAGCCCGACCGTCTTTCGCTACCAGCAGTACAGGTTTTTCTTTTTTCACGGGAGGAAAACCGAATGCACGTTCCTGTCACTGCTCCAGATGGCGAAGCCAAAATCTGGATGGAACCTGCGGTTGAGCTCGCCCTGAACAAAGGTCTGAGGGATATTGAGATCCGCGAAATCATCCAAATCATTCACGAACGGCACGATGAAATCAAAAACCACTGGCACCGTCATTTCAGAGGTTGAAGTCCTCAATGTCTCGCCACGGGGCTTTTGGTTGTGGGTTTCTGACCGGGAGCATTTTCTTGGATTCGAGGATTTTCCTTGGTTCAGGTCGGCGACGATTGACCAAGTCTGCAACGTCACGAAGGTGAGTGAGGATCATCTTTACTGGCCTGAGTTGGACGTGGACTTGGATCTGGCCAGCATTGAGCACCCGGAGCAGTTTCCCCTGAAGGCTGCGCACTGACGCCCCAAGGCGCTTCACCAGGTTGCACGAGGTGGTGTTTGCGGATTGGGGTTCAATAGCCGCGCCTGCCCGGCATGCAGTAATGCCCTTGCTCATTTTGAGCATTCGGACAAGTGATATGTCTATGCATCACTGGTCTTTCACCCTGCACGGACCCAGCGGAATCCTGAGCACCTTGGAGTCCGGGGAAACCCAGTTTGTCCTCGGGACGGAACAGGCCGGCGATGTGTGGACCATTGCGGGCGAGGGCGTCGCGCCGCGGCACGCGCTGGTGCGGATTGCTGCGGGCCGGATCGAGGTCGAAGACCTCGCGGGAGGGACGCTGGTAAACGGTCACCCCATCACGGGACGCGTCGAGGCGGAGTATCCCGCGTCGGTGCAAGTGGGCGAGCTGACGCTGGTGGTGGAGCAAAAGAGCGAAGACCCTTCGCAGGCGGTTACCATTGTGCAAAGCCCCCGGCAGGGCGGCACCCCATTCGACGATCTGGAGGTGACCGTGGTGACACCACGGACGTTGCAGCAGCCTGTTAGAGTTGGGGCAGACCTTTCCTGTGCGGATTACCAGGGGAAATATTCATTGGTGAAGGAAATCGCCCGGGGCGGGATGGGACAGATCTATTTCGGCGAGGATCCGCAGCTCAAGAGGCAGGTGGCGGTGAAAGTGAGCAGCGTGAGTCAGGGGGGCGAGGACCCCCGGTTTTCCAAGGAGGCGGAGGTGCTGGCGCTGCTGGCGCATCCGAACATCGTCCCGATCTACACCACCGGCGTGGATGCGCAAAGCCGGCCGTTCTATTCGATGAAGCTGGTGAAGGGACGCACGCTTCAGGCGGTCCTCAACGCACTCAAGGACGGCAACGCGGCCGCGACGAAGGAGTACACACAGGCCGCGCTATTGACGATCTTCCGAAAGGTGTGCGACGCCATGGCCTTCGCACACGCCAAGGGTATCCTGCACCGCGACCTCAAGCCCGAGAACATCATGGTCGGCGAGTACGGCGAGGTGCTGGTGATGGACTGGGGATTGGCGAAAATTCTGGGCGAACGGGATGCCGCAGGTGCGGTGAAAGCGGTGGCCACAGATACCGGCGACTATGGGATGACGCTGGAGGGCGAGGTCATGGGGACGCCGCAGTACATGTCGCCGGAGCAGGCTGAGGGCATGGTGGCGGAACTGGATACCCGCAGCGACATCTACAGTCTGGGTGGGATCCTGTACGCGATTTTGACGCTGCGTCCGCCGGTGGGCGGTTCAACGCTGGTTGAGGTGCTGGGGAACGTAAAGAGCGGTGTGCTCAGTCCGATGGGGACTGCGACCCGGCTGGCCAAGGGGATCGGCGGACGGCCCGAGCCAATGACGATGGCGGTACCCGCGGCGTTGCAGGCGGTCACACTCAAGGCCATGGCGCGCGACCGCGATAAGCGTTACGCGAGCGTGGAGTTATTTGCGGAGGACATCGAGTCGTACCAGAATGGGTTTGCCACCAGCGCGGAAAGCGCCGGGCTAATGAGACGGGCGCGGCTTTGGGTGGCAAGAAACCGCACGCTTGCAGCCTCGGCAGCGGTGTTACTGGTGTTGCTGGGAAAAGTGGTGGTGGACGGACAGCGGGCGGCGCTGGCAATCCGGCGGCTGTCCGCGAGTGCGCCGGTGTTTGCGGCGAGGGCGCAGGAGTTGTTGAAGGACGGCGATTTTAACGGGGCGTTGGAGGCGGCCGAGAACGCGGTCGACCTGGAGCCGGGGAACGCGTCGAACCATGTGGTGCGCGGGAACGCGTTGCAGGTGCTGATGCGCTT
>CAMCIN010000209.1 GCA_945874745.1 Akkermansia muciniphila | reverse complement strand
CAACGAAATCGAGGACGAAGCCGTGGGGCTTCACCATCTCCTGCGCCTCGTTTTCGTAGGGGCGGTTTACCCGGGCGATGGCTTGCAGGAGCGTGTGGTCGCGCATCGGCTTGTCGAGATACATGGCGTAGAGCACGGGCGCGTCGAAGCCAGTGAGCAGTTTCTCGGTGACGATGAGGATCTTTGGCATCTGGTCGAGCTTGCCGAAGCACTTGCGGATCTGGCGTTCCTTCTTCGGGTCGAGATGGAATTCCTTCAGCAGAGCGGAGTCGTTGTTGCTGCCGGTGTAGACGACCTGGGAATACTCGGGCGGTAGGAATTGATCGAGCGCGTGTTTGTAATGGGCGCAGGCTTCCCGGTCCACGCCGACAAGGAAGGCTTTATAGCCAAGCGGCTCGACGTTCTCTTGGTAGTGCTCGGCGACGAACTTCGCGACTTTCTCGATTCGCTCCTTGCCCTTGAGGAAATTCTTCAGGTTCACCGCCCGCTCGAGGATCTTGTTCAGTTCCTCGATGTCGGCCACGCCCTCGGCTTCGGCAAGGGAGAGGAACTCTTTCTC
This sequence comes from Akkermansia muciniphila, assembly GCA_945874745.1. Classification (GTDB taxonomy): domain Bacteria; phylum Verrucomicrobiota; class Verrucomicrobiia; order Chthoniobacterales; family Chthoniobacteraceae; genus Chth-196. Next base: position 7,336 of record CAMCIN010000209.1, on the reverse strand, counting down.
CAGGGTCTCGTGCGGGACGAGCATTTCATTCGGCGCGAGCTGATAGTAGAGCGGCAGCGTGGTGCCGTCCTCGATGCTGTCAGCGATAGAATATTTGTGAAGGTAACCCTGGTCGTCCTCGCAGCCGAAGGTCTTGAAGGTGCCCTTGCCGTAAACTGTCTTGTCCACCGGGGTGCCGGTGAAGCCGAGGAAGGTCGCGTTGGGCAAGCCGGCCATGAGGAAGTTGCCGAGATCGCCGCCCGTGGTGCGATGGGCTTCGTCGATAAGCACGTAGATGTTCTTCCGCAGGTTCAAGTTGGCCGGCATGTCGCGGAACTTGTGGATCATCGTCACGATGATACCCCGGTAGTCGTCACGTAAGAGTTGGTTGAGCCGGGCGATGCTGCTGGCGTGTTCCAGGTTGCCTAAGCCGAGCGCGACGAGGTTCTTGAGCATCTGGTCTTCCAGTTCGTTGCGGTCGATCATCAGCAGGACGGTCGGTTTGTCCGCCTCTCGCGCCCGGAAGAGCCGCTCCGCCGCTTTGATCATTGTGAAGGTCTTGCCGCTGCCCTGCGTGTGCCAGACGAGGCCGCGGGTGCGCTTGGGATCGAGGGCACGGCTCACGGTCGCATCCACCGCGCCGGTCTGGTGTTGGCGCAGAATGTATTTGTTCAGCTCCTCGTCTTTCTCGGCAAAGACGATGTAGTCCTTCAGGAAGGCGAGCACCTGCGAGATGGCGCAGAACGTTTTGACCTTGAGCTCAAGGCGGCCGGAAAGGTCAAAGGAGGGCGGACATTCCTGTCCCCCTTTTGTTTTAGGCGGCGGACTGGAAAGTCCGCCCTCCTTTGAAAAGCCGCTCTCCAGTAGGAACTGCCCGTCCCGCAGTTTCACCTTCACCGGATTGTCCCGGATATACTCCGCCACCTTGAAGAAGTGTCGTTCGTTCCGAATCAACCGATCCCAATACTCATCCTGCCAGAGCGTGCCAGTCTTCCCGATCCGCCTGTTGATCTCCCGCGCCGTGAATCCCTTCCACGACTTCAAGACTTCCGGCAACGCATGCAGGCCCAGCGGACGGAACAACACATGCACGTGATTCGGCATCACCACGAAGGAGTCCAGTTGATACCGGTCCCCGTCGAAGTGCCTCAGCGCATCTGTCACGATCCTTGCGTTGGCGGGATCTTTCAGCACACACGATCCGCTTCCCTGATCCAGCCACTCGTCGATCTGCCGCGAAAAGCGCTCATGATACTCGTCCTGGGTCTTCTCGTCCCAAGGCTCCGGATGATGCTTCATCCACGATTCTCGCTCGGCTTTCCACTGATCCAGCTTTGCCTTCGGTAGTGAGTCTGTCAGCCGCCACGTGACGAACACCCATGCCTCGCCTTGTTTCCAGTGGGGCAAATGGTGAGAGGTCTTTTCGATCTCCTCAAATGGATTGAAAAAGGAGCCACCAACGGAGGGCGGACATTCCTGTCCGCCTTTCCCAGAAGGCGGGTTGGAAAACCCGCTCTCCGTTAGCTTCCAATTAAAAATGTTCCGCCGCACCGTGTTCCAGCTCACCCCGTAGGAAAAGCCGATGGCGTCGGTGGCGGTGAAAAGCTGCTGCGACACGAACAGCTCGGGCGTCTCGCGGTGGTAACGGCGGATCTGATCCACCCCGAGGGCGATCGCCTCGTCCTTGGTGGCGTTCTTGCACTCGATCACCAGCACCGGAATGCCGTTGATGAGAAAGACGACATCCTCCCGCGTGCCGTAGTGGCCGTTGTGAAAGGCCCACTCCTCGGTGACCTCGTAAACATTGCGGGCAGGGTCATCGTAATCGATCAGGATCAGGTCGCGCTCGCGCTTTTCCTCGTTGTCGAAGAATTTGCCCCGGTTGCGCAGGTGTTCGACGAAATCCCGGTTGCCGTAGATGTCGGTGTGGAGATGGCGGAGCTGCACGAGCAACGCCCCTCCGGCCTCGGCGTAGCGCGGGTTAAACTCTCGCACCTTGGCGTCGAGCAGGTCGTCGAAGAAGAGCGAACGATTCCTGGCGCGATCGGCAGGCGGCACATCCGGATCAAACCCGCGCCGCCGTTCGGCTTCCTCGCGGGATACAATCGTCCAACCGATGGCCTCAGCGTATGCGAGGATCCGGGCTTGGACGGTTTTATGTTCTCCGGGCGAGGGCATCGACGATTAGAGTTAGAGTTTTTTAACGAGAAGCGCAGCGCTCTGAGTGTTCTCTGCCACTCGCAGGAGAATCTACAAAGGCCGTCTCAGAGCCAGCTTGGTCAAATTTACGGCATTTTTGCCCTCATGACGTTCACGATGCGATGGTGGAGAGATTTCCTTTGGTCGGTGCATTGTTTCGTGCGATTGTTATCTCAGGACTGGGAATTCTCGGTCGGAAGGCGGTCTTTGGGGTTACCCGGAGCCGCCTTTTTTCTTTTTAGGGAAAAACCTTCCACCCGGTCACGCTGCCTCTCTGGTAAAGCCGATCCTTTACCACGTCCCACGCTTGGTTCGGTTGCCCCGGTTTCAGGACCTACCTTGCTGCCGGATGCGCACAAAGGTCAGCAATCTGTAGTCCCGCGATGTTGTCCGTCTTTCGCCGGAAGGTGATTGGACATTCTAATCGCTTAAATCGCTCGGCTGAAATGAAGCGGGTTCCTTGGGTCATCAATCGGTAAAACGATGCCTCCAGCTCGTTGTCTTCGTTTTTTCCACGGGCCTCGGCGGTCACCGGCAGATGGACTTCTTTTTCTCCATCCAGGAAATGAAGCACTCGCTCAAACGTGAATGCCAACGCGAGGTCATACGGATTTGAGGCCGCCATTCCGTAGCGTTGTTTGTGCTCCTGCTTGTGAACCGCGGTGATGAAAAGGGTGATTGGCATTTCCTTCATCAGGTCGCTCAAAGCGGAAAGGATCTGGGCCCGCTTCTGCGGCACCTGCATAAAGGAAAAATCCCCAAGCGCCTTTCGGATCTCGCGACTGTGCAGGTTCACCCCCTCATGGTTCCAGAACCGCATCTTCAGCCGTCCCAGTGCCGGGACGATCCGTTCGTGGTAGGCCGACCGCTCCACGATCACTGTGGACAGCACGAACAATGGGAAGTCGCGGTCGATCTGCTCCAGAGAGTGGTCACCGCATTCGTCGAAAAACGCGACGTAGCGGGATGGCGTTTCCTCAGGCATGCAGCGCCTCCTTCTTTTCCTTGGAAGGTAACAGGATCAGGTCGCGTTCGCGCTTCTCTTCGTGATCGACGAATGCCCGGTTGCGCAGGTGCTCGACGAATGCCCGGTTGCCGTAGACGTCGGTGTGGAGATGGCGGAACTGGCCGGGCAACGCCCCCTCGGCCTCGGCGTATGCAAGGATCCGAGCTTCGACGGCTTTGTGTTCTCCGGGTGTGGGCATCAGTATAAAATCAAAAGTGCAAATATTGCCGTTGCTTCAGTTTTTGAATCAATCGGTCGATCGGAGCGCCGGAGATTCCCAAGTCTGCGAAAACGCAAAGTTCCAGCAGCGTTTGCATCTTGGCTGACAGATCCATCAGCTGGATCCCTTTGTGACGGCTGTGCTCGCTCTCGTTCTGTTTCATGCGGCTCAGTTGATGACCTTCTTATGGGTAAGATGAAGGCTTGCTGGCTCTGCCCAGATTAGCGAATCCAAATGAACTCGAGCGAGAGGAGTTAAAGAAGCTTGTAGACACCCACACCCATGTCATCGCGCTGGGTAGGGCCGGAACCAAGCGACAGCCTCAACTTGCCCAGCCGGGAGACGCTTTTCACGTAGTCGCCGAAGGAAGCCAGACGGAGCCCGTCTATTTTGCGGAACTTTTGACGCTGCTTCAGCTTTCCTCGGTGCGCGTGAAGGTGAAGCCCGGCGGGAAGCCTTTGGCTCCACGTGGCGTAATTTCGGATACAGCTGCCTGAATCTGCGCTGGCTCCAACGCCCTGAAGCATTTGATTGCGTCACTGCGATAGGTAAGGACATCCATCCTAAGTGGAGCGCCATTCTTCCTTAACGCCACTTGCCCCAGTTTTGTTCGCTCCGCCCGGGCCCTCTCTCCAATGTCAGTGTACGGAGCAAGGCCAACACCAGGATTTCTGAAAAGCCCGAACCGCTATTGCTTCTGCTCTGGTTTCCATTCCCGGATGGCCGCACCAAGTTCATCCAGTAGACGCGTGTTCGGCTTGTAGTCGGGCGCTTCTCCCATCGTCGGACAAATGAAACCGCCTTCCGAATGTTCGTTCCACGCATAGATAAGCAGGCTCTGCGCAGGACAATTCTTCTTATTGTCGTACGCCCAATGAAGTCCGGAAAGTACCAGTGACTTAAACTCCCCAGGCTCCGGTTCGACGTAATGATCCGGACCAAACTGCTCCGGATTCTTCTCGTGACGGGGCTCGTGACTCGCGCCACTCATCAACGGGACCACAACCTCACGCTTGGCATTACTTCCCAGCCCGATCGCACCCTTGATAAATTTGGCCTGAATATTCTCCCACAGCTGCGAGTACGGGGTTCCTTCTTTCGTGCTTCCAAAAGCCCCACGATAAGCCGACACCGCGTTAAGCCCCGCCTTATCCACGTACATCGAGGACCAGATCCCACCAGCACTCATACCCACAATGTAGGGATCACCAGCACCTGCCGCCACCGATTGTTCGCGGAGATACACCACCGCTGACTTCAAATTTTCCACCGACGTCTCCCCCTTCGTCGCCGGATCCCCGAGTGCCACCGATAGTTTGTCAGGTCCGATAATGTACACGAGCGGCCGCCCATCGCAGACCTTCTGATAAGCTTCATCCCTGAAGAGCGGAGCAATCTCGTCCACCAGATGTTCCCAATCCTTTCTGGCGGCATCCGGAGCTTCACTGTTTTTTTTGGAAAGCCCCTTACCGACATGTTCGCCAATTAGAATGAGGCTCGATTTGATCCGGTTTTTGTTGGGACTGGCAAGGTACGCCTCATAGTTGTCGCGCAGCCCCCAACCACCTTTGTACTTCGCGTAATAACAGAACGCCCAGTAGTCGATCCCGGCATCCGCCGCATACTTTATTTCCTGCTCGGTGATGTCGCGGATAACGCTCTGGTCGTAGTTCGTATTAAACTCGAGTGGCTGCTCCGGATTCCCTGTTTTTCGGAAGAACCAGGGTGAACGCCAGTGCCATTTCTCAGCCTTAATAAACCCCATCTCCTGCTTTTGGGTGAGCTGGGGATGCCCGCTGTAACCATCCCAACGAATCACCCCCACACTCGGCCGCTCGACATCGGCGCCCTTAGTGACGGAAAAGGTGAGTTGAAATGCACAGAGTGTCAGAAAAAGAGGAAGAAGCCTCATAGGTTCGGATCGGTGATTTTGAGGGCGGCTTAGTGCGCAGAGGGTGCTTCTTTCTTCATGCCTTCCCGCTTCGACGGGCCATCCCACAGCGGTTCCTTGTTATCGGCATCCCAACGTTTCCACTCTGCTGTGAGGCTTGTCACCAGCTCGGGTTTGTTCGCAGAGAGATCCTTGGATTCGGAAATATCCGTGCTGACTTCATAAAGTGCCGGTTTGTTATCCCCATCTTTTACGAGTTTCCAGTCGCCCTTCCGGATTGCCCAACGGTGCAGCTCCGGCCGACCGGGTGGGAAACGAAACCTCCAAAAGAGCGACTCATGGGGCTCCCCTGTTTTTACTCCAGTGAGATAAGGCAGGATGTTCGTGCCATCCAACCCCGATCCATTCGTGGATTTTTCAGCACCAGCGACACTCAACGCTGTGGGAGTGATATCGAGGCTGATCACCGGTTTGTCATAGGTGCTCCCTGCAGGAATGTGCCCTTTCCACTGGGCAAGAAACGGAATCCGGATCCCTCCTTCGAGGACCTGTCCTTTCACCCCACGACACGGGTCGTTTTTGGAAGTGTTCTGTCCGTATTCAAAATCGGCGTCCGGCTGGGGCCGCGCTTTGCCAGTCGGGCCGCCATTGTCGCTGAGGAAAAAAACCAACGTGTTTTCCTCGAGCTTTGTTTCGCGCAGTTTATTCAGCACGCGCCCGACGTTTTCATCCAACGACGCCATCATCGCGAGCATCGTGCGACGCTGCAAATCCGGGACGTGTGAGAATTTCTCGAGGTCTTCGGGCTTTGCTTCCATCGGCCAATGGGGGGGCACAAACGCGACGTACAGAAAGAATGGTTCGTTTTGGTGACGGTCGATAAAGGACACCGCCTCGCGCGCAAATGCGTCCGTCGAATATTCGGGTTCTTCCACGGGATTAGGTCCACGAAAGATGTCCTTGAGAAAGCCGGTCTTTTTGTTCGGGAACAGTACCCCGCCGTTCGGGCTGTAGAACGTCTCGTCGAATCCCCGATTGTACGGCCTGAATTCCTCGGTCCGTCCAAGGTGCCATTTGCCGATCATCCCTGTCACATGACCGGCCGCCTTCATGCGATCACCGATCGTACGCTCGCTCACGGGCAGACCAGCGGTCGGCTCAGCGGCAGGCCCGGGGTTCGCCTCAAATCCAAACCGGTTTTGGTATCGTCCAGTGAGCAAAGCGGCCCGCGAGGGACAGCACTGCGGCGCCGTCACATAGCCTGCAGTAAAGCGAACGCCGTTCTTCGCGATGGAATCGATGTTCGGCGAAATGACCTCCCTCGAGCCCTGACAACCCAGATCGGCGTAACCCAAGTCATCCGCAAGCAGGATGATCACATTGGGCTTTTTCGCAAGGGTTCCGGGTTCAGCGGCGTGGAGTGCAAGAGGCGCCCACAACAGAACGGAAAAAAGAACGCGAAGAGGTTTCATCGGGGGGGATAAGTGGGGCGAGGGGAGTGGTCCCCCATGTGGCATGGAAGACACACTAACAGTAAAAGCCTCACAAGAACCGATTCCTTAGTGGGATTGTGAGGGTGCTCAAAGACTCTCCAATCCTCCCCGGTTTAGCTCCGCGCTATCGCCAGCGCGGCTCGCTTTGTTCGGCGTTCCATTTGTCCCATAACGCCAACATCTGCTGTACCCGGGCCGGCTCCTGAGGGGCTAAATCTGTGGCTTCCCCAATATCGTGGGCCAGATCATAGAGCCGCCATTCCTGACCACTCCGCTCAAGCTTCCAATCACCGAGTCGCATAGCGTTCTGTTTTCCAACGCGCCAAAACAACGGACGCTCCAAAAACTGCTCCCTCTGCCCAGTGAGTAGCGGCAACAGACTCACTCCATCCGTTTTTGTTTTTTCCGAAGCCACCTTGGCAAGATCCAAGGCGGTCGCCATCGCATCCATCGAGGTTACAGGCGCACCCATCTCCTTCCCTGACGGGATGTGATTTTTCCAGGATACAATAAACGGAACTCGAATTCCCCCTTCCAGCAACTCCCCT
>CAMCIN010000208.1 GCA_945874745.1 Akkermansia muciniphila | reverse complement strand
AACTGGTCGACCTCGGGCGCTGGTTTGCAGAAGACTACCGAATCAGTGAACCGCTCCGGCCCGACCATTTTGCGGAGTATGAGGACTGGGACGGGGCGCAGCCGCAACGCCCGGAATAGGGCGGGCGCTGCGCTCGGAATGGGGCGGCCGCAACACCCAGAATGGGGCGGCGCAAGGCCGGGTGGGGCTTCAGATTTTCGCGTAGACGTGGCCTTCGTTCTGGTCGATCCGTTCGGGGCGCCCCTTGTTGGGATAGATGAGCTTGGTGTGGTCGATCCCAAGGAGGTGGAGGATCGTGGCATGCAGGTCGTGGACGTGGAGTCTGTCCTCGACGGCGTAAAGGCCGAGCTCGTCGGTGGAGCCGATGGTGCGGCCGCCCGCAAGACCGCCGCCGGCCATCCACATCGTGAAGCCCGTTGGATTGTGGTCACGTCCGTCGCCGGCCTCGCTCATCGGCGTGCGTCCAAATTCGCCGCCCCAAACCACAAGGGTCTCCTCGAGCAGGCCCCGCGCTTTCAGGTCGCTCAGCAGGCCGGCGATGGGCTGGTCTACGGAGGCGCAAAGCTTGGTGTGCGCCTTTTCAATACCCTTGTGGCTGTCCCATTTGCTGCCCGCGCCGCTGTAGAGCTGTACAAAGCGGACGCCGTTTTCGACGAGCCGGCGCGCCAGCAGGCAGTTGCGTCCAAACACGGCCGTTTCCTCGCGGTCCATCCCGTACAGTTTGCGCGTGGCCTCGGTTTCTTTGCTGAGGTCGACGGCCTGGGGCGCCTCGGACTGCATGCGGAAGGCGAGTTCAAAGCCGCGGATGCGCGCCTCCAGCTCCGTGTTGTCGGCGCGGGTCTCCCCGTACTGCCTGTTGAGCGAGGCAAGGAGGTCGAGTTTGTCGCGCTGGCGTTCCATGGAAACGCCCTTGGGGTTTTCCAGATGCTTGATCGGAACACCCTCCGCATTGAGCTCCACCCCCTGGTAGAGGGCCGGCATGAAACCGTTGCCCCAGTTGCGCACGCCGTTGACGACGGTGCCCTCGCTGTCCTTGAGCACCACAAATCCCGGGAGGTTTTCATTCTCGGTTCCGAGCCCGTAGCTCACCCAGGCACCCAAAGAGGGTCTGCCCCCAAAAACGGAGCCGGTGTTCATCGAACAGACGCCGCCAGCGTGGTTGATGCCGCTGGAGGCACAGGACCGAATCACAGTGAGCTCGTCGGCGTGTTTGGCGACGTTCTCAAACCAGTCGGAAACCCAAAGGCCACTCTGTCCGCGCTGCTTCCATTCCCGTTTGCATTCCAGCAGCGGCGAACCGGCCTCGCCCATGGCGGTGATGGGCGGTTTGAAGCTGTCTGGCAACCGCTGGCCGGCCAGTTGGTTGAGCAGCGGTTTGTAATCAAACGTGTCCAGATGGCTCGGTCCGCCTTCCATGAAAAGGAAGATCACACTTTTGGCGCGCGCCCGGTGGTGCGGTATCTTGGCCGCCACTGGATTGAGCGGGGTGCCGCTCCCAAGCAGGGGGCTTTGCGTGAGGGCTGCGAGCGCCACGGCCCCAAAGCCGCAGCCTGCCCGTTGTAAAAATTCGCGGCGGGAGGAGGGCAATTCAATGCGGTCGCAGGACATAAGCTTAATGGAGGTAAAGAAACTCGTTTGCGTTGAGGAGAACCTGGCAGAGGTCCAGCAGTGCCTGCCGCCGCGGGTCGGCGCCCTCGGCTGCCTTTCCTTCTCCGGCCCAATTCCAGGTAGTGCCGGGGCCGGCGGCCGCCTTCCAGACCAGAAGCGATGGCCCCCACAGTTCCGGGTCCGGAGAGGGGGTGGCCGGCTGGGGGCGTCCCTCCAGGAGGCGCAGCGCCTCGATCCTGCCGTCCCATTGGTGAGGCAGCATTCTTTTGCCCAGCCCACCAACCACCAGCGGGGAAGCGCCCAGACCCAGCTTGCCCCGAAGGGCATGGGCCACCACCGCAGTCTGAAGCGGCGCGCCCGGCGTATCCAAATCCTGCAAAGTGAAATGCACCGTACGGTCCGGGCAGGAAACGGAGGCGGTGACATGGTAACGCCGGCCCGTTTCCAGGCGCAGGTTGGAGGCCACCACCTCGTAGCCGATGTTGGAGTTTTCGTCTTCCCCCACGAGCTGGACGATGAGGTTGCGCGGCTTGAAGCGGGATTTCTCCCCGGTGACTCCCAGGCTCCAGCCGTACGCCTCGATGCTGTCTTTGGCGCCGCTCCAGCGGGAAGCCAGCGTGCGCACGGCGGCGGCGGAATCAATCGAGTCGAGCCGGCAGACTGCCTCCACGGAAAACTCGTCCCCCTCGCGGACCGCGCCTTGAGCGAGGAGCCTTTCGTGTTCGGATTTCTCGCGGAAGAGGCCGGGAGGCTCGTCGGTGCCGGCCTTCACGGGGAGCGGCCTGTCCGCGCCACCGAGCCTTTTGGCGAGAAAAGCCTCGGCGGTCTCCTGCTCGCGCAGGGTTGGGGCGCGGCCGAGAACGGTCTCCCAGGCTTGTGCGATGGTCTCTACCTTGGAGGCGACTTTCCGGGCGCGCGCGATCGGCCAGTCTCCGTTGAGGAGCAGGAGGGCCTGGGTGGGAGTGGTCGTGCTCTGGCGCTCGGCGGTGCTGGCAAAACCGGAGGGGGCGTCCAAGCTGCGCAGCAGCTCATTCTGGTTGTTGCGTTTTTTAATGGTGTAGATGGAGCGACGGACGGCGTTGGCATCCTCCGACGGTCCGCCGGCCTTCAGGACAAGCTCGCCACTGCCCGCCAACATCGCGTCACGGACCTGCTCGGCATCCAGTCGGCGCGGGCTGAACCGCCAGAGATAACTGTTGGTGGGGTCCAGTCGGAGGGCTTCCGGGGGCGGTTCGCGGCGGGCTGTCTGGCCGTACACCGCCGAGAGCATGATCTCCTTGTGCAGCTTTTTGAGGCTCCAGCCCTGCGCGACAAACCTGCGGGCGAGCCAGTCGAGCAGCTCTGGGTGCGACGGCGGCTCGCCCAGCTTGCCGAAGTCGCTCGAGGAGGCGACGAGCCCGCGCCCAAAATGGTACTGCCATACGCGGTTGACGATCACCCGGGTCGAAAGCTGGTTGTCCGGACGCACGATCCAATTGGCCAGCGCCGTTCTGCGGCCGGTCGAGTTTCCGACGGGCTCAATCCGCGCGTCGCCCGGTTCGAGCAGGGAAAGAAACCCGGGCAGGACCTCCTGCTCGCCTTTGCGCGTTTTAAAGGTGGTGGCGGGCGCTTCCGGTCCGACATCCGTGGCGACAAAGGCGTCCGGCAGCGGCTTGGGAGCGAGCGGCTCAAACTGTTTGAGCTCCTCCTGCAGGGCCTGATACGCGGCCTTCGCCTCCTCAGACTTGAGGCCCTTGAGCGGATCAGTGACCCTGCGCGCCCGGCGCATTTGGCGCTCGCACAGGTTCACCAGTTGTTGCTCCAGCGGCTCGCGCTCCGTGGCGGCCTTGCGCATCATCCCTTGGAGCTCCGGATTGAAGCGCTTGAACGCCCCGGCCTCGCCCCTCTTTACGAGCGGGTCGACCAACGCCCCAATTTTTGCGCGCACCTCGGCAGTGGCCTCCTCCCACTGGGCCTGGCGGCCGGCGTGCTCGGCCAGTTCCTCGGGTGTGGCCAGCTTCATGTCGTCCCGCCATTGCACGGGGGCGAAGAAAGCGCGCAGCCGAAAATAGTCCTTCTGCAAAATCGGATCGAACTTGTGGTTGTGACAGCGGGCGCAGCCAAAGCTCAGCCCAAGGAAAAGTTCGCCGGTGGTGTCGGTGATGTCCGTGAGGATGAGGTCCCACTGGCCGCGGACGTCGACCTGGTTCCATTCGTAGACCGGGTTACGCAGGAAGGAGGTGGCGATGAGCACCTCTGGGTTTTGGGGCGCGATTTCGTCGCCCGCAAGCTGTTCACGGACGAACTGGTTGTAAGGTTTGTCGGCGTTGAGGCTGTTGATGACCCAGTCACGGTAGGGCCACACATTCGGCCGGAATTCGTCGGCGTTGTACCCGTCGCTCTCCGCGTACCGGACCAGATCCAGCCAGTGCTGTGCCCAGCGTTCGCCGTAGTGGGGGCTTTCCAGAAGGGCGTCCACGAACCGTTCCCGGGCATTGGGCCGGGTGTCGGCGGCGAAGGCTTCGAGCTGTTCGGCCGTGGGCGGCAGCCCGTGCAGGTCCAGCGTCGCGCGCCGCACAAACTCGGCGGCAGCCGCGGCTGGCGCCGGGGTGAGCCCCAGCTCGCCGTGTTTTTTCGCCACAAAGCGGTCGATCGGCGTGCGCGCCCAGTCGCCTGGCACCTCCGGAGGCCGGGGGTCCGCAAGCGGTTGAAAGCACCAGAATGTGCGCTGTTCCTCCGTGAAGCCGCCCTCGGTGAGGACCGTGGTCTTGCCGGTCTGCGCGGGCCAGGGCGCCCCGAGCTGCACCCACTTTTCCAAGACGGCCACCTCGGCGGCTGGCAGCTGGTTTTTCGGGGGCATTTGGAAGTCCACCTTTCCGTAGCGGACGGCCTCGATCAGCGGCGACTCCTCCGGCTTTCCCGGGACCAAGGCCGGTCCGTTGTCCCCGCCCGCCTTGAGGAAGGCGATGTCGTCGACGCGCAGCCCGCCTTTCTGTTTCTTCTCTCCGTGGCACTCAAAGCAGCGGTTGGCGAGAATCGGGCGAACCTCCGTCTCGAAAAACTTGGCCTGTGCCCGTGCCGCGTCCTCTTGCGCCGCAAGGGTGGCGCCGCAAAATACCGGCAGCAGATAAAGGAGAACGCGTTTCATGAGCGGGGGGGGAGCTTCAGGCGCAGGGTGGGCGGCCGCGCCGCTGGATGTTCCTTGGAGGCGAAGCCATGTGCAAGTCCGCTCGGGTCGGTTTCCGAGGTCTCGCGTACCAGGAGAAAGCTGACAAGCCCGTTGGAATCGGTACGCAAAAACTCAGCCAGGGCGGCGCCGCCCGCAGCAATCATTCCGGAGCGCCCACTGCGCGGAATCCAAAACTCGGCGACGCGGCTGGTCTGACTGGAGTTGGGGCCGGAGTCCGAGCAGCCTGGTGTGGTTGCCCACAGGGTGCCCTCCTCGTGCCATTGGTCGAGCGATTCGTCTAACAGGGCATACACCGCAAACCGCGAGTCGGGTACCAAGGCGGAAAAACCAAATCCACTGGGGACGGGTTCCAGCACCAGCTCAGCCTCCAGAATGTCGGCCGGAAGGATTTGGGAGAGGTCGAAGGAAAGGATGGCGCGACGTTCGTTGCGGCCGCTTTCGGGCAGGTCGGAATGTTTGACAATCAGGAGTGGCTCTCGGCCGAGCGGTCCGTCCAGGTCGCCGCGGCGGGTGTAGCAGTCCTTGCCGCGGCCAAAGGAGGTGGGGATGGCGAGCCAGCCGTCGGGCCCTTGGAGTTGGACGCCTTGGACGGGTTCCTGTCCGGCCAGCGTGTGGCCTGTGCGCACGTGGAGCCCGCGGCCTTGGGTGAGCCGTTTCAACCCGCCCTCTGGGAGGCCGGCGACATCCACCGCGCCCTCAAAAACGCGCACCTGCGAATTGCCGACAGCGCTCGCCGTCAGCCCGAAGCGGGTGCCGATATCGATCACCTTGAGATCAGCCGTGGCGATGGTGAAGCCGTGCGCAGACTTGGGCACTTCCGCGGTAACGGCGCCCTGAAGCAGTCGGCAATGCATGGCATCCAGAATCTGAAACTGCGTGGGCGCCTCAAGGGTGACCTTGGCGCCGCTTTCAAACGCGATGGTGGCCATCCCCTCCAGCAGCGAAAGCGTGCCGGCCGTGAGGCTCGAGTGCACGGCCGTGGGCAGTTCGGAGCCGCCCCATTTGCAGTTCTCCGCCTGCAACAGCATTGCGACATAGGCCGGTTTGGCGGGCCGCCCCGCGAGAAAATAGGCTCCGAGGGAAAGTGAGACGCAGGCTGCAAGCAGGGCGGCGCGTTGGAGGAGCGGCATCCACGTGTTCCCACGGGTCTGTGCGGGTGGGGCCTGCAACAGCGCGGCGAGTTCGGGTCTCGCGGTGCGGAGCGTTTGGTGCAGCCAAACCTTCTGCGCATAGGCGGCGCGCAGCTGTGCGTCTGCAACTACGGCGGCCTGAAACTCCGCCCATTCCTCCGGAGAAAGCAGCCCTTCCACCGCCCGGTCCAGCTGGTCTTGAGGCCGTGCCTTCATCGGGCCTCCACCTCCGCGCCCGAGCGCTGGACGCATTCGCTCAGGACCGCCCGGATCCGGCTCAGTAGGCGGTAGACCGCCTCGACGGTCCGCCGGCTGCGCGCTGCAATCTCGGCAACCGGGCAATCCTCGTAATAGCGCCACACGATCAGCTTCCGATGGGCCTCCGGAAGCTTCTGAAGGCAGCGCCCAAGGACCTCCGACTGGCCCTCCAGTGCGAGCGACTGCCGGTCCAGCTCCATGGCGACCGCCTCGATGAAGACCTCTTCCAAGGCTGCCCCCGAATGCCGCTTGGCTGCGCGGCGAAAGTTAAGGATTTGATGCAGGGCGATCGTACGCGCCCAGGCCCGGAAGTTGGTGTCGGGCTGAAATTTTGCGAACTGCCGCCAAAGGGTAAGCTTGACCTCCTGAAGAATGTCCTCTGCGTCAAAGGAATGAGCCACCAAGCTGTAGACATAGGTCGCCAACCAGCGTTCGTGTTGAGCGAGCTGCCTCAGGTAGGCTTCCGGGTTTTCCGGAGGGGCTGTCGGTTCGGAATCCATCTGTTTTAGATTAAAGGTCTGAATTCGGGTTTTTCGGACATTTATTTGCGCACCGTGGGACGTTGGACCGCCCCGGGCGCTTGTGGGCCTCCGCGAGTGGGGCCAAGCAACGCTCAGCCAGGGGTAGCCCGAGCCAAGCTCACGACACCGCGTTGGCAAGCCGCCAGCCCACGGCAACGCCGTGGGAAACCGTACCCCCCAAGAACCGCAGCCCTGCAAGGGCGCCCCAGGCCGGTCCAAACAGCCAGGACGTCCGCCACCACCCTTCCCACCCCCAAATCCGGGGTTGCCCGAGGCGTATCCTACTCGTGCCCTCCGCGCGTTATGACGCCCGGATTCCTGTAGAATAGGATTGCATCCGCTGCCTCAGCGTTCAGCCTTTTTCTCTAGGGTTTTCCCCTAGTGTTCGATGAACTCCCCCTATCCTGAGAACGGTCGTCTCCGCGGCCCGGTGCTCCCGCTTTGGCTTGGCTGCCTGCTGGCCTGTCTGCTTGCTCTTGTCCCGGGCAAACTCGCCGCTGATTCCTGGACCACCCTCGCCGGGCCCACCACCGGGATCGGTTACCAGGATGGGCCGCGCAACAGCGCACAGTTTTTTTTTCCGGAAGATGTATGCGTCGATCCTGTTTCCGGAGCGATTTATGTCGCCGACCAGGGGAACAATGTAATCCGGAAAATCAGCACTGATGGCGTGGTCAGTACCTTAGCGGGTACAGTGCGAACCGCTGGCAACAACGACGGCACGGGCGGCGCAGCCCGCTTCAGCTCTCTGAGGGGGCTAGCGGTGGATGTCTCAGGCAACCTGTTTGTCACTGACGGGCATCGCATTCGGAAAATTACTCCGGCGGGGGTCGTCACAACGATCGCTGGAAGCGGGGAAGCCGGATCAGCGGACGGGGCGGGCACAGCCGCACAGTTCTATGGCCCAAGAGGAATCGCGGTGGACCGGACTGGGATCATATACGTGGCTGACTCTGGCAATTGGACGATTCGGAAGGTCACGCAGTCGGGCGTGGTCACGACGCTTGCCGGGGCGGCCGGACAGTATGGCGAAACAGATGGAGTCGGCGCCAGTGCGAGGTTTCGGCGCACAGTCGGAATTGTTGTGGATCCCAGCGGGAATGTCTTTTTGGTCGACCTCCACGCGGTGCGAAAAATCACCCCGGCTGGTGTGGTAAGTACTTTTGCTGGAGCCATCGGCTCCTACGGCAACAAGGATGCCAATGGAAC
>CAMCIN010000207.1 GCA_945874745.1 Akkermansia muciniphila | reverse complement strand
GGGAAGGGGTGTGGAAGGAAGCCTGTTTGAACGGGTGTCGCTCGCGCCTGAGTGCTGCGCAGCCAAGAGAGGAGCCCGGCTTGAGGGGCGTGCACGGCACTGCTGCAGGCGGAAACTCATGGCATCTGAACCTCGCGCAGATTCTGCGGACGTCTAGTCAGCGGTCGGCATTCCCGCCGGCAGAAGGAGGGCGTCGCGCATCCCGTGCAGGATTTTTTTGTCGGGTGGGCACAGGGTGGCCAGCGCCCCGCTTAGGACGGGTTTGTCGTCTTGCACAAAGTAGTAAGGACAGAGCCGGACCTTGCAGGGGAAGGGAAGGGCGGCATCCGTTGCCTCGTCGTAGACGACGTGCTGCATAAGAGCAGGCTTGTGGAAGCGCTGCAGCACGTGGGGTGAGGTGGGGAAGGCTTTCAATGCGGCAGCCACCGCATCCTTCCAACCGGACTGCGGGTGGTCCGAGCCGATGATGACGCTCCGCGCCCCCCAAGCGCGTTCGGAAAAGCCGCTCGCCTTGAGGACCAGCTCCCGCTCCTTCTGGCTGAAATCTCCAAGTTCTTCAAATTTGTGGATGCCCAGCCCCGGAATTTCCGCGTGGGGCGGCAGGGGCTCCGGGGTGAGAACCCAGGTGCGTGGGAGCACTCTCTGCAGCGCACCGTAGTGTTTGTCTCCGAGGGTGCGCCTCCAAAACTCCCGCAACGGGCGCATCCAGAAGAGGGCAAACCAGAGCTTTTCCTCGAGCTGCGGTTTGAAGGGGGGAGTGACCGTTTGTTTCCCGAGAAGCATCGCCGCTTGGAGTGCGTCAATCCCAGGAATGTTGGGCAGATCGAAAAGCTCGAAGAACCGGTAGGCGCTGGGGCGCTGGTCTGTGCGCGTGCCGTAGTCCTCTGCATCGCACACACGCTGGCCGGTCCGGGCCGCCAGCCACTCCATTTCCGGGCGGTAGGTTTCTGCTTCGCGGGAAACGAGAATGTCTCCTTGGGGAGCGAGTTGGGCGAAGCGCTCAATCATCGAGAGGGCGCCGCCCAGAACCTCGAAGCCCAGTGCCGCATAGGTTTGGTTGAGCCAAGCAGTGAGGCCTATGCCTCCGGGAACCGAGTCTAGTTCGCTTAAAATAAAGCCGTCTTCTGTGAGGACGAGGTCGGGCCGGAGAACCAGGGGAAGATGATGGCGGAAATTCTTCTCGCGGGCAAAGGCCACAAGCTCGGGCGGTTTACCCAGGTCCAGCAAGGCGGCCACCCAGGCGGGTTGGCGCCCCGCTGCCGAAAGCGCGTAAAGATCGTTGCAGGCGCGTTGGAAGAGCCAGAGCCGCTCGCCCAGTTCTTGCAGCGACTGGTGCAGGTGTGCAGTGAGGGCGAACGGACGCGGAGAAAGGCGCCAGGTTTTTCCGGCGAACAGGCCGGATTCCGGAAGCGCATCCCGCAACCGCGCCAGCGGCGCATCCTGGGTGGCTTCGGGCATCAGGCGAGGCGTTTGAGTGCTTCACGCACGAGTTCGTCCGAGGGAATCTCCACTCCGGGCCTGGCGTCGGTGGCGGCCTTGACCGCTTTGAGCGCGTCGACCTGTTTGTAGCCGAGGGCGATGAGCGCAAGGATGGCGTCGTTCATTTCCTGCTCGCGAGGTGCAGGAGCGTGGGTGGAGGAGGCCGCTTCCCAAGCTGCTGCAACCCCCACCTTGTCCTTGAGCTCGACGATGATGCGTTCGGCCGTCTTCTTGCCGATGCCTTTTACTTGGGAGAGAGACTTCACGTCCCCAGCAACCACCGCAGCTTTGAAATGCGTGACCGATACGCCGCTGAGCACGTCCAGCGCGGTCTTGGGGCCTATGCCTGAGACGTGGTGAATGAGCAGCCGAAACAGGTCCCTTTCCGCCGCGGAGGCGAAGCCGAAAAGCACGTGGGCGTCCTCCCGGACTTGCATGTGCGTGAGCAACCGGAAATGGGATCCAACCTCCGGGATCTTGTCGTAACTGGAGAGTGGGATCAAAGTGTGATAGCCCACCCCATGCACATTCAGGACCACATGCGTTGGGTAAGCCTCTACCAGGATGCCTTCCAGAAACGTAATCATCCCAAACAGCCTTTCGCTTCGGCAGGGGGTTGGCAAGCCTTCGGCGTTCTCGTGCTGCTGCTTTGCGCTCCCCTGAAGGGGAGGGCGGGGGAGGAGCCGTCCTGGAGAGTTTGGTTTGAAGCCAAGTTTCTGGCTCCCGCTGTACATGGTCCGGTGCCCGGAGCACAGGGGACGGTGTTTGCAGGAGGCTTTTGGGATGGCGCGCAGCTTGTTCCCTTCGAGCGGAGTCAATGGACGACTTTAGCCCTGAGTTGGGGAGGTTTCGAGTCCGCCGCCAGGGGGAAGGCCGAAGGGGATTTAGCGGGTGTTTCCGTGCGCTTCGAAAGAGACAAACGGCGGGTGATTCAGTTTGCAGAGTTGAGCAGCGAGCAACCGATGGTGGCCTCCGCGGTGTTGGCTCCGGGCTTGGGTGCCCGCTTTTCTGACACCCTCGGGGAGGTGCTGTTGCTTGCCGTCCCCTCGCGCTACCGGGCGTTTGTCTTTCCTCAGCACGGTCGCGATCCGTCGCAATACGCTGGGATGGTTTGGGCTGCGTACAGGGAAAGCGCCTACCCAGTAAGCGTTGAGCTTTTCGAATGGCGAAACGGTCGAATCAAAGCGGTGGGTGCGTTTGAGCCCTAACCGTGCAGCCGAGGGACGGGCTGGGTCCGCTTGCACACCAGGGCAGGAAGGAACGCGCCCCCTAAAAGCGCTTTTTTGGGCTTTTCTTTGATAAAAAAAGCAAGCAGAACGGTAATTGGGCAGTAAATCCTGCCTCTTTGATTTTTTTTCGCCGGATACCCCCCAGACCGGATGGCACGCATACTCATAATTGATGATGACCCTGCAATGGTGCAGGTCATCGCGGATCTCTGTAAGGAGGACGGTCACACACCGATTCCCTATGCTTCGGGGCAAAAGGCCTTGGACTTCATGCTCGGGCATTCGCCCCAATTGATCCTGACAGACTTGCGCATGGGCGGGGTCAACGGGATGGACATTCTCCGGGCGGCTCGGCTCACCCTGCCGGGGATTCCAGTGATTCTGCTCACGGCCAGCCGGCAGTTGGAGTCAGCGCTCGAAGCGATGCGTGCCGGAGCGTTTGATTATATTCTCAAGCCCTTCAATGTGGAGGATCTCCGTCTGGCGGTGCGCAGGGCATTGGCGGTCTGTGTCGAGCTGATTGGGATACAGAGCGCGGGTTCGTCTTTTCCTTCGCCTGCGGTGGATCGCTTCGACCGGATTGTGGGCAAGGCGCCTAGGATGCAGGAGCTTTTTAGCCTTATTGACAAGGTCGCGAGCACCGACTCCACGATCCTCATTGCCGGCGAAAGCGGCACCGGCAAGGAGTTGGTGGCAAGGGCGCTCCATTTTAATTCTTCGCGTCAGGGGAAGCCCTTTGTGGCGGTAAACTGTTCGGCGCTCCCTGAGAACTTGCTCGAAAGCGAGCTCTTCGGGCACAAAAAGGGCGCCTTCACCGGTGCAGTGCAGGACAAGATCGGTCTCTTCGAGGAGGCTGAAGGAGGGACCATTTTCCTGGACGAGATCAACTCCATGGCGCCCTTGCTCCAAACCAAGCTTCTGCGCGTTTTGCAGGAGCGGATTCTGCGCAGGGTGGGGGATAACCGGAGCATTCCCATTCATGTGCGCGTCCTCGCCGCGACCAACGAGCCCTTGTTTGAGAAAACAAGGACCGGGGCTTTTCGAGAGGACCTCTATTATCGGCTCGCCGTCATTCCCTTGGAAGTGCCGCCCTTGCGCGAGCGCTCGGAGGACATCCCGCTTTTGGTGGAACATTTCCTCCAGAAACATTCGCGCCCGTCGGGGGCTTCCATGTCGCCTCTCATCGAACCCCTCGCCGCCGCTGCGTTGAATAAGTACTTCTGGCCGGGCAATGTGCGCGAACTGGAGAACGCAGTGGAACGGGCTTGCGCACTGTGTGAGGCCGGGATGATTCGCGTCAGTGATCTGCCGCCGCATGTGGTCCGGTGCGTGCCTCTTGGGAGTCGCACGCACGCGCAGAGCGTGGCTGCCAGGGGGCCGCATCCACGGGCGAAGCTGGCCGTCGTTGCCCCCGTCCCTGATCCCGACGGGTCGGCCTTTCCGGTGGGCCGTAGTCTGGCTGAGTTTATAGCCGATCAGGAGCGCCTCTTTATTGAGGAGACGATCCGATTGAACGAGGGCGCTCGGGACAGGGCGGCCCAGATGCTTGGGATATCCACAGCCACGCTTTACCGCAAGATGGACTCCGGCGGTAAGCGCCCCAAGCTGAGGAATCGGTAGGACTCAGGCTGGCTTGGCTTTTGCTTTTGAGCGCGCCCCGCCAGGACAAACAGTGGTTTCCGCTTCCAAGAAAGGGCGGGGACGGAGATTATTCCTTAAGGTTTCCCCTCCCCATGCCTCCGTATTTCCCCTCACTTGGTCTGGCCCTTTGTTGCGGCCTGAGTGCTTTGTCTCTCGTGGCCTGTGCTGCAGACTGGCCCCAGTGGCGTGGTCCTGACCTCTCTGGTTCGTCTCCCGACACGGGCTTTCTCAAGAGTTGGAGCGCGGCCGAGGGGGTGCGCTGGAAGACGCCCCTTCCAGGATTTAGCGGCGCCACCCCGGCTGTTTCCGGCGAGAGGGTTTTTGTTTCCTCTCCCAATGCTGAGAAGGACCTGCTCCTTTTGTGCCTCAATCGCAGGGACGGGAAGGTCCTCTGGCAAAAGGTGCTCTCCACTGGAGATACTACGAAGGGCAAGACCTCTCCCAACATGGCCTCGCCCTCGCCGGTCACAGACGGGAAGGCGGTCTACATCCTGTTTGGAACCGGTGACTTTGTGGCGCTTGATTTCGACGGCAAGATTCTGTGGCAGAGAAATCTGGCAACGGAGTTTGGCCGCTTTTCTTTGATGTGGCTCTACGGCTCGAGTCCGCTGCTTTTTGAGGGCCGCTTGTATCTTCAGGTTTTGCAAAGGGATCCGGTGCCGCCGGACTACACCCACGCCCTTGACGGCAAGGCGGAGCGGGAGTCCTTCCTCTTGTGCATGGAGGCGGCCACCGGCAAGACAGTCTGGCGCGTGTTGCGGCCAACCGACGCCGGTCGGGAATCCCAGGAAAGCTACGCAACCCCAATGCCCCTGCTTTTCAATGGCCGCAAGGAACTGGTGATTGTCGGAGGAGACTTCCTGACGGGGCATACGCTTGAAACGGGAGCCGAACTCTGGCGCGCCGGCGGTTTCAACCCGAAAAAGGGGGAGTGGATGCGCATCGTGCCCTCGCCCGTTGTTTATAAGGACGTCGCGATTGCCGCGGGGCCGAAGCGGGTGCCAGTCATCGGAGTCCGGAGCGGCGGCAGCGGGGACGTCACGGAGACCCACACGCTTTGGAAGTTTGAGGAGTTTCCGCCGGATGTCTGCACCCCCGTTCTGTACCAGAACCTCCTACACGTTCTGGACGGTGACAAGCAGATGCTCACCGCCCTCGAGCCCGAGACAGGAGAAAAGAAGTGGCAGGTCTCCTTGGGTGTCCGAGAAAACTTCAAGGCTTCGCCGACTGCTGCGGAAGGACGGATTTACTGCATCAGCGAACGGGGTACGGTGGTCGTGGTGGACACCGCTTCCGGGCAGGTGGTTCACACGGCGGAAATGGGTGGAGGCTCGCCCACCCGCTCATCGGTTGTACTCTCGGGGGGCGACATCCTGTTGCGCACCGCTGAAGAGCTAATTTGCATCGGAAAATGAAACGACTCATCCTTACCACAACACTCTCTGCCTGCATGCTTTGGAGCACCCAAGCTGCAGACACCGTCCTGTTTGAGCAAAACTTTGATGGACTCCCGGCGGGCCCC
Source organism: Akkermansia muciniphila (assembly GCA_945874745.1). Taxonomy (GTDB): domain Bacteria; phylum Verrucomicrobiota; class Verrucomicrobiia; order Chthoniobacterales; family Chthoniobacteraceae; genus Chth-196. The sequence continues at coordinate 2,108 of CAMCIN010000207.1, read as the reverse complement.
ATGCCAAAGGAGTTTCTCGCCCTGGCAGGGGAATTTGTGGTGGGAGTGGAAGGTGCAGCTCACTTTCTAGAGCTGCCCGGCTCCCCGTTGGACACTTTTGGCGCGCTGTTCGGGCCCGCGAGTGCAGAACCGTGCAGTTTGGCGGGCCGTTTCTACGGCACCAAGACGGGACGGAAGTTTCCGACCTTTGGTTTGAGCCTGCGGGGTGCGGGCGGATACCGCTTGCAGGTGAGCCCCGGCAAGGGGCAGCTGGAGATCTACAAGGGCGACGAACCTCTGGTAGGAGTCCCGTTTGCCTGGCAGTCGGGCGCGTGGACCTCTCTTAAATTGACCCTTCTCAAGCAGGGCGCAGGCTGGGTCATCGAGGGCCGTGCCTGGGCGGAGGGAAATGGGCCTGCTGCGCCTCAAGTGCGCTGGGAGGTCGCAGGCGACCTGGCTGCCGGCCGCGCCGCAGTCTGGGGCAGTCCCTACTCGGGCACTCCCATTCGATTTGACGATTTGAAGTGGACCGTCCAACAACCCTAGTTCCTGTCTCTGTTTCCCCTGAATTTTCACCCCTGCATTCCATAAATTGATCCCCATGAAAAAGAGCCTCCTTACACTCCTTCTCACCAGTCCTCTGGCCCTGCACGCAGCCGACTGGCCCCAGTACCGCGGCGCCTCGGGCGATGGTGTTTCTGCGGAAGCCCTCAAGTGGAACGCCGCTGGTCTCAAAGCCGTCTGGAAGACTCCCAGCGGCGGAGGCTTTAGCTCCTACAGTGTCGCCGCTGGCAGGGCATTCACCCTTGCCTTGCGCGAAAAGGACGGTGCTCCGCAGGAGTTTCTCACCGTTCAAGACGCGCTGAGCGGGAAGGAGTTGTGGGCAGCTGCTCTGAGTGTCGTCAAGTTCGACGGGGGAGGGGATGACGGTACCGCCGACAACAAGGGCGGGGACGGGCCACGCTCCACACCGCTCGTGTCGGGAAACAGCGTTTTTGTTCTTTCCTCCCAACTGGCCCTCCGTGCCTTTGACGTTACCACTGGACGCCCTCAATGGACGGTGGACCTCAAGGCGAACCACGAGGGCCAGAGCCTCAAGTGGCAAAACGCCGCTTCGCCCTTGCTCGAAGGCGGGTTGCTTTTCGTCGGTGGCGGCGGCCCCGGTCAGTCGCTGCTCGCGGTGGAGCCAGCCACCGGCAAGATTGCCTGGAAGGCGTTTGACGAAAAAATCACCCATGCCACCCCGGTCGCGGCCACCATCCACGGCCAGCGGCAGGTGATTTTCTTCCTGCAGTCCGGCTTGCTTTCGGTCGAGCCCAAGACGGGCAAGGAGCTCTGGCGCTACACCTTCCCCTACAAGGTTTCGACGGCCGCCTCTCCCGTGGTCAGCGGCGACATCGTGTACTGCTCCGCCGGTTACGGCGTGGGGGCGGGGGCTGTGCGCATCGCCAAGGGCGGCACGGGCCTTACCGCCACCGAGATCTACCGGATGCCCGGCAACCAGCCCCTCGCAAATCATTGGAGCACCCCCGTGGTCAAGGACGGCTACATGTATGGGATGTTCCAATTCAAGGAATACGGCAAGGGCCCGGTCAAGTGCGTCAACATTGCCACGGGTGAGGTGAAGTGGACCAAGGAAGGTTTCGGCCCCGGACACGTTGTGCTCATGGGCGGCGAGGTTGTGGCGCTATCGGACGCTGGTGAAGTCGTGCGCTTTGCTGCAGAGCCCGCCGCGTACAAGGAACTCAGCCGCCAGAAGGTGTTGGAGGGCAAGTGCTGGACAACTCCAGCGGTCTCGGGTGGACGCCTTTTTGTGCGCAGCACCAAGGAAGCGGCCTGCCTCGAGTAGCCCGTGGCTCCGACTCGCCCCGAGGGAGTCTGATTTTTAACAAAACTTGTCAGAGCGTCCGGATCTGGGTTCGGGCACTCTGACTTTTTGATGCAGCGTTTAACCCCTCCTGTTTATGTCTAAAAAGAAAGTGAATGTGGCGATCGTGGGCCTTGGTTTTGGTGCGGAATTCATTCCGATCTACCAACTCCATCCAAACGCAAACATGTACGCCATCTGCCAGCGGAACGTGGCAAAGCTGGATGCAGTGGGGGACGCCTTCAACGTGGCGGTGCGTTAC
>CAMCIN010000206.1 GCA_945874745.1 Akkermansia muciniphila | reverse complement strand
CTCGAGGCGATTGATCTCGCTCTGCAAAAGGCTGTGCATCTGGGCCGAAGCAGCCTCCACCAGCGACTGCATGCGCACCTTTGCCAGCTCCTGAGCCTTTTCCAACATGCCAGGGACCAGTTTTTTACGCACCACCGCCTTGTCCAGTAGCGCCGCCAGGTCGCCCTTTTCCAAAAGAATCGACTCCGGAGGATGCGCCTCGGTCAGGTCGGTCAGCTCGTGGTCTACCAGAATCCGCACCGGAGTGGCCGGCAGAAAGCGGTCCGCGTGGAGCGCAGGCGGCGCCACGCATTCGACGACCAAGTACACCTCCAGCGCCAGCGATTCCTTTGCCGCGCCCTTCCACGAGCCAAAGGCCGCATTGCCAAAGTCGCCCCCCAGCAGTGAGTCGAGCGTGCCGGTCGCCACCGGGTGGTCCGCATTCACAAAGGTCACGTCCTCCCGGAAAAGGGCGCGTTCGCGTTGGAAGGTCACCGAGAGGCCCTCGGCAGGAAGGCCGGGCAGGGGTTCCTTCATAAGCGGACCGGGCTGGAGTTGGTGGGAGCGGTGTCCGCCGCCCATGTCGTCGGCGTCGGCGCCAAAGAAATCCAGCATCTTGAGAAAGAAGGTTTCAAAGGCGGGGTCTGCGTCCGCCCGCCTGATTTTATCGAGCACGGTTTCGGCCTCCTCTTTGCGGCAGGAGTTCCACTCGAGCAGGCGGTCGTAGCCCTGCTTAAGCCGGACCCCAACCTGGGCGCGCAGGGCGACGGTGCGCTTGAGCAGCGCCTTGAGTTTCGGTGCGCTGAACTCTTCGCACAAGGCGACCAGCTCGGCCTGCTGGGCCGAGGCAATCTCCATGGCGCCATGGACGTTTTCTTCAAAGGCATTGAGGCCTTCCGCATACCAGCGGGCGTAGACCTCTTCTTCTCCGCCGGGCAAATAGGGGACGTGGATGGAGATGGTGGAGGTCTGTCCGATGCGGTCAAGCCGTCCGATCCTTTGTTCCAGAAGTTCCGGATTGGCGGGCAGGTCGAAGAGCACCAGATCGTGGGCGAACTGAAAGTTGCGCCCTTCGCTGCCGATCTCAGAGCAAATGAGGAGGCGCGCCCCTTCGGGCTCTGCAAAGAAGGCGGCGTTCCGGTCCCGTTGGGTGAGGGTGAGTCCCTCGTGAAAGAGGCCGCAGCGAACGTTGATTTCGCGCAGCAGTTCGGCGTGGATCCGTTCCGCCAGTGGCTGGCTTTTGCAGATGACGAGGGTCTTGAGCTCCGGGTTCTTCCGGACAAAGTCGGCCAGCCATTTGACTTTAACCGCCACCGCCTCTTTTTCGTCCGTCGCCTTGAGCTTGGCGAGGTGGGCCTCCCGTTTGGGGAAGCCCGCAAGGGCGGCGCGCGTATTGCGGAACATCACCCGGCCCGTGCCGAAGGCGTCCAGCAGGGCGTTGATCAGGGCCTGGCGCTCGGGCGCACCGCCGGTTTGCGCCTGCTTGCAAAGGGTGCGGATGCGTTTGGATTTCGCGCCGAAGAGGGCGGTGTCGGCTTTTGACGGCGGCTTGCCTTCAAACAGGCGCCCGACCGCAGCCGCGACTTTTTCGTAGTGCTCGCCTTCCTGAAGAAACGTCTCCAAGTCCGAATAGCGGGCCGGATCCAGCAGGCGCAGGCGGGCGAAGTGGCCCTCGGGGCCGAGTTGCTGGGGCGTGGCGGTGAGCAGCAGCAGGGCAGGGGTGGTTGTGGCGAGGCTTTCGACGAGGGCGTACTCGGGGCTGGGGGCGTCGGGCGCCCATTGCAGGTGGTGGGCTTCGTCGACGACAAGGAGGTCCCAGCCGGCAGCCACCGCCTGTTGTTTGCGCGCAGGGTCGTTTGCAAGAAAGGCGATGCTGCAGATGATCAGTTGGCTGTCCAGAAAGGGGTTGGCCTCGGGCTGATTGACTTCAATGGCCGTGCAGCGGTCGGCGTCAAACAGGCTAAAGAGCAGGTTGAAGCGGCGCCACATTTCGACGAACCACTGGTGCACGAGTGTTTCGGGCAGCAGCAGCAGCACGCGTCCTGCGCGGCCCGTCCGGTGCAGCCGGTGCAGGATGAGGCCGGCCTCGATGGTCTTCCCCAGACCGACTTCGTCCGCCAGCAAGACCCGCGGATTCCTGCGGCTGGTGACCTCGCTAGCGATGAACATCTGATGCGGCAGAAGGTCCACCCGGCCGCCAAGCAGGCCGCGCACCGGGTTTTGGAGAAGCTCGGCACGTTGCCGCAGCGCCTCGGCACGGAGCTCAAAGGCGTAAAGTTCGTCGGTTTGCCCCGCCAGAAGCCGTTCCTCCGGGGAGCTGAAGCTGATGGTATCAGAAAGGTGGGCCTCAGGCACCTCCCGCCCCTCGGCAATATAGACCAGCAGCCCGGCGCGTTCCTCGACCCCATCCACCACGAACGGCTCGCCGCTATGGAGCTTCAACCGGTCGCCCTCCTTGAAACGGACGCGGCGCAACGGTGCGCTGCGCACTGCGTATTGCCGCTGTTCCCCGGCTGCCGGAAAGAAAACCTCCACCCGTGCCGCGTCCGCCTTCATCACAATACCCAAGCCAAGCTCCGGTTCCGAGTTGCTGACAATCCGCTGCCCTGGGTGCATCCGTTCAAGTTCCATAGAAAAGGGCGGGAACCTACCGCCAAGTGGTGCCCGCAGGAAGCCTGCGTCGCGGAAAAAAGAGACACACACACAAAACAGCGTTGCCCGTTACAAGGCCAACGTATGTCTCACTGACACCTTGCCCCGGATGGGAGGAATCCGTCTCCTCGGATGTCCGGAAACGGGTGAAGATTTTCAAAAACAGAGAGCCCTCGGCATTTTGACACTCGGGACCGTCTGTAATACGGCGATACCATGGCGACCATTTCCCTCAAAGTCAGCGAAGAGAAGGCCCTGCAAATTCCGGGGAGAGCAGGCAGTCAGCCACAGATTACTCAGACTTCCGTAGATGGTTTTTTACCAGAAAGCCATCCATCGGAACGTGCACCCTCGCCTCTTTTTCGTTCAGAACGCCACGCTTGAGAGGGAACTCTCTGCGGTGGTAAACCAATCATAAGCCAAAAACTGGTCGGGATAGTGGCCTCGCCCTCAGCCGAAGGCGTCTGCCGCATCTCACGGTTCCGAGGTTAAGAAAACCCCATCCATCGCCCCACAGTGAAGGCCGTTGCCACCACCCAAATCACATCGAGCAAGCGGATGAAAGACCGCTGGTGGGTCACCGTTTGGGGCCGTCCTTGGTCATCCCCGTCAGCACCAATTCGCGGAATGCTTGGACATGCGGCAATTCATAGCGATTTTTGCGCTGAACCAAAAACACCTCTTCGTGGCCGAAGAGGGCGGCCAGATTCCGCATCATCAGTTGGCATTCGCCGGGTCCGGGGCGAGGGAGTTTGGCGTCGTTGGCGCTCGTGCAGAGGGTGATGCCGAGGCGGATCGCGACATAGTCGAGCAGCAGTGCGCGGTTGGTCGCGGTGGTGGTGACTTTCATGCGGCCCCCAAGACCGGCCTGGGTGAAGATGTGGCGGATCTGGCGGTGCGAGCTGGATTGCTCGCCGCTTAGCACGAGCGGATGCCGGACGATGTCCGCGAGAGTAATGCGCGGCGCGGTCGCCAGTGGATGGTCATCCGGGCAGATGAGTTGGAATGGATAACTACCGAGTGTCCACATACTGAATTGCGACAGAGGCTCATCACCCTGGGCGTGGCCGAGGATTGCGATGTCGGCACCACCGGCTTCGATTAACTCCCGGGCGAGCTGCGAGGGGCGGTCAATCAGTGTCAGATTCACGGCGGGGAATTTCTGACGGTAGGCGGCAATGGGTTTGCGAAGGGCTCCGAGAAGCATCGGCGCGGGTGCAACGATAGTCAGGCTGCGCGGCGTGGTGCGATGACGGTCGGCAAAGATCTCGCGCAGCGAATCGAATCCTTCGACCAGCGGCGTAGCGATTTCCACCAGGTTTTGGCCGTCCTCGGTGAGGGAAAGCTGCGGGCCATGCGAGCTGACGAGCTGTACGCCGTATTCGTCCTCCAGAGCGCGGACTTGCTGCCACACCGACGGCACGGCAAGACCGAGCGAGGCGGCGGCAGAGGTGAAGCTGCCCTGACGCGACAGTTCTACCAGGGCGCGGATTTGCCGGAAACGGACTTCCTTGAAGTACCGTCGTTTGGGCGGGCGCGGTACGGGCTGTTTCATAGCTATTAGGCTGCACCTAATGAAAATTAGGAAAATTTGTAAACTACAGTCGAGAAAATCAAGTCGAGGCGGGGTATTCTGCAAACACATGAAATCCATCTCAAAGGCCGTCGCCTTGCTCTCTTCCGCCCACTCGTGCCTGGCGACCTGTTACGGAATTCTGCCCGCGTGGGCGTTCCTCGTGCTCGCTGCGCTGGCACCCTTGACGCAGATTCACGCCGCGACCCAAGGCGCCGTGATGGTGGAGGCTGAGGGCTTCGCGCAGCCCGGCGGCTGGGTCGTTGACCAGCAAAGCATGGATGTGATGGGCTCCGCTTTTTTGCTGGCGCATGGAATGGGCGTGCCCGTGGCGGATGCAATAACGACGCTCGCGTTTCCGGACACGGGCAAGTACCGGTTGTGGGTCCGCACGCGGGATTGGGCAGCGCCGTGGAAAACGTCAGAGACCCATCCCGACATGCGGGCGGAAGGGACGCCGGGCATTTTTCAGGTTCTCGTGAATGGCAAGGCGGCGGCGGTTACTTTTGGCAATGAGGGCGCAGACTGGCATTGGCAGGATGGCGGCTTGGTAGAGATCTCTGCAAAGACGGCGCAGATTGCACTGCATGACCTCACCGGGTTTGCAGGTCGTTGCGATGCAGTGGTTTTTTTGCCGGAGTCTACGACGACTCCACCCTCAGATGACCCGGCAACGCTGGTTGCGCTGCGTCGCTCGCTCCAAAATTTGCCCGAGAAACCCGAGGAGGCGGGTCATTTCGATTTTGTGGTCGTCGGCGGTGGCGCAGCGGGATGCTGCGCGGCGGTAAGTGCGGCACGACTTGGTTGCAAAGTGGCGTTCATTCACGATCGCCCGGTACTGGGCGGGAACAACAGCACCGAGGTGCGTGTGGGTTTGTCCGGCCTTATTCATCAGATGCCGTATCCGCGGCTCGGAAATCTTCTCGAAGAGCTCGGCCCCGTGGGTTACTGGAGCCTTCAGCAGGCGAAAAAATCCCTCGGCCTGCCACGCAGTCAGGAGGTCATGGCGTTGTTTGAGAAAGAGCCACAGCGCCGGATTCACAATGCCGGGCCGGCCACCAACTATGAGGACGAAAGAAAGCTCGCCGTCGTTGGAGCGGAGAAAAATTTAACGCTGTATCTGAGTACACGTGCGAACGGTGTGGAGATGGAGGGCAATCACATCGCGGCCGTTCTTGCGCAGGACATCAAGACCGGCAGGCGGTTGCGATTTCGAGCTGCACTCGTCGCCGACTGCACGGGCGACGGTGTCATCGGCGCACTGGCAGGAGCAGATTCTGCGTATGGCCGCGAGAGCAAGGAGGAGCATGGCGAAGAGTTCGCACCCGAAAAGGCGGATGAACTGGTCATGGGCACCTCGGTGCAATGGTTCGCCGATGAAGCCCCGGAGCCTTCGACATTCCCCTCCTGCCCATGGGCGCTCAAATTTGACGCGGAGCGCGCCATCAAAACGAAACGCGGTGATTGGGACTGGGAAACCGGAGCCATGCGCAATCACATCACCGACATCGAACAAATCCGCGACTACGGGCTGCGCGTTGTCTACGGCAACTGGGCCACGCTGAAAAATCACGCAAACTTCAAAGACGAGTTCGCCCGGCAGAAGCTCCGCTGGGTGGCCTACATCGGTGGCAAGCGGGAAAGCCGGCGCCTCCTCGGTGATGTGCTCTTGCGCCAGCAGGACATCGTGGAGGCTCGCCCCTTCCCCGATGCCAGTGTCACCACAACCTGGACCATTGACCTTCACTACCCCGAGAAACCAATGTGCGCCTGCGAGGCTTTCCAATCCGAAGCCCGGCAGTTCAAAATCCAACCCTACCCGATTCCCTACCGTTGCCTGTACTCGCGCAATATCATGAATCTGATGATGGCTGGCCGTAACATCAGTGTGACGCACATCGCACTCGGGACCGTGCGTGTGCAGCGCACCACCGCGATGATGGGCGAGGTGCTTGGCATGGCCGCCAGCCTGTGCAAACAACATTCGACCACGCCACGCGGCGTTTATGAGAAGTATCTCGATGATCTAAAAGCGCTGATGCAGCGAGGAGTGGGCAAAGAAGACCTCGAGGCCAAGGCCCTGCGCTAAGCCGCTTTCAAACCGATATGCTCGCACAACGCTCCAGCGACATTTCACGACGCCACTTTTTAACCACCACCCTCATTGCTGCCATGCGCTGTGGCGCAGCGGAGGGGACACGTCCACGTCATATCGTGCTGCGCTCATCCTGGCAGACGGTGAACATCGGGGACATCGCACACACTCCCGGCGTGCTCGCATTGCTCGAAAAACATTTACCGGAAGTTGAGGTGCGGCTCTGGCCCAGCAGTGTAGGCAATGGGGTGGGGGAGATGCTCCTCGCCCGCTTTCCGAAACTCCGCATCATTCAGACGCCCGCGGCGCTGAAGGCCGCATTCGAGGAGTGCGACTTCCTTTTGCACGGTTCAGGCCCGTCCCTGGTTGCGGCACAAGACATCGTCAAATGGCGCGATGCGACTGGCAAGCCCTACGGCATTTACGGCATCACCTTCGATGCGCCCAATGCCGCCTCCGCGAAGCCTGACGCGGTGAAAAAGTTTCAGCAATCCATTCCCATCATGAGTGGAGCCCGGTTTGTGTTCTTCCGTGATTCCGAGTCACTGGTGAAAGCCCAGAAACTCGGGTGCACCTGCCCAGTCATGGAATTCGGCCCTGATGGCGCCTTTGCCACCGACCTGCGCGATGATGTCCGCGCGACCGCTTTTCTTCAGGCGCACAAGCTGGAAGAGGGCCGCTTCCTCTGCTGCATCCCACGGCTGCGCTATACGCCCTACTGGACGATACCTACACGAAAGACACCCCTGGATGAAACCAAGCACGCGCGCAACGAGGCGATGAAGGAGCACGACCTCGGGCCGCTGCGACAGGCTATTGTTGAAATCGTCCGGCAGACCACTATGAAGGTGCTCATCTGTCCTGAGGACGAGACGCAAATGTCTGTTGGCAAGGAGATGCTCTTCGACAAGTTGCCAGAAGACGTGAAGGCGAGCGTCGTCTGGCGTCCTGACTTTTGGCTCACCGACGAAGCGCTGAGTACCTACGTACGCAGCGCCGGTCTCTTCGGTGCAGAGATGCACAGTCCAATCATGTGCATTGGCAACGGTATCCCCGCAATCGTCTGCCGCTGGGAAGAGCAGACCAGCAAAGGCATCATGTGGAGGGATATTGGCCTGCGCGAGTGGCTATTCAACCTTGATGAGGCGAGCGAGATCTCCGGCATTGTGCCGGCAGTGCTCGCCCTCGCCAAAGACCCCGTCGCAGCCAAGGCAAAGGCGATGAGTGCAAAGGCATTTGTCACGCAACGCCAGCGCGACACGCTGCAGACGCTTGCCAAATCCTTATGATGCCCTGCCTCGCCGCTTTCCTTGATCAATGACTACTGTGAAGCTTCGTATTCTATCTGCCACGCTGCTGCTGTGTTCTCAAGCCCTCCTGGGAGCACAGGAAAAAGTCCCGACTGGCGACACCGTAAACTTGACGCCCCCATCCTGGGACACAATCCGCCGCGTACCGATGAGCGGTGGGTTGCGGGCTTTTTGGAATGTGGCGGGCGGTGACAACGCTACGAACTACCGCGAGGCTGCTGCGCATGGATTCGAGATGGTGGACCTCTTGAACACCTATTCGGACTACCCCGGGAAACAGAAGGAGAATATTCGTAAGACGCTTGATTCAAACGTTAAAAATCCCTGGCAAAAGCCCGAGTTCTTCGAGCGCATCGTCAAACGCAATATTGAGGTGCGCGGTAACCAGAACGCCATCTTTGTCCA